>NZ_JBITXT010000012.1:0-244349 GCF_044544865.1 Actinosynnema sp. NPDC053489 | reverse complement strand
GGTCCCATTCCGAACCCGGTAGTTAAGCCTTCCAGCGCCGATGGTACTGCACTTGTGAGGGTGTGGGAGAGTAGGACGCCGCCGAACAATTTTTCCCTGAAAGGGCTTGTGGTGGGGGCACAGTGAATTGTGCTCCGATCGCAAGCCCTTTCGGCGTGTCCACAGTAGGAGGAGTTAGTGTCCAGGTTCGGGGATCGACCCGGCGACCGTCAGCGTGGCCAGGGAGACCGACCGCGCCGATCCGACGATGGTGGTCGTGCCCAGGGGAGCCGCAAGCCGAGCAGCGGCAGTGGCCGGGACGCCCGCGGGGCGGGCGGCGGCTACCCGCGTCGGGACGATCGGCCGAGCTACGACAAGCCTCGTGGCGCGGACCGTCGTGATGACAACCGGGGTGAGCGTCCTCGTTACGACAAGCCCCGTGACGACCGCGGAGCTGCGCCGCGTCGGGATGACAACCGGAGTGGTGGCTTCCGCCGCGATTCCGGTGATCGTCCCGGCTACGGCCGCGCCCGCGACGACCGCGGCGGCGACCGGGGTGGGTTCCGGCGGGACGACAGCAGGGGCGAGCGTCCGCGCTACGACCGTCGGGACGACAGCGGCTCGGACCGCGGTTACGACCGGGGCGAGCGCGGCGGTTACCAGCGGCGGGACGACCGGCCGAGTGGTGACCGGGGTGGGTACCAGCGCCGCGACGACCGAGCGGGTGGCGACCGCGGTGGCTATCAGCGCCGCGACGACCGGACCGGTGGCGACCGAGGCGATTACCAGCGCCGGGACGACCGATCCGGTGGCTTCCAGCGCCGGGATGACCGGACCAGTGGCGACCGGGGTGGCTTCCAGCGTCGTGACGACCGGCCGGGTAGCGACCGCAGGGGTTACCAGCGCCGGGAGGACCGGCCGGGTGGTGACCGCGGCGGGTATCAGCGTCGTGACGACCGGACCGGTGGCGACCGCGGCGGGTACCAGCGTCGTGATGATCGGTCGAGTGGCGATCGTGGGGGTTACGAACGGCGCGACGACCGGGCCGGCGGGGACCGCGGTGGGTACCAGCGTCGTGAGGACCGGACCGGTGGCGACCGGGGCGGGTTCCAGCGGCGGGACGACCGGCCGAGTGGGGATCGCGGTTACCAGCGGCGCGATGAGCGGCCTGGTGGGTACCAGCGGCGGGATGACCGGGCCGGCGGGTACCAGCGCCGGGACGAGCGGACCGGTGGCTACCCGCGGCGGGACGACCGGCCGGGTGGGGACCGTGGCGGGTACCAGCGTCGCGATGACCGGACCGGTGGTGACCGCGGTGGGTACCAGCGTCGTGACGACCGGGCCGGCAGTGATCGCGGTGGGTACGCGCGGCGGGATGAGCGGTCCGGTGGGGACCGCGGGGGTTACCAGCGGCGGGATGATCGTGGCGGTGAGCGTTCCGGCTACGCCCGGCGCGACGAGCGGCCTCGCTACGACAAGCCCGGGCAGGACAAGCGGGACGAGCGCAGTCGTGAGCGGGCCGCGCGGTTCCAGGAGCGGGTCGCGCAGGCGGACGAGCAGTCCGTCGCCGGGGACGCCGCGGTGGACGCGGTCGAGTCGGCACCGGTGGTCGTCGAGGAGTCGGTGACGCCGGAGGTCCGGGGCGCCGCCGAGGTGGACGACGCAGCGGTGGGCGACGCACAGGTGGCCGAGGTCGAGGCACCGGCCGAGAGAGACACCGGCACCGACGATGACACCGACACCGACACCGATGGCGACACCGGCGAGGAGGGGGCCGCCGACGCCGGTGAAGAGCCCGCGGTGGCCGAAGGTGAGTCGGCGCAGGATGAGTCGGTGTCGGGTGAGTCGGCGCAGGGCGAGTCCGGCGAGCGCGTGTTCACGCGGGCCCGCACGCCGGAGCTGCCCGAGGACGCGGACATCTCCGTCCTCGACCCCGAGGTGAAGCAGGAGCTGCGCGGGTTGCCCAAGGGGCTCGCCGAGATCGTCGGCCGGCACCTGGCGGCGGCGGGCATGCTGATCGACAGCGAGCCGGAGCTGGCGCTGGAGCACGCGCGGTACGCGCGGTCGAAGGCGGCGCGGGTCGCGGTGGTCCGGGAGGCCGCCGGACTGGCCGCCTACCACGCGGGCGAGTGGGCCGAGGCGTTGTCCGAGCTGCGGGCGGCGCGGCGGATGTCGCACGGTGCCGGGCACCTCGCGGTCATGGCCGACTGCGAGCGGGCGCTGGGGCGGCCCGAGCGGGCCATCGAGCTGGCCCGCGAGGCGCAGGGGTTGTCGCTGTCGCCGGACGAGGCGGTGGAGCTGCGGATCGTCGCGGCCGGCGCCCGGCGCGACATGGGGCAGCTCGACGCGGCCGTGGTGGCGTTGCAGGGCGACGACCTGAACGAGAAGCGGCGCGACCCGTGGAGCGCCCGCCTGTTCTACGCCTACGCCGACAACCTGGAGGCGGCCGGTCGCACGGAGGAAGCCGTGAAGTGGTTCCTCAACGCGGCGCAGGCCGACGATGACAACGAGACCGACGCGGCCGAGCGCGCGTTCGACCTCAGCCCGCAGGACTGAGCGGGCACCGACCGAAGTCACACCTGGAGGCTCGGCACCACCCGGTGCCGAGCCTTCAGACTGTCCCCAGACGGAACGAACCGCCCGAACGGAGACGCCTGTGCTGCTGGCCCGTTACGACGCCCTGCTGCTGGACCTCGACGGCACGGTCTACCGGGGGCAGGAGGCGGTGCCCGGCGCGGTCGAGGCGGTCGCCGCCGCCCGCAGGCACGGCACCGGCATCCGGTTCGTCACCAACAACGCGTCCCGGTCGCCCGAGACGGTGGCCGAGCACCTGACCGAGCTGGGCTTCGACGCGGCGCTGGACGAGGTGAGCACGAGCGCCCAGGCGGGCGCGGCGATGCTGCTGGACCTGGTGCCGCAGGGCGCGCCGGTGCTGGTCCTCGGCACGGACGCGCTGGCCGAGCAGGTGCGGCTGCGCGGCTACCGGCCGACCGACCGGGCCGACGGCGCGCAGGCCGTCGTGCAGGGGCTGTCGCAGGACCTGAGCTGGCGCGAGCTGGCCGAGGCGTGCGTCGCGATCCGCCAGGGCGGCGCGCACTGGATCGCCTGCAACGTCGACGCCACGCTGCCCACCGAGCGGGGCCTGCTGCCCGGCAACGGCTCGCTGGTCGCGGCGCTGCGCACGGCGACCGGGGTGGAGCCGCTGGTGGCGGGCAAGCCCGCCACGCCGCTGCTGGAGCAGGCGGCGAAGTCGGCGGGCGCGCAACGGCCGCTGGTCGTGGGCGACCGGCTGGACACCGACATCGCGGGCGCGGTCAACGCGGGCATGGACTCGCTGCTGGTGCTCACCGGCGTGTCCACGGAGGCGGAGGCGATGGACCTGCCGGAGGACCGCCGTCCGACGTACGTGGCGGAGGACCTCTCCGCGCTGCATCGGCTACCTTGAATCACGTGAGCTTCGAGGTTCCCCTCCCCGGTCCGCCGCGCGATCCCGTGGCCGGGATCGACGACGCCCTGGCCGGTCTCGCCGGGTTGGACGTGCTCGACGTGGTCGAGCACGTGGCCCTGTTCGACGACGTGCACACGGCGTTGACGGCCGCGCTCTCCAGCATCGACAAGGTCTGACCGGTGCCGCGCAGGGCTCGGCTGGACGCCGAACTGGTCCGCCGCGGGCTGGCCAGGTCGCGGGAGCACGCGAGCCAGCTCGTCGCCGACGGCCGGGTGACCGTGCGCGGCACCGTGGCCACGAAACCGGCCACCGCCGTCGAGTTGGACACCGCGCTGGTCGTCCGCGACAACGACGACCCGAACTACGCCTCGCGGGGCGCGCACAAGCTCGTCGGGGCGCTGGAGGCGTTCGACGGGGTCGCGGTGGCGGGCAGGCGGTGCCTGGACGCGGGCGCGTCCACCGGCGGGTTCACCGACGTGCTGCTGCGGGCGGGTGCGCGGCAGGTCGTGGCGGCCGACGTGGGTCGCGGCCTGCTGGACTGGCGGCTGCGCACCGACGACCGGGTCGTGGTCAAGGACAAGACCAACGTGCGGTCGTTGACGCCGGAGGACATCGGCGGCACGGTGGACCTGGTGGTGGCCGACCTGTCGTTCATCTCGCTGAAGCTGGTGCTGCCGGCGCTGGCCGGGTGCCTCGGCGAGGGCGGCGACCTGCTGCCGATGGTGAAGCCCCAGTTCGAGGTCGGCAAGGAACGCCTCGGCTCGGGCGGTGTGGTGCGCGACCCGGAGCTGCGGGCCGAGGCGGTGCTGGACGTGGTCGCGTCCGCCGCCGGGCTGGGCCTGCGCCCGCACGGCGTCACCGCGAGCCCGCTGCCCGGTCCGTCGGGCAACGTCGAGTTCTTCGTCTGGCTGCGCCGGGGCGACCCCCTGGACGCGGCGGACGCCACCGCGCTCGTGCGCGCCGCCGTGGCGCGAGGCCCCCAGTGAGGAGCCCCAGTGAGGACGGTCCAGTGACGACGAGGGAGATCCTGCTGGTCGTCCACACCGGGCGGCGCAGCAACGTGCTGGTGGCCCAGGAGGTCGCGGCGCGGTTCGCGGCGGGCGGGGTGAAGCTGCGGGTGCTGGAGGACGAGGCACCGGACCTGGACCCGTCGTGCTTCGCGCAGGTCGTGCTGGCCGACGACAAGGCCGCCGAGGGCACCGAGCTGGTGTTCGTGCTCGGTGGTGACGGCACGCTGCTGCGGGCGGCGGAGCTGGCGCGGGCGGCGGGCGTGCCGGTGCTCGGGGTGAACCTGGGCCGGGTGGGGTTCCTGGCCGAGGCCGACTCCGACGCGCTGTACGAGGCGATCAGCCACGTCGTCGACCGGGACTACGAGGTCGAGGAGCGGATGACGCTCGACATCACCGCGTCGGTCGACGGCGAGGTGCTGGAGGGCACGTGGGCGCTCAACGAGGCCAGCGTGGAGAAGAGCACCCGGGAACGCATCCTGGACGTCGTGGTGGAGGTGGACGGGCGGCCGGTGTCGGCGTTCGGCTGCGACGGCGTGCTGGTGGCGACCCCGACCGGGTCGACGGCGTACGCGTTCTCGGCGGGCGGGCCGGTGGTGTGGCCGGACGTGCAGGCGCTGCTGGTGGTGCCGAGCAACGCGCACGCGCTGTTCGCGCGGCCCCTGGTGGTGTCGCCGGCGTCCGTGGTGGCGTTGGAGGTCGACCCGGAGGGCCACCCGGCCGTGCTGTGCGCCGACGGTCGCCGCACGGTGAACCTGCCGCCCGGCGCGCGGGTCGAGGTGGTGGGCGGCCGGACGCCGTTGCGGCTGGTCCGGTTGCGGTCCGGCCCGTTCACCGACCGGCTCGTGGAGAAGTTCGAGCTGCCGGTGCAGGGGTGGCGCGGTCCGTCGGCCGGGTGACGACCTGCTAGATCAACAGCGGAACACCCTCCCCCGAGCACACGCTCGGCCCGCATCGCCCAGTAGTGTTCCGGGCGTGCTGGCCGAGATGCGCATCCAGGGCCTCGGTGTGATCGACGAGGCCACCCTTGAGCTGGATGCCGGTTTCACCGTGGTGACGGGCGAGACCGGCGCGGGCAAGACCATGGTCGTCACCGGGCTGCACCTGCTGGGCGGCGGCCGGGCCGAGGCGTCCCGCGTGCGCAACGGCGCGGACAAGGCGGTCGTGGAGGGGCGGTTCGTCGCGGCCGCGGGCAGCCCGGCGGCGAAGGTCGCCGAGGAGGTCGGCGGCGAGCCCGACGACGACGGCAGCGTAATCGCGGTCCGCACCGTCGGCGCGGACGGGCGTTCCCGCGCCCACCTGGGCGGCCGCTCGGTGCCGGTGGGCGTGCTGTCGGAGCTGGCCGAGCAGCTGCTCGCGGTGCACGGGCAGAACGACCAGCTGCGGCTGCTGCGGCCCGCCGAGCAGCGGTCGGTGCTCGACCGGTTCGCCGGTGACGAGGTCGCCGAGCCGCTGCGCGCGTACCGGAAGGTCCGCGACGAGTGGCTGCGGGTGGCGACGGAGCTGGCCGAGCGCACCGCGCGGTCCCACGAGCTGGCGCGCGAGGCCGACATGCTGCGGCACGGGCTGGCCGAGATCACCGCGGTCGACCCGAAGCCGGGCGAGGACGAGGAGCTGGTCGCCGAGGCTCGCCGGCTCGCCGACGCCGACCAGCTGCGCGAGGCCGCGTCGGGCGCGCAGTACGCGGTGTCGGGCGCGCCGGACGGCGACCCGGACGTGCCGGGCGCGCTGGGCCTGATCGGCGAGGCGCGGCGGCGGCTGACCGCGTCCGACGACCCGAAGCTGCGCGACCTGGAGCCCCGGCTGGTGGAGGCGGAGACGCTGCTGGCCGACGTGGGCGCGGAGATCGCGTCCTACCTGGAGCACCTGGACGCGGACCCGGCGCGGCTGGAGCAGGTGCTCGCCCGCCAGGCCGAGCTGAAGTCGTTGACCCGCAAGTACGCGGCCGACGTGGACGGCGTGATCGCCTGGGCGCAGGACGCGTCGTCGCGGCTGGCCGGGCTGGACACCTCCGACGAGGCGCTGGCGGCGCTGGCCGCGCGGCGCGACGAGCTGGCCGCGGAGCTGGCCGGGTACGCGCGGCGGCTGACGGCCGAGCGGACCGCCGCGGCCGAGGAGCTGGGCAAGGCGGTGTCCGACGAGCTGACCGGCCTCGCGATGCCGCACGCCACGGTCGAGGTGGCGGTGCGGCCGCGGGTGGCCGAGCAGGGCGACCCGCAGGCGCTGCGGGTGGACGGGCAGCTGCTGCACGCCGGTTCCAGCGGCGTCGACGACGTGGAGCTGCGGCTGATCGCGCACCCCGGCGCGCCGGCGCTGCCCGTGCACAAGGGCGCGTCGGGCGGCGAGCTGTCGCGGGTGATGCTGGCGCTCGAGGTCGTGCTGTCGCACTCGGACCCGGTGCCCACGCTGGTGTTCGACGAGGTCGACGCCGGTGTCGGCGGTCGGGCGGCGGTCGAGGTGGGTCGCCGGTTGGCCCGGTTGGCGCGCAGCCACCAGGTCATCGTGGTCACGCACCTGCCGCAGGTCGCCGCGTTCGCCGACCGGCACCTGGTGGTCGACAAGACCGCGGACGGCGTGCTGACCCGCAGCGGCGTGCGGAAGCTGGACGAGTCGCAGCGCGTGGTCGAGCTGGCGCGGATGCTCGCGGGCATGGACTCCACCGACACGGGCCGCGCGCACGCCGAGGAGCTGCTGGCGGCGGCGAAGGCCGACAAGGACAGCGCGCCCGTGGTGCGGCGCAAGGCCAAGAAGAAGTGAGCGGGCGCCTCCGGGCGCGGTGCTGCTGGTGGCGGCCGGGGTGGCGGCCGTGGTGTCCCTGAACGGCAACGCGTCCCGCGGTGGGGCGGACCAGTTCTTCGGTCGGGTCGGGGAGGGCGTCGTCGCGCTCGGGGCGTCCGTGGTGCTCGCCGCGGTCGCGACCGTGTTGCTGCACGCGCGGGGGCCGGCCGCGCGGCCCGAGGGGCCGGTGGTCCACCGGATGGGCGACGACCTCGACACCCCGCCGTTCGGCATCCCGGTCGTGGAGGGTCGAGGTGGCGCGGCTGCCCGACCCCGGGCACGACGGTCGGTGACCGAACCGCACCCGGTCGGCCGTTGGCGGCGACGCGTGCCGCGGCTTTCCTGGTAAGGGGGTGTGCCACGCCGCGGCACGCCACCGAGCACGGAGGAGGACGCCACATGACCCGGCGCGCGATCGCGGTCCCCACCATCGGCGCGGGGGCGCTGCTGGTGGTGCTGGGTTCGCTGTTCCCGCTGTACGGGCAGGAGACCCACGTGCGGCCGGGCGTGAACGGGCCGTTGCCGGAGGGGCTGCTCCGCTCGGTCGCGCTCACCGGGTGGGAGTACCTGCAGGAGCCGGCGCTGTCGGGTCGTTCGGCGGGGGTGGGGTTCGACTTCCCGGTCTACGGGCACGGCCTGGTGCTCGGCGCGGTGCTGGCGGGCGCCGGGGCGCTGCTGCAACTGCGGTCGGCGCGGTGGGCGGCGGTCGGCCGGTTCGGGGTGCTGGCGGCGTTCGGGCTGGTCGTGGGGACGCTGTGGGCGGCGGTGGAGACGTTGCGGACGGTGTTCGGCGTGGACTCGGGTGCGTCCCCGGCGGTGACGACCTCGGAGTTCGTCGGGGCGGGCACGTGGTTGGTGGGGGTGGCGGCGGTGGTGCTGCTGGTGGGCGCCGTGCTGGCCCAGGAGTGGCCCCCGCGCCTGCCCCGGGCGACGGGGCTGTCGGTGTACCAGGTGGATGACGACGCCACGCCGCCGTTCGGCATCGCGATGCCGGTGTCGGAGGAGGGGCAGCCGTCGGGTGGCGCGGGGCAGCCGGGTGGCGCTGTTCCACCGGGTGGCGCGGGGGTGTGGGGTGGGGGAGTGTCGCCCGGTGGTGGCGGGTCGCCCGGTGGGGTGGTGCCGCCGGTGGCGGAGCTGCCGCCGGCGGTCGAGTGGCCTGGGGCGGGCGGGCCGGCGGGTGGCGGGATCGGGTCACCCGACCGGGGGTAATTCGTCCATTGTGGATCAGTCATGCCACTGACCAGCCCGGATCGGCTCGGCGTGTTGGCGGCCGAGCGCGTGCGCGGTGGGTCACCATCGGTCCATGAAGCTCTCCGGGTTGCTCGGCCGCGCTCGTCGCGAACTGCCCGGCGTCACCGGGGTTGCGCGGGTCGATCGCCGTTCCGGCGACCTGCTGCGCCGGCTCGGCCCCGGTGACGTCGCGGTCCTCGACCACGTCGACCTCGACCGCCGCACCGCCGAGGCCCTGGTGCACGCGGGCGTCGCGGGGGTGGTCAACGCCTCGCCGTCCATCTCCGGCCGGTTCCCGAACCTGGGCCCGGAGCTGCTGGTCGGGGCGGGCGTCGCGCTGGTCGACGGCGTCGGCACGGCGGTGCTGCGCGAGATCGCCGACGGCACGAGGCTGCGCCTGCACGACGGCGGGGTGTTCGTGGGGTCGAAGGAGGTCGCGCGGGGCGTGGCGCAGACCGCCGAGTCGGTCGCCGACGCGATGATCGAGGCCAAGGCGGGCATGGCGGCGCAGCTGGAGGCGTTCTCCGCGAACACCATCGAGTACCTGCGCCGGGAGCGGTCGCTGCTGCTGGACGGCGTGGGCGTGCCCGAGCTGTTCGTGCCGATGAAGGACCGGCAGGTGCTGGTCGTCGCGGGCGGTCCCCGCCACGCCGAGGAGCTGCGCGGGCTGCGCAAGTACCTGCGCGAGCACCGGCCCGTGCTGATCGGCGTGGACGCGGGCGCGGACACCCTGCACGAGGCGGGGTTCGCGCCGGACGTCATCGTCGGCGACCCGGACGCCATCGGCACGGCGACGCTGCGCGCCGCCTCGGAGGTGGTGGTGCCCGCGCAGGTCGACGGCCACGCGCCCGGCCTGGAGCGCGTCCAGGACCTGGGCATCGGCGCGGTGACCTTCCCCGCCACCGGCAACGCCGAGGACCTGGCCCTGCTGCTCGCCGAGGCGCACGGCGCGTCCCTGGTCGTGACGGTGGGCCTGCAGGCGGGCCTGCGGGAGTTCCTCGACCGCGGCAACGCCGGGTCGACGCCCTCGACGTTCCTGACCCGGCTCAAGCTCGGCAACAAGCTGGTCGACGGGTACGCCGTCGCCGCCCTGCACCGCGGCCGGGTGTCGCCGGGCCTGGTCGCGCTGCTGGTGCTCGCCGCCGTGCTGGCGATGACCGCGGCGCTGGCGGTGTCCGGGGTCGGCCACGTCTACCTGGACGTGGCGGCCGACGCGGTGCGCTCCGTCGTCGTCTGGTTCAGGGGGTTGTTCGGGTGATCTCGCCGCGCTACCACGTCGTCTCCCTCACCGCGGTGTTCCTGGCGCTGGCCGTCGGGGTGGTGCTGGGTTCGACCGCGCTCAGCGGTCCGCTGCTGTCCGGGCTGGACGAGGACAACGGCGCGCTGGGCCGGCAGGTCTCGGCGTTGCAGGCCGAGCGCAACGGCCTGGACGCGCGGCTCGCCGACGCCGACCGGTTCGCGGGCGCGGTCGGGCCGCGGGCGGTGCGGGGCGAGCTGGCCGACCGGACCGTCGTGCTGGTCACCACGGCGGACTCCAGGCCGACCGACCGGGACGCGTTGACCGAGCTGCTGCGCGCGGCCGGCGCGACCGTGACGGGCGAGGTGCGGCTGACCGAGTCGTTCACCGACCCCGACAAGGCCGACCAGCTCCTCGACCTGGTCGCCCGGCTCCAGCCCGCGGGCACCCGGCTGCCGACCGGCGCGGACCCCGGCACGCGGGCGGGTGGGCTGCTCGGCTCGGTGCTGCTGCTGGACAAGGACACCAACCAGCCGCGGGCCACGCCGGACGAGCTGGCGGCGGCGCTGGGCGGGCTGGCCAGCTCGGGTTTCGTCAGGCCGGAGGAGGGCCTGCGGCCCGCGCAGCTCGCGGTGGTGCTCACCGGTGGCGCGCTGACCGGCGACGCGGCGGCGGACCGCGCGGCGGTGCTGGCGCGGTTCGCCGCGCAGCTCGACCGGTCGGGGGCGGGCGTGGTGCTCGCGGGCGGTGACGGTGCGGCCGACGGCACCGGCGCGGTCGGCGTGGTGCGGGCCGACGCGGCGGCGACGTCCGTGCTGTCCACGGTGGACCACGCGGGCACGGCGGCCGGACGGGTCGTGGTGGTGCTCGCGCTGCGTGAGCAGGTGGAGGGCAAGGCCGGTCGGTACGGCGTGGCCGGCAACGCCGAAGCGCCCGCGCCCGGCGCGGTCGGCTGAGCGGCCGCGTCCGCCCGGGGGCAACCGGGCGTTCCCGCGCGGTTCGCGGACCTGTGGTCGCCTGTTCGAACGAACGTAGCCCATTCGAGTGACACGCCGACGTGCCCGCCGGCGCGCTGGGTGACCGGCGGGGTGTTGGGTGACCGGCGGCGTGTTAGCGTTAGGGCCCGTGGACAGGGCGTTGAGCTGTGCGGGACCACCCGCGGCCCGCCCTGGCGGACATCCAGACCACGGGGAGCCTCCTTGGTGCAGCAGGCACGTACGACCAAGCACGTTTTCGTCACCGGGGGTGTGGCGTCCTCCCTCGGCAAGGGGTTGACCGCGTCGAGCCTCGGTCAGCTGCTCACCTCTCGTGGTCTCCGGGTGACCATGCAGAAGCTCGACCCCTACCTCAACGTCGACCCGGGCACGATGAACCCGTTCCAGCACGGCGAGGTGTTCGTCACCGACGACGGCGCGGAGACCGACCTCGACATCGGCCACTACGAGCGGTTCCTGGCCCGCGACCTGTCCGGTGACGCCAACGTCACCACCGGCCAGGTGTACTCGGAGGTCATCGCCAAGGAGCGGCGCGGCGAGTACCTGGGCGACACGGTCCAGGTGATCCCGCACATCACCGACGAGATCAAGCGGCGCATCCGGGCCATGGCCGAGCCGGGCCCCGACGGCGTCGCCCCGGACGTGGTGATCACCGAGGTCGGCGGCACGGTCGGCGACATCGAGTCGCTGCCGTTCCTGGAGGCGTGCCGCCAGGTCCGCCACGACGTGGGCCGCGACAACGTGTTCTTCCTGCACGTGTCGCTGGTGCCCTACCTGGCGCCGTCCGGCGAGCTGAAGACCAAGCCGACGCAGCACTCCGTGGCCGCGCTGCGCAACATCGGCATCCAGCCCGACGCCATCGTGTGCCGGGCGGACCGGGAGATCCCGGACGCGCTGAAGCGCAAGATCGGCCTGATGTGCGACGTGGACACCGAGGCCGTGGTGGCGGCCGTGGACGCGCCGTCGATCTACGATATCCCCAAGGTGCTGCACGGCGAGGGCCTCGACGCCTACGTGGTGCGGCGGCTGGACCTGCCGTTCCGCGACGTGGACTGGACCGTGTGGGGCGACCTGCTCGACCGGGTGCACAACCCGTCGGAGCGGGTCCGCATCGGCCTGGTCGGCAAGTACGTCGACCTGCCCGACGCATACCTGTCGGTGACCGAGGCGTTGCGGGCGGGCGGGTTCGCGCACCGCACCAAGGTCGAGATCGCGTGGGTGCCGTCCGACGAGTGCCAGACGCCGTCCGGCGCGGCGCACGCCCTGGCCGGGCTCGACGCGATCCTCATCCCCGGCGGGTTCGGGGTGCGCGGCATCGAGGGCAAGATCGGCGCCATCACCTACGCCCGGACCAGGGGCATCCCGCTGCTGGGCCTGTGCCTGGGGTTGCAGTGCCTGGTCATCGAGGCGGCGCGGAACCTGGCGGGCATCGAGGACGCGAACTCGGCGGAGTTCGAGGACACCGGGTCGCCGGTCATCAGCACCATGGCCGACCAGGAGGACGTCGTCTCCGGGCAGCGCGACATGGGCGGCACGATGCGGCTGGGCGCGTACCCGGCCTCGTTGCTGCCCGGCTCGCAGGTCGCCAAGGCGTACGGGTCGCTGGAGGTCTCCGAGCGGCACCGGCACCGGTACGAGGTCAACAACGCGTTCCGGGACCGGCTGGCGTCGGCCGGGCTGGTGTTCTCCGGGACGTCGCCGGACGGTCGGCTGGTGGAGTTCGTGGAGCTGCCCGCCGACGTGCACCCGTTCTTCGTGGCCACGCAGGCGCACCCCGAGCTGAAGTCCCGCCCGACCCGCCCGCACCCGCTGTTCGCGGCGTTCGTGAAGGCGGCGCTGGGCTACCGGCTGGCCGACCGGCTGCCGCTGCCCGAGACCGCGGGGGTGGCGCAGTGACGCGGCACGAGTTCGAGACGGTGTCGTCGCGGGACGTGCACGTGGGGCGCGTCGTGGCGCTGCGCGTGGACGAGGTCGCCATGCCCGGCGGTGGGACGGCGAAGCGCGAGGTGGTCGAGCACCTCGGCGCGGTGGCCGTGGTGGCGTTGGACGACGACGGCGCGGTGACGCTCATCCACCAGTACCGGCACCCGATCGGCAGGCGGCTGTGGGAGCTGCCCGCCGGGCTGCTGGACGGCGGTGACGAGACGCCGCTGGAGGCGGCGCGGCGGGAGCTGGCCGAGGAGGTCGGGCTGGCGGCGTCGGAGTGGGTGACGCTGGTGGACGTGGCCGTGTCGCCGGGGTTCACCGACGAGGTGGTGCGGGTGTTCCTGGCCCGCGGGCTCAGCGAGGTGGACCGGGACGTGCAGGGCGACGAGGAGGCCGACCTGGAGGCGAAGCGCTTCCCGCTGGCCGAGGCGGTCGACCTGGCGCTGTCCGGGGAGGTCGTCAACGGCCCGGCGGTGGCGGGCCTGCTGGCCGCGCACGTCGTCGTGACCGGCGGCGGTTCCGGGCGACCGGCCGACGCGCCGTTCCACGACCGGCCGACCCGCTTCGCGGCCCGTTCCTGAGCGTTGAACTCGGGGGTCGCGAACGTACGACACACGGGCCCTGAACGTAGGACTCTCGCGAGAGTCCTACGTTCGGGGCGCGAGAGTCGTACGTTCAGGGCCGGTGGGTTCGACGCTCGCGGTCGGCGGATGGGCGGATGATGGGGTTCGTGCGTGGTGCGCGGGGTCCGCTGGCGGTGGCCGCGGCGGCGGTGGTCGGGTGCGGGGTGCTGCTGTTCGTGGACCCCAACCGGCCGGGGTCGCTGCTGCCGCCGTGCCCGCTGTACGCGTTGACCGGCATCCAGTGCCCGGCCTGCGGTTCCACCCGGATGGTGCACGCCCTGCTGCACGGCGACCTGGCCGCCGCCTGGCACTTCAACGCCGTGATGCTGGTGGCCGGCCTGCCGCTGCTGGCCTGGCTGTGGGTGCGCTGGTTCCGGGCGGCCCGGGACGGGCGGCCGAACCCGCCGGTGTCGCCGCGGGTCGGCGTGCCCGTGGTGGTCCTGGCCGTCGGGTGGGCGCTCGTGCGCAACCTAGTCGCGTAGCTTGCGGCCCTGGCTGTCGGTGCCGCCGTTGACCAGCAGGATGATGCCGTCGATCAGCGACCAGATGCCGCACCCGCCGCACGTGAGCAGCTGCGCGATGCCGATCGCGGTGTCGCCGATGTAGAACCGGCCGATGCCGAACGGCAGCGCGAGCTGCAGCACGCCCGCCGCGATGCGCGACTTGTCCGACAGCGGCTGCCCGGTCACCGGGTCGACGCCGTACGGCGCGGTCGGGCTGAACCCGGGCGGCGGGTAGCCGTACGCCGTGCCGTAGGGCGGCGGCGGTGGCTCGGCGTAACCGGGCGGCGGCGCGTAGCCGGGGATGCCCTGACCGGGGGTGCCCTGACCGGGGAGACCCTGACCGGGGGTGGCGTAGCCGGGCGGCGGTGGCGACGTGGGGTACGCGGCGGTCGGCGGGTAACCCGGTGGGAGGAACGTCGGGTGCGGCTGCGGCAGGTCGTGGAACAGGGCGGCCAGCTCCTGCGCGGACTGCGCCGCGGACGCGTAGCCGACGCGCTGCTCGTACTCGCCGATCTCCAGGCGACCGGCCGCGAAGTGGTCGTTCAGGGCGCTGATCGCCGCTTCGCGCTGGTGGTCGCCGATGCGCACCTGGTGTGGTTCCGACACGGGGGGAACGCTAACAGCCCGACGGCGCCGGGCGAGCCGGAACCCGCTGGTCGCCCTACGCTTCGGGGGTGCTGGTCGGAGTTCCGCGAGAGGTGAAGAACCACGAGAGCCGGGTGGCCATCACCCCGGCGGGCGTGGTGGAGCTCGTGCGCCGGGGGCACGAGGTGCTCGTCGAGGCGGGCGCCGGCGTCGGGTCCGCGATCCCGGACGCCGAGTTCGCCGCCGCGGGCGCGCGGATCGCGCGCGACGCCGACGACGTGTGGGCCGACGCCGAGCTGGTGCTCAAGGTCAAGGAGCCGGTGGCCGAGGAGCACCACCGGATGCGGCCGGGCCAGACGCTGTTCACCTACCTGCACCTGGCCGCCGACGCCCGGTGCACCCGCGCGATCATCACCTCCGGCGTCAACGCGATCGCCTACGAGACCGTGCAGCTCGCCGACGGCTCCCTGCCGCTGCTCGCGCCCATGAGCGAGGTCGCGGGGCGGATGGCGGCGCAGGTCGGCGCGCACTGCCTGGAGCGCGGGCAGGGCGGGCGCGGGGTGCTGCTCGGCGGCGTGCCGGGCGTGCCGCCGGGGAAGGTGGCGGTGCTCGGCGCGGGCGTGGCCGGGCTGAACGCGGCCGTCGTGGCGCTGGGCATGCGGGCGGAGGTCGTCGTGCTGGACACCGACGTCGACCGGCTGCGGCGGGTCGACGCCGCCTACCGGGGCCGGCTGCGCACCGTGGTCAGCAACTCCTACCAGGTGGCGGAGGCCTGCCGGTGGGCCGACCTGGTGGTCGGGGCGGTGCTCGTGCCCGGCGCGAAGGCGCCCACGCTCGTGGGCAACGACCTGGTGGCGACCATGCGGCCGGGCTCGGTGCTCGTCGACGTGTCCATCGACCAGGGCGGCTGCTTCGCCGACTCGCGGCCCACCACGCACGACGCGCCGACGTTCCGGGTGCACGGCTCGGTGTTCTACTGCGTGGCGAACATGCCGGGCGCCGTGCCGCACACCTCGACGTGGGCGCTCACGAACGTCACACTGCCCTACGTGACGGCGTTGGCGGACAAGGGCTTCCGACGGGCGGTGGCGGACGACCCGGCGCTGGCCAGGGGCGTGAACGTGGCGCGCGGCGCGGTCGTGCGGGCCGAGGTGGCCGGGGCGCACGGGATGCGGCACGTCCCGCTGACCCAGCTGTGAGCGCGGGCGGCGGTCCGGCCGGCGGAGCCCCGAAGCGGGCCGGCGGACCCCCGAAGACGTCGGACCCCCCTGGGAGGACGGGAACGGGGGCTCCCCTGGCGGGGACCCCCGCGGGGCGTGCGATCGGCGCGTACCTGGACCACCTGGCGGTGGAGCGGGGCACGGCGCGCAACACGCTCGACTCCTACGGCCGCGACCTGCGCCGGTACGCCGGGCACCTGGCGGCCGCGGGCGTCGAGGACCTGGCGGAGGTCACCGAGGCCCTGGTGGGCGACTTCCTGGCGACCCTGCGCGAGTCCGGGCTGGCCGCCTCCTCCGCCGCGCGCACCCTGGTCGCGGTGCGCGGGCTGCACCGGTTCGCCCACCTCGAGGGCCTCACCGCGCACGACCCGGCCCGCGCCGTCCACCCGCCGACCCCGCCGCGCCGGCTGCCCAAGGCGCTGCCGGTCGCCGACGTGCTCAAGCTCCTCGACGGGCCCACCGACACCCCCGCCCACCTGCGCGATCGCGCCCTGCTGGAGCTGCTGTACTCCACCGGCGCGCGGATCTCCGAGGTCGTCGGGCTGGACGTGGACGACGTCGACGCCGCCGAGCGCACGGTGCTGCTCGACGGCAAGGGCGGCAAGCAGCGCGTCGTGCCCGTCGGCCGCCCGGCGCTCGACGCGCTGGACGCCTACCTGGTGCGCGCCCGCCCCGCCCTGGCCAAGCGCGGCACGCCCGCGCTGTTCCTCAACGCCCGCGGCGGCAGGCTCTCCCGGCAGACCGCGTGGCACGTGCTGAAGACCGCCGCCGAGCGCGCCGGCGTGCGGGCCGAGGTGTCCCCGCACACCCTGCGGCACTCGTTCGCCACCCACCTGCTCGAGGGCGGCGCGGACGTGCGGGTCGTGCAGGAACTGCTCGGCCACGCCTCCGTGACGACGACGCAGGTCTACACACTGGTCACCGTCAACACCTTGCGCGAGGTCTACGCGACCGCCCATCCTCGCGCATCGGGTGGAACATGAGCGGTCCACGGGTACCGTGGCGCTCGCCCAGGTCCGGAAGTGAGCCCGACGAGCTGGAGGTGCCGACCCGGTGCCGAACTTGGACGAGCCGGAGCGCAGCGCGATCGAGCTGGGCGGGGTGCTGCACGCGTTGAGCGACCCCACCAGGCTGGCGGTGGTGCGGCAGATCGAAGCCGACGGCGAGCGCCTGTGCGGCGCGCTGATGGTGGAGGTCGCCAAGTCCACGTTGTCGCAGCACCTGCGCGTGCTGCGGGAGGCGGGCATCACCCGCACCAGGGCGCGGGGCAACCAGCGCTGGGTGTCGTTGCGGCGCGACGACCTCGACGAGCTGTTCCCCGGGCTGCTCGACGTGGTGCTCCGCGCGGCCGGGCGCGACCACCGCGCGGCGGGTGACGCGGCGGGCGCGGCGCGCTGAACCGGCGGCCCGGGCGCGTCGCGGCGATCGGGCGAGCTTCGGCGGGGCGCGTTGCTGGTCGCCCTCCGTGTGCCTAGGCTGCGCCCAGGCAGAGGACTAGGGATCGGGAAGGCGATGTCGACACCGGAGCACGCGGGCCACCCGTGGGGCACGCCCCCACCGCACCCGCCGCCGTCCGGTGTGCCGCGAGCCTCGGTCGAGCTGAGCCTCGCCCCGCACGCCGCACCCGCGGACGACGACCCGACCGAGCAGGTGGTCGGCGACATCGGCCCGACCGGCAGACCGGTGCGGTACGTGGCCGACCCGCCGCTGATCGCCCGGCACGGCCCCGCGAAGATCCTCGCGGTCTGCAACCAGAAGGGCGGGGTGGGCAAGACCACGTCCACCATCAACCTCGGCGCGGCGCTCACCGAGTACGGCAGGCGGGTGCTGCTGGTCGACTTCGACCCGCAGGGCGCGCTGTCGGTCGGCCTGGGCGTGCACCCGCACCAGCTCGACCAGACCATCTACAACGTGATCATGGAGCGCGACGTCGGCGTCGGCGACGTGATCATGCGCACCCCGGTCGAGGGCATGGACCTGCTGCCCAGCAACATCGACCTGTCCGCCGCGGAGATCCAGCTGGTGTCCGAGGTGGGGCGGGAGCACACGCTGGTCCGCACGCTGCGCCCGGTCATCGAGCACTACGACTACGTGCTGGTCGACTGCCAGCCGTCGCTCGGCCTGCTCACGGTCAACGCCCTCGCGGCGGCCGACGGCGTCCTCATCCCGCTGGAGTGCGAGTTCTTCAGCCTGCGCGGGGTCGCCCTGCTGATAGACACCATCGAGAAGGTCAGGGAGCGGTTGAACCCGAAGCTGGAGATCACCGGCATCCTCGCCACCATGTACGACCCGCGCACGCTGCACTCCCGCGAGGTGATGGCGCGCGTGGTCGAGGCGTTCGGCGACGTCGTGTTCGACACGGTGATCAACCGCACCGTCCGGTTCCCGGAGACGACCGTCGCGGGCGAGCCCATCACCCGCTGGGCACCGCGCTCGGGGGGCGCGAAGGCGTACCGCGCGCTGGCTCGCGAGGTGATCGCCCGGTGACCCGGCGCCCGTCGCTGCCGGGGGCGTCCGAGCTGTTCCGCCTCACCGCGGGCACCGCCGCCGACACCACCGCCGGGGAGCCGTCCGCGCCGCGGCGGGGCACCGGGCGGCAGAAGCACTCGACGAAGATCACCGTGTACGTGTCCGACGAGGAGCTGCTGGCGCTGGAGCACGCGCGGTTGGCGCTGCGGGGCGAGCACGGGCTGGCGGTGGACCGGGGGCGCGTGGTGCGCGAGGCCATCGCGATCGTGCTGGACGACCTGGAGGGGCACGGCGCGGACTCGCTGCTGGTGCGCAGGTTGCGCGAGCGGTGAGCGGCGAGGCGCCGGGGGACGCGCCGGTCGAGGTGGTCGAGGCGGCGCGGCCGGACGACGGCCGGTTCAAGGTCAGGCTGACCAACTTCGAGGGGCCGTTCGACCTGCTGCTCCAGCTGATCTCGCAGCACACGCTCGACGTGACCGAGGTGGCGTTGCACCAGGTCACCGACGACTTCATCGCGCACATCCGGGCGCTGGGCGACCAGTGGGACCTCGACGAGACGACCGAGTTCCTGGTCATCGCGGCGACCCTGCTCGACCTCAAGGCGGCCCGCCTGCTGCCCGCCGGTGACGTGGAGGACGAGGAGGACCTGGCGCTGCTGGAGGCGCGGGACCTGCTGTTCGCGCGCCTGCTCCAGTACCGGGCGTACAAGCAGGTCGCGGCGCTGTTCGGGGAGCTGGAGCGGGGCGCGTACCGGCGCTACCCCCGGTCGGTGGCGCTGGAGCAGCGCTACGAAGGGCTGCTGCCCGAGGTGATGCTGGGCGTGGACGCGCGGCGGTTCGCCGAGATCGCCGCGGCCGTGTTCCGCCCCAAGCCGCCGCCGACGGTGTCGACGTCGCACATCCACCAGCACCGGGTGTCGGTGCGCGAGCACGCCGACCTGCTGCGGGCGCTGCTGGCGGAGGCGGGGACGGCGACGTTCGCCGAGCTGATCGCCGGGTGCGAGGAGACGATGGAGGTCGTGGCGCGGTTCCTGGCGCTGCTGGAGCTGTACCGGGAGAGGGCGCTGGCCTTCGAGCAGCCGGACCCCCTGGGCGAGCTGCGCATCACGTGGGTCGGCGGGACGGTCGAGGAGTCGCGGGCGCAGGCCCGGGACGGGGACGAGGAGTACGGGTGAGCGACCGCGGGGCAGCCGGCGCGGGGTCGGCGGACGAGCCGGTGGTCGGGCCGGCGGGCGAGGACGAGGCCGAGGCCGGCGGGTTGCCCGACCTCTCCGACGACCTCGAGTTCGAGAGCGCGCTGGAGTCCATCCTGCTCGTCGTGGACAGCCCCATCGCCGAGGAGCAGCTCGCGGGCGTCCTGGAGCAGTCCGTGAAGCGCGTCACGGCCGCCCTGCACCGGCTGGCCGCCCGGTACACCGAGCAGGGCAGCGGCATCGACCTGCGTAGAATCGGGGACGGCTGGCGGTTCTACACGAGGGACCGCTTCGCGCCATTCGTGGAGAAGCTGCTGCTCGACGGGCAGCGCGCCAAGCTCACCCGGGCCGCGCTGGAGACGCTCGCGGTCATCGCCTACCGGCAGCCCGTGACCAGGGCCCGGATCGCGGCGGTGCGCGGGGTGAACGTCGACGGCGTCATCCGCACGCTCGTCGCGCGCGGCCTGATCGCCGAGACGGGCACGGACTCCGACACGGGTGGCATCCTTTACCGCACGACCGAACTGTTCCTGGAGCGGTTGGGGCTGTCGTCGCTCGGCGACCTGCCCCCGATCGCCCCCCTGCTGCCCGAAGTGGATGCGATCGACGATGTCTGACCAGGCCCACCCCGAGGGGATCCGGCTCCAGAAGGTGCTCGCCAAGGCGGGCATCGCCTCGCGGCGGGTCGCCGAGGAGCTGATCGAACTCGGCCGCGTCCAGGTCGACGGGGAGGTGGTCCGCGAGCAGGGCCGCCGGATCGACCCGGACACCGCGGTCGTGCACGTCGACGGCGTGCGCGTGGTGCTCAAGGAGGAGGTGGTCACCATCGCGTTCAACAAGCCGCGCGGTGTGCTGTCCACCATGCACGACGACGCGCACCGGCCGTGCGTCGGCGACTACCTGCACCAGCGCAAGGAGCGCCTGTTCCACGTCGGCAGGCTGGACGCCGACACCGAGGGCCTGCTGCTGCTGACCAACGACGGCGACCTCGCCCACCGGCTGATGCACCCGTCCTACGAGATCACCAAGACCTACCTCGCCGAGGTGCCCGGCCCGATCCCGAAGGACCTGGGCAAGCGGCTGCGCGCGGGCGTGGAGCTGGAGGACGGCCCGATCGCGGTCGACTCGTTCAAGCTCATCTCGTCCATGCCGGGCAAGGCGCTGGTCGAGGTGGTGCTGCACGAGGGCCGCAAGCACATCGTGCGCCGCCTGCTCGACCACGTCGGCCACCCCGTCGAGCACCTGGTGCGCACGGCGGTCGGCGAGGTGCGGCTGGGCAACCAGCGGCCCGGCTCGATGCGCGTGCTCAACCGCCAGGAAGTCGGCTCGCTCTACCAGGCCGTCGGGCTGTAGCCGGGGGCGGCGCGCGACGCGGACCGGTCCCGCGACCGGAGCCGGGTCGTGCGCCGCGCACCCGTCGACCGGGTCGGTGGTGCTCGCGCGTGGCGGGTGGTGGACCGGGGCTGCTCCGCGCGCCGCCCCGTGCCAACCCGTGATTCCACTGAGCGGAAGTGATTCCGGCGTGGTCGGCCGGTGACAAGATCACATCATGAAGTTTTCCCGCCACTCATTGTGGCGACGCGCTTCTCTCTCTAGATTGAGCCGGGTTGGCTGGGATTGATCAACTGGGAAGAGGCGTTTGCGCGTGCGTGCGCTCACCCGAGGACTGCTCGGTGTGGCCGGGTTCCTCGTCGTCTGGGAGCTGTTCGGCCGGTCCCGGCTGGTTCCCTCGGAGTACTTGCCACCGCCGTCCGTCGTAGCGGTGCAACTCGTGAAGTTGTTGGGGGAAGAGGACTTCCTGCGTGACGTCCTCGCGACGGTCCTCGCCGTGCTCATCGCCATCGGGCTGTCGGCCGGGATCGCCGTCCCGCTCGGCCTCGTGCTGGGCAGCGTGGCGTCCGTGCGGCACGCCACCCGCGCCGTGGTCGAGTTCCTGCGGCCCATCCCGTCGGTGGCGCTGATCCCGCTGGCGGTGCTGCTGTTGGGCATCGGGCCGGAAACCAAGATCACCCTCGCGGTGTACGCGGCGATCTGGCCCATCCTGTTCAACACCATCTACGCCCTCGACGAGCTCGACCCCCTGCTGGTCGAGACGGCGCGCGCGTTCGGCTCCGGCCGGGTGCGCGTGCTGGCGTCGGTCGCGCTGCCGAGCGCGTTGCCGTTCGTGCTGACCGGCATCCGCCTCGCCGCCACGACGAGCCTGGTGGTGATCGTCAGCGTGGAGCTGCTGGAAGGCGGCTCCGGCGGCATCGGGCAGTACATCGCCATCGCGCGCAGCGGCGCCGGCCGGATGGACATCGTCCTGGCCGGGACGGTCGTCGCAGGCGTGATCGGTTATGCCCTCAACGAGGGGTTGGAGCGCGCCCAGCGCCGCTGGGTCGGCTGGAGCTCGTTCGTCGGAGGTCGGTCGTGAGCCGATTCGTCCAGCGGTGGGCGGTGTTCGCGGGCCTCGTCGTGGTCTGGGAGCTGCTCACCTGGTACGCCGACGACACGTTCTTCCCGCGCCCCACGGAGATCGCCGTCGCGGCCCACGACCTCTGGTTCTCCGGTCCGGCGAGCGACCTGTTCCTGACCGACACGGTGTTCGGGCACGTGCTGCCCAGCATCGGCCGGCTGCTCGCCGGCTGGGGCGTCGCCGCCGTCGTCGGCGTCTCCCTGGGCGTGGCGCTCGGCCGTTCCGCGACGGCCGCGCAGTACGCCGGGCCGCTGCTGACGTTCCTGCGCTCGATCCCGCCGCCCCTGCTGGTGCCGGTGTTCCTGCTCGTGTTCAGCGTCGGCACCACCATGCAGCTCGCCACGATCATCTTCGGCGTGCTGTGGCCCATCCTGCTCAACAGCATCGACGGCGCCCGCTCCGTCGACGCGACGAAGTTCGAGACCTCGGCGGTGTTCCGCATCCCCAAGCCACAGTGGATCCTCGGTGTAGTCCTGCCCTCCGCGGCACCGAAGATCTTCGCCGGGTTGCGGGTCTCCCTGTCGCTGTCGCTGGTGCTCATGGTCGTCTCCGAACTCGTCGGAACCGACAACGGGATCGGGTCGCAACTCCTGGTGGCGCAACGGGAGTTCGACTTCCCCGACATGTGGGCCGGGATCATCCTCCTGGGTGTCCTCGGCTATGCCCTCAACACCGTGCTCCTCGCGTTCGAGCGCCAGGCCCTCGCCTGGCAGCCGAAGCAGGAGCGCACCCCCGCGACGGTGGAGGAACAAGCAGTATGACCGCGATGCTCGAAGTGGCCGACCTCGGCCACACCTACCAGGCGAAGGACGGCGCGCACACCGCGATCGCCGACCTGTCGTTCACCGTCGGCACCGGAGAGCTGGTGTGCGTGGTCGGCCCGTCCGGCTGCGGCAAGTCCACGCTGCTGCGCACCATCTCCGGCCTGATCCGCCCGACCCGCGGCGAGATCAGCCTGCACGGCAACGAGGTCCGCGGTGTGCCCGACGACCTGGCCGTGGTGTTCCAGGACTACAGCCGCTCGCTGTTCCCGTGGCTGAGCGTGCAGCGCAACGTCGAGTTCCCGCTGCGCCGCACGCTGGGCCGCGCCGAGCGCCGGACCCGCGCGGCCGAGGCGCTGGAGTGGGTCGGCCTGGGCGCGGCCGGCCGCAAGTACCCGTGGCAGCTCTCCGGCGGCATGCAGCAGCGCGTCGCCATCGCCCGGGCGCTGGCCTACCGTCCCGCGCTGCTGCTGATGGACGAGCCGTTCGCGTCGGTGGACGCGCAGACCAGGTTCGAGCTGGAGGACCTGCTGCTGAAGGTGCGCACCGAGCAGGACACGACCGTCCTGGTGGTGACGCACGACATCGACGAGAGCGTCTACCTGGGCGACCGCATCCTGGTGCTCTCCACGTCGCCCGCGTCCGTGGTGGCGGACCTGAAGGTCGACCTGCCCGCGCAGCGCGACCAGATCACCACCCGCGAGTCCGAGGCGTTCGTCGCGCTGCGGGCCGAGGTGGCACGCCTGCTCAACGTCGGCAAGACCTCCGAGGAGGTCCGGGCGCGGCGCGAGGCGAACGAGCAGCAGGCGGCGAAGTGGGCCGAGGCGGAGCGGGCCGAGGCCTCGCGCGCCGAGGCCGAGGAGCGCGCCACGACGTAAGCCGAGGAGCGCGCCACGACGTAACCGGCGCCCCACCGCACGACCGCACGTCCGACGGGCGATCCGCGGCTCGTCGGCCCTCCCGGGCCGGCGGCGCGGGTCGCCCGTCGTCGTTGCGCGGGAACGCCTTCCGGTGCCCCCTGTGGCGCCCTCAACGGCGCGTGGACGGCCCCGGGAGGCCCTGCAGCGGGTCTCGGGTCGGGCGCCGGGCACAGGGCGTCACGGCGCGGGGGAGCCGGGCGGTGGCCGCCGGGTTCGATGAGGATCGTTCACAACGATTCGACATCTTTCTCGCCGCCGGGCCACCCGGAAATGATCACCGGACCGTCATCGGACGATCACCCGACGTGCGTGCGAAGACATTCTTTCCGCATCCTGCGGGGTATTGCATCGGTGATTCCTATGGGTTCCGCGCGCGGCGGCGGGGGCGCCGGCGGGCGCGCCGGCCCGTCCGCCGGGTGGAATCGGCGACGAATGCATCGGGCCGCCGCCGGTCCGGGTGAATTCCGGTGGACTTCCGGATGTGATTTCCGGTCGGCGCGGTGGACGCCTTGTTCTCCGGTGACCGGACACCCGGGGGGTGCGGGCGGAGAACAAGGCGGCGGTAATCCGATCTCACCGCGGGGAGTTCTCGCGAAGAATTCCCCGGCTAATCGCGTGGTGTTCCGCTCAGGGCCCCACGTAGTTTTGGGCGAAATAGCCCGCGGACGACCCCGAGGCGATGAGGTGTTCGAGCCGGGCCTGACCCAAACGGCTCAGGAACGGCTCCGGCGAACGGTGGATCATGAACACCATCCACTGCGAGAACTCCTGCGCACGCCAGACGCGGCGCAGGCACACCTCGGAGTAGCTCCGCAGCCCCGTCTCATCACCCGTTCGGTGGTACCGGGTCAGGGCGTCGGCCAGCACCTCGGCGTCGTGCAACGCGAGGTTCATTCCCTTCGCGCCCACAGGCGTGATGATGTGGGCGGCGTCGCCGAGCAGGTACAGGTTGCCGTGGTTCATCGGTTCGACCACGTGGCTGCGCATGTCGAGGATGCGCTTCTCGACGATGCGGCCCTCGGTGAGCTTCCAGTCGGAGTCCCGAAGCGCCAACCGCTTGTGCAGCTCCGCCCACACCCGCTCGTCCGGCCAGTTGTCCACGGTGTCGTCCACCGGCACCTGGAGGTAGTAGCGCGAAACCGTGGAACTGCGGAGCATGTGCCCCGCGAATCCATCCGGGTGAAGCGCGTAAATCACCTTGTGGGTGGATGGCGGCGCCTCGGCCAGGATGCTCAGCCACTCGATGCCGTGCTGGTGGCTGAACTCCTGCACCGCGCCCGGCGGGATGCTGCGCCGCGTCACGCCGTGGAACCCGTCCGCGCCCGCGATGAACGAGCAGTCGAGCCGCTCCCGCGTGCCGTCCGCGTTCGTCCAGGTCAGAGCCGATTCCGACGACTCGATGCCGTGCAGCTCGACGTCCGTGACCGACCACCGCACGGAGCCGCCGCGCTCGTCGACGTAGTGCCGCACGAGGTCCTGGACGACCTCCTGCTGCGGGTAGATGTAGTGCGTCTGCCCGTCGTAAAGCGTGGCGTAGTCCACTTCGTACGCCTCGCCGTTCACCCGGAATTCGCACGCGCCGTGCCTGTCGGCCTCTCGGAGCAACCGGTCCGCGAGCCCGTGCTCCGCCAACATCTGCACCGCGCGGTGCTCCAGCACCCCGGCGCGGGGCCGGCTCTCGATGTACTCGCGGGTGCCTTTTTCCAGCACCACGCAGGGGATTCCGGCCTCGCGGAGCAGGTTCCCCAAGGTCAATCCCGCGGGGCCCGCACCGACGATGCCCACCGGGCGCCGGTTGCTCTGTACGGCCCATTCCGCGTCAAGATCGCTCACCGCATACCCCAACCTCTGGACAGCCTGTGCAAAGATGCTCACCGAAGGTAGTGGATCAGCCTTCGAGTGTCGGTCGACTGGGGTCTTGCCGATCCACTCGTATCACTTTGAGTGGTTCCGCAGCGCCTCCGTCGCCCGTGCATCCTGCCCCCGCAAAGTCGTCACTCCAACAGGAGATGCCCCCCATGACTCGAAGAGTCGGCCTCTCGGCACGAAGGATCATCGGCGCAGTGTCCGCAGTCGCGATGCTCGCCGTGGTCTCCGCCTGCGGTGCGCTCGGTGGTTCCGAGGAGAAGCCCACCGGAGCCGCGGCGCCGGGCAAGGTCGAGAAGGCCACGGTCACGGTCGGCCTGCTCAACATCCTGGACGTCGCGTCGGTCCACGTCGCGATCAAGAAGGGTTACTTCAAGGAGGAGGGCCTGGAGGTCAAGCCCGAGATCATCCAGGGTGGCGCCATGGCCATCCCCGGCCTGATCAACGGCAGCCTGGACTTCTCCTTCGGCAACTGGGTCTCGTTCTTCGCCGCCGAGGCCAAGGAGGCCGCCAAGAGCGTCGACGGCCTGAAGCTGGTCAGCGACGGGTACCAGGCCAAGCCCGAGATGTTCCTGATCCTCGCCAAGTCCGACTCCCCGATCAAGGCGCCGAAGGACCTCGAGGGCAAGACCATCGCGATCAACACGTTCAAGAACATCGCCGAGCTCACCGCGAAGGCCACGTTGGAAGCCAACGACGTGAACCCCTCGAAGGTGACGTTCAAGGAGCTCCCGTTCCCGGACATGGAAGCCGCGGTCCAGAACGGCACGGTCGACGCGGCCTTCATGGTGGAGCCGTTCATCAGCCGCGCCCAGCGCGCGAGCGGCCAGATCACCGTGCTCGACGCCGCCTCCGGCCCGACCGCGGACATCCCGATCGCGGGCTACGCCACGACCGGCAAGTTCGTGAAGGAGAACCCGAACACCGTCGCCGCCTTCCAGCGCGCGATGGCCAAGGGGCAGCGCGACGCGGCGGACCGCCCCACGGTCGAGCCGCTGCTGGTCGAGTACGCCAAGGTCGACAAGGAAACCGCCAGCCTCGTGCACTTCGGCGAGTTCCCGACCACGCTGGACGCGACCCGCTTGCAGCGCGTGTCGAGCCTGATGCGAACCTACGGCTTGCTGGAGAAGGACTTCGACGTCAAGCCGATGTTGGTCACCCAGTCGGGTAGCTGATCTCGAGGGGGGAGCCCGGCGCCGGGCTCCCCCCTCGGGTGTTTCCCGTTCGGGTCGAGGGCGTGAAAAAGCCATGAACGCCGGTTAGCGATCGTTTAGCGCGTCCAGGTGTGGTGCGCGCGACAATGGTTGATTTGCAAACTACCGGCCACCTCGTCCGAACGGCGGTATGACTCGGCGGATTTTTCCTCCAAGATCCACCGGGTTTGTAGGGATGTGTCGTTTCACCGGGCTGGGGAGTGTGCTGACGGTGCGCGGTCACGACGACCACGCCTCCGGGAGAGATCCGGAGCGGATTCAACTCGACACGGGTGCCGCGGGAAGCGGTCCACCCGACTCGGGTCCCAGCACAGGCGCCGTGCCCGCCGACCGGGGTGTTTCCCGGTGGCGACTGCGGAACTGGCGCCTGCGCAGCAAGCTGGCCGTGGTGCTCCTGGTGCCCGCGCTGAGCACGCTGACCCTCGCCGGGCTGAGGTTGAACACCCAGCTGGACGACGTCGGCCTGTTCGGCCAGGTCCAGCGGGAGCTCCAGCTGTCCGCCCAGGTGGCGTCGGTGTCCGACGCCCTGCAGCTGGAACGCGACGCCGCGGTCTGGTTCGTGGCGGGCGGCCGCACGGAGAACGGCGGCGAGTTCCAGACCCGCTCCAGCAAGGTCGACGCCGAGGTGGGCAGGCTGCGCGACGTCGCGGCGTCCGCCACGGCCGGCGTCGACGACGCGGTGCGCGAGTCGTTCCAGAAGTCGTTGCAGGCGCTGGACGGCCTGAACGCGCTGCGGAACACGGTGACCACCACCAAGTACCCTGACATCTCGGTGCACAGCGCGTACGGCCAGGTACTGGCGGCGCTCGCCCAGGTGCACCGCGCCACCGCGAGCAGCCTGAGCAACGAGACGATCACCCCGCTGACCGGTGCCAACCTCGCGCTGTACTCGGCCAAGGAACAGCTGTCGCAGCAGAACTCGATCCTGCTGTCGGCGGCCAAGCGCGGCGAGTTCGCGCCCGGCCAGGCCAACGCGCTGCGCGCCGCGCAGTCCCGGTTGGACGCCGCGCTCACCGACTTCGCCAACACCGCGAGCCAGGACAACCGCCAGCTGCTGTCCGACACCGTGACCGGTTCGCCGGTCGACGCCCGCAACAGCCTGGTGCAGCTCGCCCTGGTGCAGCAGCAGGAGAACGACGAGGGCGAGGTGTCCATCCGGGACACCGACGTGCTCGCCGTCGGCGAGCAGACCGCCGCGCTGTTGCGCCAGGTGTCGCAGGACATCGAGCGGCAGGCCAACCAGGCGGCGATCGACGAGACCGAGGCCGCCCGCGCGTCCGCGTGGCGCGACGCGGCCCTGGTCGCCGTGGCGCTGGTCATCGCGTTCGCCCTCATGGCGTTCGTGGCGCGCTCGATGCTGACGCCGCTGCGCGTGCTGCGCCGCACCGCCCTCGACGTGGCCCGCAACCGCCTCCCGGACGCCATCAAGCGCATCCGGACGCACCGCGACCCGGCGCGCGCCGCCGAGGAGGCGCTGGTGCCGGTGCCGATCAACACCACCGAGGAGGTCGGCCAGGTCGCGCGGGCGTTCGACGCCGTGCAGCGCGAAGCCGTCCGCCTCGCGGTCGAGCAGGTGGCGCTGCGCGCGAACGTCAACGACATGTTCATCAACCTGTCCCGGCGCTCGCAGGCGCTGGTCGAGCGGCAGATCACCGTCATCGACCGGCTGGAGCAGGACGAGCAGGACCCCGACCAGCTCGCCAGCCTGTTCGAGCTGGACCACCTCGCCACCCAGATGCGCCGCAACAGCGAGAACCTGCTGGTGCTCTCCGGCACCACGGTCAACCGCCGCGTCACCCGGCCCGTGCCGATCTCCGAGGTGCTCGGCGCCGCGGTGTCCGAGGTCGAGAAGTACGCCCGCATCCAGATCGCGCCCGCGCCCGAGCTGAAGGTGCAGGGCCGCGTGGTCAACGACCTCGCGCACCTCATCGCCGAGCTGCTGGACAACGCGACCGCGTTCTCCAAGCCCACCACCAAGGTGACCGTGCGGGCGATCGAGACCCGGCGCGGCGAGGTGTCCATCCGCATCCACGACCGCGGTGTCGGCATGCAGGAGCAGGACGTCATCGAGGCCAACACCAAGCTCGCCGACCCGCCCGAGGTCGACGTGTCGGTGGCCCGCGAGATGGGCCTGTACGTGGTCGGCCAGCTCGCGAAGCGGCACAACATCCGCGTCACGCTGACCAACAACGACGACATAGAGGGTGGCGTCACGGCCCAGGTCGTGCTCCCGGTCGACCTGCTGCACCGCGGCCCCGAGGCCGTCGCCCCGAAGCCCGCCCCCGCCGCGCTCCCGCCGCGCCAGGCCGTGCCGCAGCTGGAGGACAGTGGGGTCGGCGTGCTGGCCGGCGTGCCGAAGTGGACGCCGGAGGTCGCGCCCGGCGGCTACGCGCCGCTGGAGCTGCCCGTCACGACCGGGCCGCAGGTCGTGCACACGCACGAGGCCGAGCCCGGCGGGTTCTTCCAGGTCGAGCAGACCCCGGTGGACGACCTGTTCACCGCGACCGTCACCGAGACCGTGCCGCCGCCCGCGGACGAGCTGCCGGACTACTCCTACCCGCCGGCCGCCGCCGGGGCCGGGGCCGCGCAGGCTCCCGCCCCCGTCGTCGACGACTACGAGGACGACGCCTCCACGCAGCGGCTGCCGATCTACGAGGACGTGCTGTCGCGCTGGTTCCAGGGCGGCGAGGCCGAGGGCGGGGTGCGCGGCGAGCTGGGCGACCAGCCGGCGGGCGTGCCGCCGGAGACCGCCTCGGAGCGGACGATGTTCGCCGACCGCGCCGAGCTGATGGGCACCGACAACGGCGCCGGTCACGAGGGCACCGCGTCGGAGCAGACCGCGTACACCGACCGGGCCGACCTGATCACCGCGTCCGCGCCGGTGAGCAGGCCGACGCCGCCCGCGCCGCGCGGCTCCACGCCGGCGGGCCTGCCCAAGCGCGAGCCCGCCCCGTCGGCGATCCCGTCGTCCGGCGCGTCGACCACGCCCGGTTGGGGCGCGGCGGCGGACGACAGCTGGACGGCCGCGAGCAGCGCCCTCAAGGCGCCTGTGGACGACACGACCACCGCGGGCCTGCCCAAGCGCGTCCCCAAGGCGCGCCTGATGCCCGGTTCGCTGTCCGCGCCCGCGCCGCGCGGGCCCGCGCCGGCGGCCCAGCCGTCGGCGGGCGGCGCCGCGCCGGCGGGCGTGGCGACCGCCGCGCCGCCGCGCCGGTCGGCCGACCGGTTGCGCCAGCGCTTCGCCACCTACCAGCGAGGTGTCCAACTCGGCCGGCAGTCCGGCGACGAAGCCGGCATGCCGTGGGAGGGCTTGGCGTTCGGCAACGAGGACAACACCACCGCCGCCAGGGGCGGCGATCAGCCCAAGGAGCAGAAGTGACCACCGCAACCGAGGAACTCGACAACTTCAGTTGGCTGGTCGATGACTTCGTCGCCCGGGTCGCGGGCGTCGCGCACGCGATCGTGGTCTCCGCGGACGGCCTGTTGCTCGCGTCCTCGGAGCGGTTGCCGATCGACCGCGCCGAGCAGCTCGCGGCCGTCGCGTCCGGCCTGGTGAGCCTGAACCTGGGCGCGGCCCGCTGCTTCGAGGCGGGTGACGTCAAGCAGACCGTGGTGGAGATGGAGCGGGGCTACCTGTTCCTCATGTCCATCAGCGACGGCTCGTGCCTGGCGGTCCTGGCCGCGCCCAACTGCGACATCGGCCTCATCGGCTACGCGATGACGCGGCTGGTCGAGCGGGTCGGCGTCCAGCTCACCCCGGAGATCCGCTCGCAGCTGCACGTCGCCATGCGCGGCTGAGGTCCCACCACCCGGCGAGGTCCTACTACTAGGGAAAGCAGAGCAACATGAGCGGTGGCGCTCCCGGGCGGCCGGGGTCACCCGCGGCGAGCCTGACCGTCACGTCGACGAAGATCGTGGTGGCCGGCGGGTTCGGTGTCGGCAAGACGACCTTCGTCGGGTCGGTGTCGGAAATCGTGCCGCTGACCACCGAGGCGGTCATGACCGAGGCCAGCGTCGGCGTGGACGACCTGTCGGCCACGCCGAACAAGATGACCACCACGGTGGCCATGGACTTCGGGCGGGTGTCGCTGGACAGCGACCTCATCCTGTACCTGTTCGGCACCCCCGGCCAGCACCGGTTCTGGTTCATGTGGGACGACCTGGTGCGCGGCGCGATCGGCGCGGTCGTGCTGGTCGACACCCGCCGGCTGTCCGACGCGTTCGCCTCGATCGACTTCTTCGAGGACCGCGAGCTGCCGTACGTGGTCGGCGTGAACTGCTTCGACGGCCTGCTGCACCACCGGATCGAGGACATCCGGGAGGCGCTGACGATCGACGAGTCGGTGCCGATCGTGCCGTGCGACGCGCGCAACCGGCAGTCGACCAAGCAGACGCTGATCACCCTGGTGCAGCACGCGATGCGGCAGCCCACGTTCGCCTGACGGGGTTCGCTTGGCCGGGTTCGCCCGGCAGACGTCCGCCACGGGCCGCGACCGGAAATCCGGTCGCGGCCCGTCGTCGTGCGGGCCACACTCGGACGGGTGCCCGACGCCTTCGAGGACGCCGACCTGGCGGCCTACTACGACCTGATCAACGACTCGCGCGCCGACACCGACTTCTACCTGGGACTGGTGCTGTCGGCCGACGCGGTGCTCGACGTCGGCTGCGGCACGGGGGTGCTGCTCAAGGAGGCGCGCGCCGCCGGGCACCGCGGCCGGCTGGTCGGGCTCGACCCGGCCGAGGGCATGCTGGCGCAGGCGCGGCGGGCCGACGGGGTGGAGTGGGTGCGCGGCGACCTGGGCACGGCGTCGTTCAACGCCGAGTTCGACCTGGTCGTGATGACCGGGCACGTGTTCCAAATCTTCCTCACCGACGACGAGGTGCGCGAGCAGTTCGCCGCCGTCCGCGCGGTGCTGCGACCGGACGGCCGGTTCGCGTTCGAGACCCGCAACCCGGGCGCGCGGGCGTGGGAGCGGTGGACGCCCGAGCACGGCACGGAGGTCGTCGGCGAGGGCGGCGAGCGGGTGCGCGTCGAGCACCGCGTGGAGAGCGTGGTCGACGGGCTGGTGACGATGACCGAGACGTTCAGCAGCCCCGACTGGCCCGAGCCGCGCGTGGACCGGGGCAGCCTGCGGTTCACCGACGCCGATCACCTGGACGCCCTGTTGCGGGAGACCGGGTGGGCGGTGGCCGAGCGCTACGGCTCCTGGGACCGCTCGCCGCTGACGCCGACGAGCCGCGAGATCATCACGATCGCGCGGCCGGGTCCAGGCACCGGCTGACGCCGGGTCCACCCCAAGGGGTTCACCCGGGTGGGTTCACCCGGGTGGGTTCACCCGGGTGGGTTCACACAGTCACCCACTCGGTCATCACGGTGGTGCCGCCGACCTCGCAGCGGAACCGGACCGGGCCCGACGGCGGCGGCCCGAGCAGGAACATGCCCAGCTCGTCCAGCCCTGCCTCCTCCACCGGCCCGGTCGCCGTGACCAGCTCCACCCGGCCGGGCCCGGCGGGCAGCACCTGGCCCGCCACCCCCGCCTCGGTCACCTCGACCTGCACGGACACGCCCTCGGCGTCGAACACGAGCTGCCGCGCCGTCCGCGCGGTCCGCGCCCGCGCCGCCAACTGGTCGTCCAGCACCGAGTCGTAGCTGGTCAGCGCCAGCAGCTCGGCGTCGACCGTGCGCCACGCGAACGCGGCGCGCGCGGCCTGGAGCAGGTGCTCGGGCACGTCCCGCTCCTCGGCGAGCGCCGCGCCCAGCTCCCGCAGCAGCACCTCATCGCTTTCCCACCCCGGATCGTCCCTCAACACCGACCACACCTCCTCCGCCCACCGGCCGCGGCTCGGCCAGCTCCAGCACCGCGGGAGTCTTGCGCAACTTCTCCAGGCACCTGATCCGGGTGGGCCCGATGCTGCCCACCGGCATCGCCAGCTCCTCGGCGACCGCCGCGTACGCGGGCGGCGGGTCGGCCATCAGCCGGGCCAGCAGCACCCGGCACTGCTCGGGCAGCGAGCGGAAGCCCTCCCGCAGCGCGTGCCGCCGCTGGGCCGCCTCCAGCTCCTCGTCCAAGTCCGCCATCGCGTCGTCCGGGCTCGCCGGCTCGTCCTGCGACTGCGGGTCGTAGGGCTGGGTGCGCTGCTGCGCCCGCAGCACCCGCAGGCACTCGTTGCGGGCGGTCGTGGCGATCCAGCCGGGCAGCGCCTGCGCCTCGCGCAGCCGGCCCAGCTGCTCCACCAACCGCAACCACACCGTCTGGTGCACGTCCGCCGCGTCCGCGTGGCGCAACCGGTGCCGGTGGACGACCGCCAGCACCAGGGGCGTGAACCGCGTGACGATCTCGCCCCACGCGCGCTCGTCGCCCTCCGCCGCCGCGCTCACGAGCTCGGCGATCGGGGCTGCAGGCGTCACGTCCCCTCCTCTTGTCCAGGGCATGCTGCGCCTCCGCCCCGGCCCGCGCCGGTGCGGACCCCTGCCGGGTCACGGGTTTCGCGTCTCTCTCCGCCACACACTACGGAGGCGCGGGGCCACCGCCGGATACAACTCCCGACGGGACTGCGGGCCACCCACGTGACACCCGCCGGGACCACCCGGACGGGTTACTCCACGAAGACGCCGTAACCGGGGAAGAACTCCGGCTTCCCCACCAGCAGCGCGTCCCGCGCGGCGGTCGCCGACAGGCCGTGCTCCGTCATCGTCGCGGCGATCCGGCCGGCCACGTGCGGCGCGGCGAACGACGTGCCCAGCCAGTAGGCCCACCGGTCGAACACGTCCACCGGCAGGCCCGGCAGCTCCCACCGGCCCTTGAGGAAGGTGCTGGTCCGGTTCCCGACCGCGCACGCGTCCACCCAGTACCCCTGGTTGGCGTAGCAGGCGGGCGCCCGGCTGCCGTCGCGCTCCTGGGCCACCGCCGACACCGCGACCACCCCGGGCAGCGCGGCGGGCCAGCTCGGCCGGGTCGTGCCCTGGTTGCCCGCCGAGGCGACCACGACCACGTCCGCGGGCAGCGCCGCGACCGCCCGGCGCACCGGCTCCGACGCCGTGTCGTCCTGCGTGAAGCAGCCCAGCGACACGTTGACGACCCGGACCTGCTCGTCGAACGACGACAGCGCCCGGACGAAGTCCTCCTCGGTGCCCAAACCGTTGGGGTCCAACGCCTTCTCCGGGTCGACCCGCACGCCCGGCGCGGCCTGCCGGACCACGCCGGCCACGAACGTGCCGTGCCCGCCCTCGAGGGCGAACAGGTCGGAGGTGCGGTAGGCGAGGTCCACCTCGTCGCTCCGCGCGGTGAACGCGCCGCCCAGCCAGTTCGGGTGGTCGGTCGCGGCGGACCGCGAGATCCCCGTGTCCACGACGCCGACGACGACGCCCTTGCCGAGTCCGGTCGACCCCTGGTCCGGGTCCGCCAGCGGCGTGCCCACGCGCGGCGGCTCGCCCGGGTTGCCGTGCATGTTGCCGCCGTGGCCCACCAGCACGTGGTGCGGCTGCACGAACGGCACCCGCTCGCCGGGCCACTGCGCCGGGTCGCGCAGCAGCCGCACGACCTCCGGGATGTCGTCGGGGTTGCGGGTGAGCAGCAACCGGGGCATCCCGGCGACGTCGCGCCCGCGCTCGTTGCCGATGCCGCTCTGCGAGAGCTTGCGGGCCACCCGCTCCACGTCCTCGGCGATGGTCAGCAGCTCGCCGGAGACGAACAGGAACTCCCGCCCCCGCTCCGGGTGCAGCCGGTAGCTCTTGTGGGCGGAGATGACCTGGCGGAACGCGTCCTGGTACAGCGCGGAGCGGTTCGACGGTTGGGACACCGTGGCCTCACAGCGACGTCGACGGGGCCGGCTCTGCGCAAGCTACCACAGCGCCCGCGGTAATAAGGTGGTTCCGTGGCAGGGGTTTCCGCCGCCGCAGCGCTGGAAGCCCGGCAACGGGACCCGCACGCGGCCATCGAGATGGGCCGCGCCGCGCTGCGGGCGGCGCGGGCCGCCGGTGACGGCGAGGAGGCATCCGCCGCCGAACGCGCGATCGGCCTCGCCTGGCGCGAGCTGCACGACTTCGACGCGGCCCTGCGGCACCTGCGGCGCTCCGTGCGCACTGCCGAGCGGGCCGGTTCGACCAGGGCCGCGGCGCTGGCCCGGATGAGCCTCGCGTTCGTGCTGTCCACCACCGGCAGGCACGCCCAGGCGCTGCGCGCGATCAACGAGGCCGTGCCGCACCTGCGCGGCGCGGACGCGGGCAGCGGCCGCATGCAGCGCGGCCTGGTGCTGCACTACCTGTGCCGGTACGACGAGGCGTTGCGCGAGTACAACGGCGCGATCGAGGTCGTCCGCCGGTTCGGCGAGCGGCTGGTCGAGGCCCGCGCGCTGAACAACCGCGGCCTGCTGCGCGCCTACACCGGCGGCCTGCGCGCCGCCGACGAGGACTTCGACCGCGCCGCCGCGCTGTACCAGGAGCTCGACCAGGCGCTCGCCGTGGCCGACGTGCGGTGGAACGCGGGCATCTCCGCCTCGCGCGCGGGCGACGTGCCGCGGGCGTTGACGATGTTCGCCGAGGCCGAGCGCGAGTACCGGCGGCTGGAGGTGCCGCGGCCCGCGCTGCTGATCAACCGGCTCGAGCTGCTGGTGTCCGTGCCGCTGCTGGAGGAGGCGCGGGCCGAGGCCGACCGGGCGCTGCAGGAGCTGGGCGGCGACCTCGTGCTGGCCCGCTCCGAGGCGATGTTCTACCGCGCCCGCGTCGCGCTGCTGGAAGGCGACCTGGACCGCGCCGTGACGATGGCGGTGGCCGCGCGCACCGGGTTCCGGCGGGAGAAGCGCGAGGTCTGGGCCGAGGGCGCGCGGCACGTGGAGCTGCGCGCCGCCTACCTCAGCGGGCAGCGCACCAGGCCGCTCGTGACGGCGCTGGCCAGGGTCGCCACCCGCCTCGACGCGCTCGGCTGGCGCATGGCCGGCCTGGAGGCGCGCGTCGACGCGGCCCTCGTCGCCCGCGACCTCGGCGACCGCTCCCGGGCCGTCGCGGAGCTGACCGCGGCGGGCGCGGCCCGGCGCGGCGGACCGGCCGCCCACCGCGTGCAGGGCTGGTACGCCGAGGCGTTGCGGCGCGACCTGCTCGGCAACGCCCGCGGCGCGCAGATCGCGTTGCGGCGCGGGCTCGCGCTGCTGGACGACTACCGGGTGTCGTTGGGCGCGACGGAACTGCGCGCGTTGAGCGGGGCGCAGGGCGCGGCGCTCGCGTCGGAAGGACTGCGCTCGGCCGTCGCCGGCGGCCGGGCCGGGCGGGTGCTGAGCTGGGCGGAGGCGTGGCGGGCCGGCGCGCTGCGGATGACGCCCGCCCGACCGCCCGAGGACTCCGGCCTGGCCGACGCGCTGGCCGAGCTGCGGGCCGTGACGGCGGACCTGGAAGCGGCGTCCACCGCGGGGCGGCCCACGGCGGCGCTGCGGCAGCGGCAGGTGCGCGGCGAGCAGCGCGTGCGCGAGCTGACCCGCCGCACCGGTGGCGGCGGGGCGGTGTTCAAGCCACCGGCGGTGGGGGAGCTGGCCCGGGCGCTGGGCGGCTCGGCGCTCGTCGAGTACGTCGACCACGAGGGCGCGCTGCTCGCCGTGGTCGTCGCGGGCGGCCGCGCGTCGCTGCACCACCTCGGACCCCTCGATGGCGCGCTGCGCGAGCTGCGGCTGCTGCGGTTCGCCCTGCACCGGCTCGTCACGCTGCCCGAGCACGTCGACCGCACCCCCGTGCGCGCCGGCGCCGAGCACGCCGCCGGGCTGCTCCAGAACCGGCTGCTCGAACCGCTGCGCCGACGGCTGGACGACCGGCCCCTCGTCCTGGCGCCCACCGGCCGGCTCGGCGGCCTGCCCTGGTCGGCCCTGCCCGCCTGCCGCGGCCGCGCGGTCACCGTGGTCCCGTCGGCCACGGTGTGGCTGCGCGCCGCCACGTCCACCCGGGCCACCCACGACCGGCCCGCTCACGACCGGTCCGCTCACGACCGGTCCGCTCACGACCGGTCCGCTCACGACAGGGCCTCTCACGACAGGGCCGTCCTCGCCGCCGGACCGAGGCTGCCCGCCGCGCCCACCGAGATCGCCGAGATCGCCGCCCTCGACCCCGGACCCGCCTCCGTGCTGGTCGGCGCCGACGCCACCGTGGACGCCGTCGCGTCGGCCATGGACGGCGCGCCCCTCGCGCACGTGGCCGCGCACGGCTCGTTCCGCGCGGACAACCCCCTGTTCTCCGCGCTCGAACTGGCCGACGGGCCGCTCACCGCCTACGACCTCGAACGGCTCCGCACCCCGCCCGCCCTGGTCGTGCTGTCGGCGTGCGACTCCGGCCTGTCCGCCGTGCGACCCGGCGACGAGCTGATGGGCTTCACCGCCGCCCTGCTCGGGCTCGGCACCCGCACGCTGGTCGCCCCGGTCATCCCCGTGCCCGCCGAGGTCACCACACCCCTCATGGTCGACCTGCACCGCGGCCTCGGCGCGGGCCTCCCGCCCGCCCTGGCGCTGGCGGCCGCGCAAGAGGCGCACCGGGACGACGGCGACGCCGCGTTCGCCGCCTGCGCCGGCTTCCTCTGCTTCGGCGCGTGACCAGCGGCGGCTAGGTTGGTCGCGTGGACGAACGCGACATGCTGGCCGTGGCCGTGGCCGAAGCGCGCGCCGGGCTCGCCGAGGGCGGCATCCCGATCGGCGCGGCCCTGTTCACCGCCGACGGCACCCTCCTGGGCCGCGGCCACAACCGCCGCGTCCAGGACGACGACGCCTCCACCCACGCCGAGACCGCCGCGTTCCGCGCCGCCGGCCGCCGCGCGGGCTACCGCGACACCGTCATGGTCACCACGCTGTCACCGTGCTGGTATTGCAGCGGACTCGTTCGCCAATTCGGGATACCGCACGTGGTGATCGGAGAAGCGCGCACGTTCCGCGGCGGTCACGAATGGCTCGCCGAACACGGCGTCCGAATCACGCTGCTGGATGACGACGAGTGCGCCCGGATGATGACCGACTTCATCGCCGCCGAACCCGGGCTCTGGTTCGAGGACATCGGCCAGGATTAACGCGCCGCGTCGCGCGCCGACACAATTCCGACACGGACACCGCTCACCATCGACGGGCATGGAACCGTGGCACGTCGACGAATCCCTCCACTCCCTCGTGCTGGCCGAAGGCGCGGTCGCCGTCGAGGTGCCGGCCAGCTGGGGCGCGGAGGTGAGCACCCAGCTCCGCTCCGCCGGGCCCCTCGGCCCGATCCTCGCCATCCCCGGACCCCGGCTGCGGTGGCTGTTCCTGGCCACCCCCGACCCGGACCCCGGACCGCGGCACGTGCCGCCGCCCGACGTCCGCTACTGGCACGGGCCGCGCCACATCCCCGCCGCGGCCTCGCGGTGGGTGGTGCCCCCGGCGGGCGCACTGCCCCCCGTGGGGGCGGTGCGCTGCGCCATCAGGACGGTCCGCCGGTCCCTGTGACCCTCAGAACCGGGTCAAAGCCTCTTCCATCGAACCGACGACGGTGAACACCGAGCTGAGCCCCGTGGCCTCGATCGGCCGCTGGGTCGCCCGGCTCGTCGCCACCAGCACCAGGGGGATGCTCAACGCGCTCGCCCTCTGGTTGCCGACCACCAAGGACTCCAAGCCCGCCGAGCCAAGGAAGCGCACCCCACCGAGGTCCACCACCACACCCCGCACGCCTTCGGCCAAGTGCTCCGTGAGCGGTTTGGTCAACTCCTCCGCGCTGCTCGTGTCCAGCTCTCCCGACACGTGCAGCACCACCACGCCGTCCGAAGGTCTGTCGACCCGCACGGAAGCGAGCGTCGCCGCGGGTTCTGGCACGCCGGTACTCCTCTCACTCAGCGACGCCGGCGCGGCGTCGAAACTCCACGGTAGCGCTCAACCGGCTTCGCTGACCGTCTCGGTCAGCACCAGGTCGACCAGACCGCGCGCGTCGGGCGAACCACCGAACGCCCGGCGCTGGCGCGCCGCGCCGCTGCCGTGCACGCCCAGCCACGCCACGTGTTCCTCCACAGTGGACAACGCCGAGGCGTCGCCCAGGGCGTCCGCGCACCAGGACACCAACTCCGCCAACCGCTCCCGGGCCGGCACCAGGCCACCCGTGCGCGGGTCGACGGCCAGACCGTCGATGCCGTCGCGCGCGGCACGCCAGTAGGCGGCCCGCAACATCGTGTCGTCCACCCGCTCCGGCTCGCCGGACTCGGCCGCCGTGCGGGCGAACGCCCGGATGACCTCGGCGATGACGACCGCGTCACGCGCCGTCATCGGGATGTCCGACACGCGCACCTCGACCGTCGGGTGCTCCACCGACGGCCGCACGTCCCAGTAGACCATCCCGCGGTCGAGCAGCACCTCCGTCGACTCCAGCGCGCTCACCAGCCCGTCGTACTCGGCGGCGGACGCCAGGTGCGGCGGCGGGCCGCTGATCGGCCAGCGCGACCACACGATCGACCGCCAACTGGCGTAACCGGTGTCCTCGGCGTGCTCGATCGGCGAGTTCGCGCTCAGCGCCAGCAGCGTCGGCAGCCACGGCCGCAACGCGTTCGACACGCGGATCGCCACGTCCCGGTCCGGCACGCCCACGTGCACGTGCATCCCGCAGACGCCCTGCCCGCCGATGATCTTGCGGTGCGAGTTGGCCATCATCCGGTAGCGCGGGTCGTCCGTGAGCGCCGGCGGGCCCAGCGTGCCGATCGGCGGGATCGCCGAGGCCAGCAGGCGGCACCCCGCCGCGTGCGCGGCCTTCGCCAGGTGGATCCGACCGGCCAGGACGTGCTCCGCCAGCTCCTCGGCCGTCCGGCACACCGGCGTCGCGACCTCGATCTGGAACGGGGTCAGCTCGCGCTGCACGTCGTGACCCGCGCCGGCGTGCTGCGCAACCGACTCGGCGAGGGGCACGGGTCGGCGTGATTCGGGGTCGACGAGGAGGAACTCCTGCTCCACGCCGACGGTCCACGGCTCGGTCATGCCGCTGCCATACCCACTCCGGCGCTGCTTCAACCACGGTGTTGCGGATTTCTCGACGAGACGTGTTTCACCTCGTCGCACACGGGAACCTGCCCGCTGTGAGGTTGCGCCGCAGTGATCCTTCCACGCCGGGCTGGCACCGCCGCGCCCGAGGCCGCGGGTTCAGCTACACCGACGCCTCCGGCGAACCGCTCGACGCGGAGTCGGTGGCGCGGATCAAGTCCCTCGTCATCCCGCCCGCGTGGCGCGACGTGTGGATCTGCCCCCACCCCAACGGGCACATCCAGGCGGTCGGCACGGACGCGGCCGGGCGGCGCCAGTACCTCTACCACGAGCGGTGGCGGCAGGACCGGGACGAGGAGAAGCACGACCGGGTGCTCGCCCTCGCGCCCCTGCTGCCCGGGTTCCGGGAGGAGATCGGCCGGGAGCTGCGCGGGCGGGGGCGGTCGCGGGAGCGCGTGCTGGCCGTCGCGCTGGCCGTGCTGGAGCAGGGCGTGTTCCGGGTGGGCGGTGAGACGTACGCGGCGGACAACGGGACGCACGGGGTGGCCACGCTGCTGTGCTCGCACGTGGCCGTGCGCCGGTCCACGGTGGACTTCTGCTACCCGGCCAAGGGAGGGATCCAGTTCACGACCGAGGTGGAGGACGAGTCGCTGGCGCGGGCGGTGCGGGGGCTGCTGCGGGGGCGTGACGGCGAGGAGCGGCTGCTGGTCGACTCGCGGGGGCGCCCGGTGGGGTCGGACGACGTGAACGAGCGGTTCAAGGAGCTGGTCGGGTCGGAGTTCTCGGTGAAGGACCTGCGGACGTGGCACGCGACCGTGCTGGCGGCGGCGGCGTTCGCGCGGGAGGGGCGGCCGGAGACGAAGCGGGGGCGCAAGCGGGTGGAGGCGGAGGTGATGCGGGAGGTGTCGGAGCACCTGGGCAACACGCCGGCGGTGGCGCGGAAGTCGTACGTGGACCCGCGGGTGGTGCGGTTGTGGCACGAAGGGGTGACGATCAGGCCGAAGTCGGCGGATCGTGAGACGGTGGAGCGGGCGGTGCTGCGGGTGTTGCGGGGGCGGCGGCGGAAGTGAGCTCCGGTTCATTCCGGTGGCGGGTGTCGCGGGATTGGTGGCGTTGTCGCGGCCTTTGGTCACACAATCGGGTGATCAATGGCCGAAAATGTACGGAAACGCTGTTCCCGATCCTCGGTTAAAACCATGAGGAGCCCTCGCCAACCACAACCCCGCCCACACTCGTTCGCCCGCTTGATCCGCCTCTCGACCCACCCCTCGATCCGCCCTCGATCCGCCCGGAAAGCCCGCCACCCGCTCACCACATCCACGAACCCCTCGCTCCTCGCCCCACCGCGGCGGCCCAACCGGTTGCCGAACCACCACCATGTGCCGCCACCTCCCTGACGGGGCCGATCGCCTCGGCCACGCCGGCGCGCCCGCTCCGCCCATTCGCCACCGGGGCGCATCGCTGGTGTTGCCGGAGGGCCCGCCACTGCCACGGCCACCATCTGCCGCAACAACCGCCGTCTGCCGCAACAACCGCCGCCTGCCACGGCCACCGTCTGCCGCAGTCGCCGCGCACTGCCGCGGTCGCCGTTCGCCGGCCGCAGCCCGCTTGTGCTGTCGCCGTCGAGGCGAGCAGAGCGGGCCGGGCGCTGGTGCGGGTGACCGGCGGAGGGGGTCAGTCCCGGAGCAGTGCGCCGACGTCCTCGTGCAGCCGGACCGCCCCACCCACGAGCGTGATCTCGGCACCGCACTCGACCGCGCGCAGCGGCAGCACCTCGTCGGCGCGGCCGCCGTCGATCTCCTGGGAGCCGACCAGCGCGTCGGTGAGCAGCAGGGTCTCCACGCGGCCCTCGGCCAGGGCGCGGGCGACCGGGATCAGGCCGTGCACCGCGCGTCCGGTCATCCGGGTGGACTCGTCGCGGAAGCGTTCGACGACGGCTCGGCGGGCGTCCTGGTTCGCCCGGCCCGCCAGGTGGAGGACCGCTCGATCGGGTGGTCCTTCGACTTCCACGACCAGGTGGTGGTAGCGGGTGGGCAGGGCGACTCGCAGTGATCGCCTGCCGGCCAGGGGGCCGGCCAGGACGAGCAGCGGCGCGCCCAGGCGGTCCACCAGGGTGGTCGCCTCCTCGGCCACGTCGGCCAGCTCGTCGGCTTCGAGGCGCCGGCCCGGTCGCCGCGCGCCCACCGACGCCACGGCCACCGGCCGGCCGGTCGGGTCGACGCCGCGCAGGTCGGCACCGTGCTCGCCGACCTGCACGACCACGTGCGGCAGGAGGGGTTCCGACAGCTCGACCAGCGGCAGGACGTACGGGTTCGGGCCGTAGCGCGCGGTGTAGCCCGACGGGGGGACGGGGACGTACTGGTCGACCAGCACGCGTCCGCCGCCCACGACCAGACCCCGCCCCGCGAGGCCGCGGGGGGTCACGCCGGACGTGATCGCGTTGTGCGCCAGCGCCACGAGGTACGGGTCGGCGGACATGGCTTGCAGTTGATCGCGCATCGCCCGCCACCGCAGGTCCACGTGATCGCCGACGTCGAGGAACACGGAGACGAACGGCCCTTCCACGTTGATCAGTTTCTGCAGACTCGCCGTGTGCATCGGTCCTCCCCGTTCGGGTCATACGGTTGATACCCGAAAGGGGGGCCGTGCAACCGCCTTCTCCAACCCGTGGAAGCGGCCCGCGGCCTGCCGCGACGCGAACGGGAGGAGAAGATCACCCGAAGATCACCACGGGCGGGCCGCGCGGCGGCGGGCGGGGTGGCGGCGGGTGCGTTGTTCGCACCACGCGCAGCTCTGGGCGACCGCCACGGAGGCGAAGCCGACCAGCAGGTGCGCGCCGTTGCCCACGACCCCGAGGTCCAGCGCGCCGCCCGGCTCGCCGACCCCGAACGCGAACACGACCAGGTACACCACGCCCATCAGCGAGCCGACCAGCCTGGCCACCCGCGTCCGCAGCGCCGCCGCCCCCAGCACCGCACCGGTCACGAGGTGCAGCACCGCCAACTGCGGCCGATCACCGACGAACCCCAGCACGCCCCACCCGAGCAGCACCGCCCCCAGGGCCAGGGCCAGCCGCTGCGGCCACGTCAACTTCACCGGGACTGCGACCACCGAGACCACCCCTTCCACCGCACGCGCACCGTGCGCGTGCCCCGGAGGAACTCCCGGCCGTCGACCGCTACTCCTCGTCGAGCAGCGACCTCAACCGGGCCAGCGACCGGCTCAACAGCCGCGACACGTGCATCTGCGACACGCCGACCGAGTCCGCGATCTGGCTCTGCGTCATCCCCCGGAAGAACCGGAGCACGACGATCCGCCTCTCCCTCTTGGGTAGCCCGCGGAGCATCGGGTCCAACGCGTGGTGCAGCTCGACCACCTCCAGCGCCGGGTCGTCGCCGATCAGGCGGTCGGCGTGGTTGAGCTCCTCGCTGATCGACTGCTCGTCCAGCGACAGCAGGTGGTACGCCGAGGTCGCGTGCAGGCCCTCGTACACCTCGTCCACGCCGATGCCGAGGTGGGCGGCGACCTCGCTGGGCGTCGGCGTGCGACCGGACACGCGCGACAGCTCCACGCGCGCGGCGTCGATGGCGACGCACAGCTCCTTCAACCGCCGCGGCACGCGCACCGCCCACCCCTGGTCGCGCAGGTACCGCCGCACCTCGCCGGTGATCGTCGGCACGGCGAACGCCAGGAAGTCGATCCCGCGCGAGACGTCGAACCGGTCCACGGCGTTGATCAGCCCGACCGCCGCCACCTGCCGCAGGTCCTCCACCGACTCGCCGCGCTCGGCGAACCGGTCGGCGATGTGCCTGGCCATCGGCAGGTGCTCGGTCACCAGCCGGTCGCGCAACCGCTGGTAGCGCTCGCCGTCCCGCTCGGCTTCCGCCATCTCGTGGAACAGCGGCTGGTAGTCGACCGCGTTCATGCCCGGCACCTCAGCTCCACCCGCAACCGCCCCTCTCCGTCGACCCAGGTGGCAACCGCGTCGGTGACGGAGCTGACGACCCGCCAGTACAACGAGTCATGATCGGGAACGGTGACGGCCGAGGAGCGGACCTCTGCGCGGAAGCGGACGGAATCACCTTCCCGGTCGAACCGGCACAGCAGGACGGCCGACGGGTCGAGCGTCCGGGAGATCAGCGAGCCGCACGCCTCGTCCACGGCGATGACCAGGTCGATGGCGAGTTCCGGCGTGCTCCGGGCGACCGCCGCGGCGACCGCGCGGATCGTCGAGAGGTGGGCGGGCCTGGCCGCCACCCTGAGCTCCACCTCCGAGCTGTCCATGTGTGGCGAACGCTCCTCACAAACCCTCGTCGCGGTAGCGGGGGCATACCCCCGGACCAGCGGCGCTACACCGGTCCACACAGGACTGCGCAACAGAATCGTGAAAGCCGAACATGTCTTGGGCTGGTTCATCACGGTTTGCGAACAGCGGTAGGTAACGCTGTGATCGAAGACATACTGGGCGCTCCCCGACACCCCCCCGGAGGCGCCCGGTGCTGGAGGCGAACAACCTTGAGGTGGTCTACGACGACGTGATGTTGGTGCTGCGCGGCGTGAGCCTGAGGGTTCCCGAAGGCCGGATCGTCGCGTTGCTGGGCGCCAACGGAGCGGGCAAGACGACGTTGCTGCGAGCGCTGTCCGGGCTGCTGGACGTGCACGACGGCAAGGTCACCCGCGGTGGGATCACGCTCGACGGCGAGCCGATCCACCGCTCCTCGCCGACGCGGATCGCGACGCTCGGGGTGAAGCAGGCGCTGGAGGGCAGGCGCATCCTCGCGGAGCTGACCGTCGAGGAGAACCTGCGGATCGGCGGGCACAGCAGGCCGCGCGGCATCAAGCGGAACCTCGAACGGATGTACGAGCTGTTCCCCCGGTTGCGGGAGCGGCGGCGGCAGAGCGCCGGCTACCTGTCCGGCGGCGAGCAGCAGATGCTGTCCATCGGGCGCGCGTTGATGTCCGAGCCCCGCTACCTGCTGCTGGACGAGCCGAGCCTCGGCCTCGCGCCCCTCGTGGTCCAGCAGATCCGCGACCTCATCGTGAAGATCAACGAGACGGGCACGACCGTGCTGCTGGTCGAGCAGAACGCCACCATGGCGCTGTCGATCGCCGACCACGGCTACGTGCTGGAGACGGGCAAGGTCGTGATGGACAAGCCGGCCGCCGCGCTGCTGGCCGACGAGGACGTGCGCGAGTTCTACCTCGGCCTGCGCGCCGAGGGCGCCGCGCGGTCGTTCCGCGACGTGAAGCACTACAAGCGGCGGAAGCGGTGGTTGTCGTGAGCCGGGGAGCCGAGGCGCCCGTGCTGGAGGTGCGGGACGTGACGCTCGCGTTCGACGGCGTCACCGCCGTGGACGGGGTGTCGTTCCACGTCGCCGCGGGCGAGCTGTTCGCGATCATCGGGCCCAACGGCGCGGGGAAGACGTCGATCTTCAACGTGCTGTCGGGCGTGTACCGGCCGCAGCGCGGCTCGGTCCGGTTCCGGGGCGAGGAGGTGCTCGGCAGGCGACCGCACCGGATCGCCGCGCTGGGCATCGCCCGGACGTTCCAGAACATCGAGCTGTTCGCGCACCTGACCGTGGTGGAGAACCTGATGCTGGGCCGCCACAACCACATGCGGTACGGGGCGTTGGCCGCGTTCGCGTGGGTCGGCCGGGCCCGGCGCGAGGAGCTGGCCAACCGGGTCGCCGTCGAAGAGGTGATCGACTTCCTCGAACTGGAGCAGTGGCGCCGGCTGCCGGTGGGCGTGCTGCCCTACGGCGTGCAGAAGCGCGTGGAGCTGGGGCGCGCGCTCGCCATGCAGCCGGAGGTGCTGCTGCTGGACGAGCCGGTCGCCGGCATGAACGCCGAGGAGACCGAGGACATGGCGCGGTTCGTGCTCGACGTCCGCGACGAGCTGGGCATCGCGATGATCATGGTCGAGCACGACATGGGCCTGGTGATGGACCTGGCCGACCGGGTGATGGTGCTCGACTTCGGCAAGCCGATCAGCACCGGCACGCCCGCCGAGGTGCAGCGCGACCCCGAGGTCGTGCGCGCCTACCTCGGAGAGGCGCACCAGGGCGTGGGAGGTGCCGCGTGAGCACCCGGACCACCACCGGAGCCGGGCCGACCACCGTGGCGACCCGCGTGCGCGACCGGGCCGCGACGACGCCGGACGCCGTCGCGCTGCGCGCCAAGGAGCTCGGCGTCTGGCGCGAGGTGACCTGGGCGCGCTACTGGGCGCGGGCCGAGCTGGTCGGGCACGCCCTGCTCGCGCTCGGCGTCGACCCGGGCGACCGGGTCGCGATCCACTCCGAGAACCGCCGCGAGTGGCTCTACGCCGACGTGGGCGCGGTGGCCGTGCGGGCGATCACCGTCGGCCTCTACCCGACCAACCCGGCCGCCGAGGTCGCGTACCTGCTGTCGCACTCCGGCGCCCGCGTGCTCGTCGCCGAGGACCAGGAGCAGGTCGACAAGGCGCTGGCCGTGCTGGACGCGCTGCCCGCGCTGGAGCGGATCGTCTACCTCGAACCGCGCGGCATCCGGCACCGCTACGACCACCCCAAGCTGCTGTCCTGGGACGACTTCCTGGCCCTGGGCGCGCAGCACCGCGAGGCGCACCCGGACGCGGTCGCCCGTCGGATGCGCGAGGTCGAGCCGGACGACGTGATGACGTTGATCTACACGTCGGGCACCACCGGTCCGCCCAAGGGCGCGATGCTGACCGTGGCCAACGTCGAGTTCGCCGTCCGGTCGCTGGTCGAGGACGGCGGCTTCACCGAGCCGCCGCCCTCGCCGAAGGACATCACGCTGTCCTACCTGCCGCTGTGCCACGTCGCCGAGCGCATCTTCACCACGTGGTTCAGCTCGGCGGCCGGGGTGCAGGTGCACTTCGCCGAGTCGATCGAGACCGTGCCCGCAAACCTGCGCGAGGTGCAGCCGACGATCCTGTTCGGCGTGCCCCGCATCTGGGAGAAGGTGCTGGCGGCCATCACGATCAACGCGTCGGGCGCCACCCGGTTCAAGCGGGCGCACACCCGGTTCTGGCTGCGCGTCGCCGACGGGCTGGGCGAGCGGCTCGTGCGCACCGGCGGCAGGCACACCCTCGGCACGCGGCTGAAGTACGGCGTCGGTTGGCTGCTGTGCTTCCGCGCGCTGAAGACCCGCATCGGCATGCGGCACGTCCGGTACGCCTCGTCGGGTGCCGCGCCCATCTCGCCGCAGGTGCTGCGGTTCTTCATGGGCATCGGCGTGCCGGTGCACGAGGTGTACGGCATGACCGAGAACAGCGCCGTCGCCACCGGCAACCGGCCCGGCCGGGTGAAGGTCGGCACGGTCGGCGAGCCGCACCCCGGCGTCGAGCTGCGCATCGCCGACGACGGCGAGATCCAGACCCGGCACGGCGGCGTGTTCGCGGGCTACTGGCGCGACGAGGAGGCCACCCGGCGGGCGATGACGCCGGACGGCTGGCTGCGCACCGGCGACGTCGGCGAGTGGGTCGACGGCACGCACGTGCGGATCACCGACCGCATGAAGGACATCATCATCACCGCCGGCGGCAAGAACGTGGCGCCGTCGGAGATCGAGAACGCCCTGAAGTCCTCGCCCTACGTCAAGGAAGCGGTCGTGCTCGGCGACCGCCGCCCGTACCTGGTGGCGCTGATCGGCATCGAGTACGACACGGTCGGCCACTGGGCCAGGCAGCGGCGGATCGCCTACACCACCTACCGCGACCTCGCGGAGAAGGACGAGGTGCGCGAGTTGGTGCAGGGCGTCGTCACCGAGGTCAACGAGCGGTTCGCCACCGCCGAGCAGGTGAAGAAGTTCCGGATGCTGCCCAAGGAGCTGGACCACGAGGACGGCGAGCTGACCGCGACGCAGAAGGTGAAGCGGTCGGCGCTGGCCGAGGCGTTCGGCGGGCTCGTCGACGACATGTACGCCGGGGGGCGCGGATGACCGAGTTCCTGCAATCGCTGATCCGGGGCCTGGGCTCCGGGTCGATCTACGCGCTGCTGGCGCTGGGCTTCGTCATCATCTACAAGTCCACCAGGGTGATCAGCTTCGCCCAGCCCGCGTTCATGCTGGCGGGCGCGGTGCTGGTCAGCCACCTGGCCGCGGACGTCGGGTTCTTCGCCGCCGTGCCGATCGCCGCGGTGCTGATCGCGGTGCTGGCGCTGGGCGTCGAGCGGACCGTGCTGCGGCCGATGATCGGCAAGCCGGTGTTCGTGGTCGCGATCATCACCATCGGCGTGGACGTCGTGGTGCGCGTGGTGACCAACGCCTTCATCGGGCTGGACGTGCGGCAGGTCGGCGACCCGTGGGGCCTGTCGACGGTGGCGCTGCTCGGCGTCGAGGTGCAGCAGCGGTACCTGGTCATGTTCGCCACGACGGTGGTCGTGGTGGCGGCGCTGTTCGCGTTCTTCCGGTTCTCCCGGGTCGGGTTGGCGATGCGCGCGGTGGCCCACGACCAGGAGGTCGCCCTCGCGCAGGGCATCTCGGTGGGCTCGGTGTTCGCGCTGTCGTGGGCGATCGCGGGCGGGCTCGCGGCGCTGGCCGGCGTGTTCGTCGCCACCGGCGCGGGCGTGGACCAGCAGCTGTGGGTGATCGCGCTGAAGGCGCTGCCCGCGATCATCCTCGGCGGCCTGGACTCGCTCGGCGGCGCCGTCGTCGGCGGGCTCGCGGTCGGGGTCGTGGAATCGCTGGTCGGCACCTACCAGGGTGACGTGGCCCCCTGGCTGGGCCCGAACTTCGCGCTGGTCGCGCCGTACGTGCTGATGCTGGTCGTGCTGCTGGTGCGGCCCTACGGGCTGTTCGGCGCCAAGGAGGTGGAGCGGCTGTGAAGGGTCGTCCGGAGCTGTACACCTCCTACGAGCAGGACATGGCGTTCCTCAACACGCGCCCCAAGCGGGCGTGGACGGGGGCGCTCGTCGTGGTGGCGCTGCTGCTGCCGTTCGCGTTCACCGACGACGTGCTGGTGCTGCTCGCCACCGGCTTCGTGGCGGCGATCGGCGCGATCGGGCTGAACATCGTCACCGGGTACGCCGGGCAGGTGTCGCTGGGGCACGCGTTCTTCCTGGCCATCGGCGCGTACACCGGCGCGGCGCTGTCCGGCGACCCGGACGGCCGGGTGCTCGGGTTCGGCGTGACGTCGCTGCCCGTGTGGCTGCTCGCGTCCGGGCTGGTGGCGGGGCTGGCCGGGCTGGTCGTGGCACCGATCGCCGTGCGGCTGCGCGGGCTGTACCTGGCCATCGTGACGCTCGGGCTGGTGTTCCTGGGCGAGCACGTGTTCCGCGAGTGGACGTCGCTGACCGGCGGTCCCGGCGTGGGGCGGCCCGCGGCGGTGCCCGAGCTGTTCGGCGTGCGACTGGACCGGCCGTCGGAGCTCTTCAGCGGGCCGCAGCAGCTGTACCTGCTGATGTTCGCGCTGCTCGTGGTGTTCGCGGTGCTCGCGCGGAACCTCGTGCGGTCGCGGATCGGGCGCGCGTTCGCCGCGGTGCGGGACCGGGACCTCGCGGCGGCCGTGATCGGCGTCGACCCGACCCGGTACAAGGCGCTGGCGTTCGCCGTGTCGTCGTTCTATGCCGGGGTGGCCGGCTCGTTGTTGTTCGTGGTCAACGGGTTCTTCGACCCGGGCTCGTTCGGCCTGCTGCTGTCGGTGCAGTACATCGCCATGGTGCTCATCGGCGGCGCGGGCACGATCTCCGGCGCGATCATGGGCGCGCTGTTCATCACGCTGCTGCCGCGCATCACCCGGGAACTCCCGGCGGTGCTGCCGTTCATCAGCGCGGACGCGACCGGTGCGGTCACGGTGTTCCAGGTCGAGGCGGTCCTGTACGGGCTGCTGATCGTGGTGTTCCTCATCGTGGAGCCACGCGGCCTGTTCGGTATCTGGGTCCGGGTCCGCAACTACTGGCGCACCTGGCCTTTCTCGTACTGAAAGGGTGGATGGGATGGCAAGTCACAGAGCGGTGCTCGCCGTGCTCTCCGTGGTGGCGCTGGCGGCCGTCGCGTGTCGCGGTGGGGACGGCGCCGCGCCGCAGGAGGGCAAGGGCGGCATCAAGGTGGACTTCGGCGTGACCGCGGAGCCGTGCCCGGACACCGGCCACGCCGACCGGGGCTGCATCTACCTGGGCACGATCTCGGACCTGACCGAGGGGCCGTTCAAGACGCTCGCCGTGCCGATCACCGAGGCGCAGAAAGCGTTCTGGAAGCGGGTCAACGACAAGGGCGGCATCGGCGGCTACGACGTCGACGTGACCAGTTACGTCAAGGACAACAAGTACAACCCGCAGATCCAGAACCAGGTCTACCAGGAGATGAAGGGCAAGGTCCTGGCGCTGGCGCAGACCCTCGGCTCGCCGACCACCGCGGCCATCCTGCCGGACCTGGAGAGCTCGCAGATGGTGAGCGTGCCAGCGTCGTGGACGTCGCTGTGGGGCGTGGAGGAGGTCGTGCTGGAGTCCGGCGCGAACTACTGCGTCGAGTCGATGAACTCGGTCGACTACGCGGTGGACGAGCTGGGCGCGAAGAGCGTGATGGCCGTGCACCTGCCCGGCGACTACGGCGACGACGCGGCGGCCGGCGTGAAGATCGCCGCGGAGAAGCGGGGCGTGACGTTCACCAGCGCGGTCACCCAGACCGGCCAGGACAACCAGGGCGGCGCGATCGACGCGGTGCTGGCGAACAAGCCCGACGTCGTCGTGCTCACCACCGGGCCGACCGACGCGGCGGTGATCATCGGCCAGACCGCGGCCCGCGGGTTCAAGGGCAGGTTCATCGGCACCTCGCCGACGTGGAACCAGGGCCTCATGCAGAGCCCGGCGGCGCCCGCGATCAAGGCGCTGTACCTCCAGTCCGCGCCGTGGAAGCCGTGGGCGACGAACTCGCCGGGGCACGAGGCGCTGCGCGCGGCCCTGCCGGGCGTGACGCCGAACGACGGCTACACCTCCGGGTGGGTGTGGTCGTACCCGTTGAAGGCGGCGCTGGAGAAGGCGGCCGCGAACAAGGACCTGACCCGGGCCGGCGTGCTGGCGGCGGTGCGGCAGCTGACCTCCGTCGACTACGAGGGCATGCTCCCGCAGGGCGCGGGCAACTTCGCGGGCAACCCCAACGACGCCGCGTTCCGGCAGACGCTGATCTACAAGCCGGACGAGAAGGAGGCCACCGGCGTGGGCCTGGTCGAGGACTTCTTCACCGGGCCGACGGCGAAGGACTTCAAGTTCGAGAAGCCCTGCTACACCTGATCCCCCGGTGACGTCGACCCCGGCCGCGCTCGTCGCGGCCGGGGTCGACGGCTGCCACCGGGGCGAAGCCCGACCCCGGTCGGACGTATCACCGCGCCCGCAGCGCCCTCCATACCGGTAGCGAGCACCGCGGGAGGGTGGAATGGGGCAGACGAGTGGCCGGGCGGTACTGCAAGTCCACCCGACCAGGTTGTGCAACCTGCGCTGCCTGCACTGCTACTCCAGCTCGGGCCCGGACGTGGCCGAGTCCGTCCCGATCTCCGTGCTGTCGGCCGTGGTCGCGGACGCCGCCGCGCTCGGCTACGACGTGCTGAACGTGTCCGGCGGCGAGCCGTTCCTGTACCCGGAGCTGCCCGCGCTGCTGCGCGCCGCCCGCGCGGCCGGGATGCGGACGACCGTGACGACGAACGCGGTGGCGTTGACGCAGCGCCGCATCGGGCTGGTGCGCGGCCTGGTCGACCTGGTGGCCGTGTCGCTGGACGGCGACCGGGCCACGCACGACCGGATCCGGGACCAGCCGGGGTGCTTCGACAAGGCGCTGGCCGGCATCCGCAGGCTGACCGAGGCCGGCATCCCCGTCGGGGTGATCACCACGCTGACCCAGGGCAACGCCACCCAGCTGGGTGACGTGGCGCTGGCCGCGGCCCAGTCGGGCGCGCTGCTGCTCCAGGTGCACCCGCTGGAACCGGAGGGCGCGGCGAACCGGCTGATGTCGGGCGAGCGGCCGGACGCGGTGGAGCTGGCCTACGCGGCGGTGGAGCTGGGGCGCATCGCCGAGGACCACGGGATGGCCGTCCAGCTCGACGCCGTGCCGCGGACCATGCTGGCGCGCAGGCCGGAGGCGTTCATGGCCGCGCCGGTGGACCGGACCCAGCCCCTGGGCCGCTGGCTCACGCCCCTGGTGGTCGAGGCGAACGGCGCGGCGGTGCCGGTGTCCTACGGCTTCGACCGCCGCTACGGCCTGGGCAACGTCCAGGACCGGCCGTTGGCGGACCTGGCGGGGGAGTGGGACGCCGGGCCGTTCCTGGCGCTGTGCCGGTCGACGTGGCAGCGGCTGGTCGACGGCCGCACCGGGCCGCTGGTGCCGTGGTACGGCCACCTGGTCCGGGCCTCGCGGGCCCGGCGCGCGACCACCGCGGGCCGCTGACGCCGGCGGGGACCCCTCAGCGCGCCACCAGGTCGTCCGCCCCGCGCGTGTTGATCACCCGGTCGGGGGTGACGCCGCACTCCTCGGCCCGCTCGCACCCGAACGAGAGCCAGTCGAGCTGCCCCGGCGCGTGCGCGTCGCTGTCGATCGCGAACGAGCACCCCAGCTCCACCGCCAGCCGCAGCAGCCTGCCGGGCGGGTCGCGGCGCTCCGGGCGCGAGTTGACCTCCACGGCCGTGCCGTGCTCGGCGCACGCCGAGAACACCGCTTCCGCGTCGAACGCCGACTCCGGCCTGCCCTTGCCCACCACCAGCCGGCCGGTGCAGTGCCCGAGCACGTCGACGTGCGGGTTCGACGCGGCGGCCACCATGCGCCTGGTCATCTCCGGCGCGGCCATCCGCAGCTTCGAGTGCACGCTGGCGACCACGACGTCCAACCGCTCCAGCAGCTCGGGCCGCTGGTCGAGCGAGCCGTCGTCGAGGATGTCGACCTCGATGCCGGTCAGGATCCGGAACGGGGCCAGCTCGGCGTTCAGCTCCGCCACCACGTCGAGCTGCGCGAGCAACCGGTCGGCGGACAGGCCGTTGGCGACGGTGAGCCGGGGCGAGTGGTCGGTCAGCGCCACCCACGAGTGCCCGAGGTCGCGGGCGGCCTCGGCCATCTCCCGGATCGGGCTGCCGCCGTCGGACCAGTCGGAGTGCGTGTGGCAGTCGCCCTTCAGCAGCGCCCGCAGCGCCCGCCCGCCCACGACCGGCTCCCGCAACCGGCTCAGGTAGCCCGGTTCCCGCCCGGCGGCGGCGTCCGCGATGACGCCCGCGGTGGCCTTGCCGATGCCCGGCAGGTCGGTCAGCGTGCCCGCCGCGAGCCGCCGCTCCAGCTCGCCGTCCGGCAGGGCCGCCACCACCTCGGCGGCCTTGCGGAACGCCCGCACCCGGTAGGTGGGTTCACCGGCGCGCTCCAACCGGAACGCCACCTGTCGCAGTGCCCGCAGCGGATCCACACCCCACTGTCTACCGCCTCGGGAGCGGTGGTGCCCGTCCACCGGGCCCGCGGACCTCGACTCGGCTGCGGCCCTCAACTCGGTGGCGGCTCTCGACTCGGCTGTGGCTCTCGACTCGGCTGTGGCTCTCGACTCGGTGGCGGCTCTCGACTTGGCCGCGGTGCGCGCGCGAGGCTTGCGGCTGCCGGTGCGCGGAACCGAGGATGTCCGCCATGTCCCCACGTGCCGGCACGGTCGGGTCGCGGCGCAGGCCCAGCAAGGGCGACCTCACCTCGCAGGCGATCCTCGACACCGCCGAGCGACTGCTCCAGACGCGCTCCCTGGACGACATCGCGGTCGACGAGCTGGCCTCCGGCGCCGGCATCTCGCGGTCGACGTTCTACTTCCACTTCGCCTCGCGGGAAGCGGTGCTGCACGCGTTGTCCGCGGCCGTGCTCGACGCCCTCTACGAGTCGGCGTCGTCGTGGCTGCGGCGCGGCAGCGAGCCGCCGGAGGACGCGATCCGGCGCGCGTTGGGCGCGAGCCTCGCCCTGTGGCGCAAGCACGGCCCGGTGCTGCGCGCCGCCGTCCGGGCGCGCGACACCGACCCGTTGATCCGCGAGTTCTTCTCCGGCGTGGCCCGCCGGTTCGTCGACGCCACCGCCTCGCAGATCGAGGGCGAGCGGGCGGCGGGCGTCGCGCCGCCGGGCCCGGACGCCAGGTCGCTGGCCGCGGTGCTCGTGGCGATGAACGAGCAGGCGTTCCTGAGCGGCTCGCGGTCCCGCCGGTCGGCCGCGCGGGACCGCGCCCTGGTGGACACGCTGACCTGCGTGTGGCTGCGGTCGGTCTACGGCATCTCGCCCTGAGGCCGGAACCACGTGCCGTCGACCGCCCGGCGGTGCCCCAGCGCGCGGTACACGGCGTCCACAAGGGACTGCCCGCGCTCGTTCACGCCCACGCCCGGCCCCATCTTCGTCATCGCGTACCCGAACGACATCCGGGCTCGCGGGTCGGCGAACCCCAGCGAGCCGCCCATGCCCGAGTGGCCGAACGCGTCCTGCGACAGCGACACGCCCCGCTCCACGGCGGGCAGGTGCCGGTTGCCCGACGCCTTGAGGAAGCCCAGCGAGAACCGGGTCGGCGCGAGCAGCATCTCGTCGAACCCGGCCGACACCACCGCCGACATGACCGGGAGCTGGTCCTCGTCCACCAGCCGCACGCCGTTGTACTCGCCGCCCAGTGCCAGCGGCCGGTACAGCTGCGCCAGGCCGCGCGCGTTGCTCATCCCGCCGACCGCGCCGAACTGCGCCGCGTGCGCCTCCCGGGTGTCCGACGCCGCCACGTACCCGCCGGAGTTGCCGACCAGCAGCGCCTGCATCGACCCCGGCCTGCTCATCGCGGCCAGGTACACGGCCGGCAGCTCCTCGCCGCGCTCGGCCGGGGTGGTCCGCGCGACCAGCGGCTCCAGGTCCTCGGGCAGGGTCAGCCAGAAGTCCAGCCCCAGCGGGCCGGAGACCTCCTTCTCGAAGAACTCCGCCAGCGGCATCCCGGACACCCGCCGCACCACCTCGCCGACCAGGTGCCCGAACGTCAGCGCGTGGTAGCCGTGGCGCGTGCCCGGCGCCCAGAACGGCTCCTGGGCCGCCAGCAGGCCCGTCACCAGCTCCCAGTCGAGGAACCCGCCGGGCGGCAGCGGCTCGCGCACCGCCGTCAGCCCGGCCTGGTGGGCGAGCAGGTGCCGCACCAGGGTGTCGGCCTTGCCGTTCGCCCCGAACTCCGGCCAGTACCGGGTCACCGGCGCGTCCAGGTCCAGCTCGCCGCGCGAGGCCAGCACGTGCGCGCACAGCGCGGTCGCGCCCTTGGTGCACGACCACACGTGCGTGATCGTGTCCTCGGTCCACGGCCGCCCGCCCGCGTCACCGCCCCACAGGTCCACGACGGTCACGCCGTCGACCGTCACGTGCACGCCCGCGCCGACCTCGCCGCGCTCGGCGAAGTTGCGCTCGAACTCGGTGCGGACCTCGGCGAACTCGTCGGCGCAGGTGCCCTCGACCGTCATCGACCCTCCAGGTGCGTTCGGCTGCCCGCCATGCCACCACCGTGAGCCAGGCCACGTGAGTAGGGATTCCTCAGTCGGTAGGGTGGTGGCCGCTCTACCGAGGGGAGGTCGCGCCTTGTCGCCTTTCTTCGGCCGGGAGGACGAGCTGGCGGCCGTGTTCGCCGCGGTCGAGCGGGTGCCGGCCGCCGGGCTGGTGGTCGTGGTGGTGTCCGGTGAGCCCGGGATCGGCAAGTCCAGCCTGCTCGCCGAGGTGGGCAGGCGGCTGCGCGACCGGGGCTGCGCGGTGGCCGCCGCCGAGTCCGACGACGTCAGCAGGCGCATCCCGTACGCGGCGGTGGCGACGGCGCTGCGCTCCCTGCCGCCCTCGGCCGACGTGCGCGAGGCGGTGGCCGCGCTGGACCTGACCGCCACGCCGGACGCGACGTGGTTCGGCCGGTCGTGCGAGCTGGTCGCCCGCGCCCTCACCGGCCTCACCGCTGAGCGGTCCGCCGCGCTCGTGCTGGACGACGTGCACCAGGCGGACGACGACTCGCTGGCGATGCTGGCCGTGGTGCTGCGCCGCGTCACGGCCGCGCCGCTGGCGCTGGTCGCGGCGGTCCGCGAGCACCACGGCAACCCGGGCGCCGAGGAGCTGCTGGACCGGCTCGAACGGCACGCCGACGTGGTCCGCGTGCGGCTGGCCCCGCTCAGCGGCGGCGACGTGGCGCGGATCGTGGAGACCGTGCTGGGCACGCCCGTGGACGACGGCCTGGCGCACGAGGTGCACCAGCGGGCGGACGGCAACCCGTTCTTCGCGGTGGAGATCGCCCGGTCCCTGCGCGAGCTGGACCTGGTCGCGGTGGACGGCGACCGGGCGCGGCTGGCCGTGTCGCCGTCGGCGATCCGGCTGACCAGGCGCGAGGCCGTGCTGCGGCGGGTCGCGCCGCTGGACCGGGACGCGCGGGCGGTGGCCCGGGCGGTCTCGATCTTCCGGCGGGTGCGGCTGGACCGGATCGGGCTGCTGGCGCGGGTGTCGTCGCTGCCCGAGGAGGCGGTGGTCGACGCGTTCGACGAGCTGCTGCGGGCGCAGGTCGTGGTGCGCGACGAGGACCGGGGCTACCGGTTCACGCACGCGCTGGTCGGCGAGGCCCTGTACCAGGAGATCGGGCCCGCGCAGCGCCGCCACCTGCACAGCCTGATCAGCGCCCGGCTGCTGGACGACCGGGCGCGCGGGTTGGCCGTGGACGAGCTGGAGCTGGCCTGGCACCTGGCCGAGTCCGCGCCGCCGGGCGACCTGCGCGCCGTCCGGGTGATGGCGCAGGCCGCCGCGGCGAACCGGACCACCGCGCCGGAGACGGCGGCGGCGCTGTGCGCGCGGGCGCTGGAGCTGCTGCCGGTGGCCGCGCCGGAGCGGGCCGGGCTGCTGGCCTCGCAGTGCCGGGCGCTGGCCCACGCGTCCCGGCCGGGTGCGGCGATCGGGCCGGGGCTGGCGGCGCTGGAGGCGCTGCCGCCGGGGCCGGAGCGGTCGCGGTGCGCGGTCGTGGTGCTCAGCGGCATGTTCCTCGTCGGGCGGTTCGCCGAGGCGTTGCGGCTCGCGGACGCGGAGGTGGCCGCGGGCGGCGCGCCGGCGGCCCTGCACGCGCAGCGCGCCCTGCTGCTGGTGTTCACCGGGCGCCACGCCGAGGCGTTGGCGGCCGTGGACCGGATCGAGGCCATGCCGGTCACGTCGGCCGCCGAGGGCGTGGTGGTGTTCGACCGGCTGGCCGTGATCACGTCGATGCTGTTCCGGCACGACAAGACGGTCGAGTACGCCGACCGGTCGCTGGCCGCGGCGGGCGGCCGGCCGGCGCTGGAGCTGCAGGCGCTGGCCGTCGCCGCGTCCACCGGGGCGTTGGCCGGCCTGGTGCACGACGCGTCGTGGCGGTTGCGGCGCGCGGAGGAGCTGCGTGAACGGGCGGGTGGGCACGCGTTCCGGGGTGAGCTGGAGATGGCGCGGGTGGCGCTGGACTGGTTCGGCGGGGCGTGGGACGCGTGCCTGGAGCGGGTCGGGCGGGCCGCGGCCGAGCTGGAGTCGCGGCAGGAGGTGATGATGCTGGACGGGCTGCGCGCGATCGAGCTGGAGGTGCGGACGTGGCGCGGCGAGCTGGACGTCGCCGCCCGGCTGGCCGCGCTCGGCGCTCCGGCCAGCCCCAACATGTCCCGGCTGCACGCGTTCGCCCTGGCCGGGTACCTGGCGGCGCGCGGTGACGTCGAGGGCGCGCGGGCGGTGCTGCTGGAGGCGGTGGACGACGACGGGATGTCCGCGTACAGCTGCGTGCTGCTCGGGCGGCTGGTCGAGCTGGACCTCGGGTGCGGTCGCCCGGAGCAGGCGCGGCGGACGGCCGGGCGGTTGCGGGAGGTGGCGGCCGACCGGGTGGCGCCGTGGACGCGGGTGACCGTGCGGCGGGTCGTCGGCGCGGCCGAGGGGGACGCCGGGGTGCTGCGGGAGGCGGTGCGCGAGGCGGAGGCCGGCGGGCTGGTGTTCGAGGCGGCGCGGACGCGGTTGGCGCTGGGGCTGGTGGACGCCGGTGCGGCCGAGGAGCTGCTCGACGCGTACCGGGTGTTCCAGCGGGTGGGGGCGCACGGGTTGCGGCGGCAGGCGGGCGCGCGGTTGCGGGAGCTGGGCGCGAAGGTGCCGCGGGCGCGCGGGCGGGCCGCCGGGGTGGTGGCCGGCGGCGGGCTGACCGCGGCGGAGGAGAACGTGGCGCGGCTGGTGCAGCAGGGGATGCGGAACCGGGACATCGCGGCGGCGCTGCACTACAGCCCCCGGACGATCGAGGTGTACCTGTCGCGCATCTACGCGAAGCTGCGGGTGTCGTCGCGGCTGGAGCTGGCCCGGGTGCTGGACGGGTGGGCCCAGGGGTCGGTCGGCGCTTAGTTGTTGTGGAGTCCGCACTGACCGGTGGTGACGCGGTCGGTGTTGGGTGGGCTGCGGGTGGCGGGGCGGTGGCCGGTCCGCCGCGTGTCGGTTCGTGCGGCCCGAGGTTCGTTCGGCTCAGTGGTTCGTTTGGCCCGAGGTTCGTTCGGCTCAGGTTCGTTCGGCTCAGTGGTTCGTTGGCTCAGTGAGGAGCATTGCCATGCCCGTGAGTGCGGCGCGCGTCATCGCAGACCTCCCCTTCGTGGCCGCGCAGGCGCACGACGGTCGCGTGGCGTGGCGGTACTCGCGCGACGGGCGGTGGGTGGACCTCACGTTCACCGAGGTCGCCGAGTGGGTCATGGAGCTCGCGTCCGGGCTGGTGCACCGGGGGTTGGCGCCGGGGGAGCGGGTCTGCGTCCTGTCCGACACGCGGGTCGAGTGGTCGGCGGTGGAGCTGGCGGTGCTCGCCGCGGGCGGGATCGTGGTGCCCATCTACCCGTCCAGCGCGCCCGAGGAATGCGCGTGGATCATCGGTGACTCCGGCGCGGTGCTGGTGGTGGTCGAGGACGAGGCGCAGCGGGCGAAGGTGGAGTCCGTCCGCGAGCAGGTGCCCGGGTTGCGGGACGTGGTCGTGATCGAGGGCGGCGGGCTGGACGCGCTGCGGTCGCAGGGGCGGACCGCGCCGGTGCCCGGTGAGCTGGACGACCGGCGCGCGGCCGTCGACCCCGACGACCCGACGCTGATCATCTACACCTCGGGCACCACGGGACCGCCCAAGGGCTGCGTGCTGACCAACCGGAACTGGCTGACCATGTGCCGGCTCAGCGAGGAGCTGTCGTACGTGCTGCCGGATGACGTGGCCTACCTGTTCCTGCCGCTGGCGCACGTGTTCGCGCAGATCGTGCACCTGGGCGCGCTGTACACCGGCCACACGGTGGCGTTCTACGGCGGGGACCCCTCGAAGGTGGTCGCGGAGCTGGCGCAGGTGCGGCCGACGTTCCTGCCGTCCGTGCCCCGGATCTTCGAGAAGGTCTACACCGCCGCCACGGCGGGCGTGCCCGAGGAGCAGCTGCGGCAGGCCGTGCGGGTCGGGTTGGAGGTGCGCCGGCTGCGGGCCGGGGGCAGGCCCGTGCCGGACGACCTGGCCGCCGCGTTCGAGCGGGTCGAGCCGGTGTTCGCCAAGGTGCGGGCCATCTTCGGCGGGCGGTTGCGGCAGGCGTTGTCCGGGGCCGCGCCGATCTCGGTCGAGGTGCTCGAGTTCTTCTCCGCCGCCGGCGTGCCCGTGCTGGAGGGGTACGGCATGAGCGAGTCCACGGGCGTCGGCACGGTGAACACGGTGGCGCGGCACAAGCTCGGGTCGGTCGGCACGTTCGGCATGGCGGGCCTGGAGGTGAAGGTCGCCGAGGACGGCGAGCTGCTGATGCGGGGCCCGCACGTGTTCGCCGGCTACTGGAACAACCCCACCGCCACCGCCGAGGTGCTCACCGACGGCTGGCTGCACACGGGCGACCTGGGCGAGATCGACGAGGACGGCTTCGTCACGATCACCGGCCGCAAGAAGGACATCATCATCACCGCGGGCGGCAAGAACATCGCACCGGCCAACGTGGAGAACCAGCTGCGGCAGTCGCGGTGGATCTCGCACGCGGTCGTCTACGGCGACCGCAAGCCGTACCTCGTCGCGCTGATCACGCTGGACCAGGACGAGGTCGTGCCCTGGGCGAGGGAGCGGGGCCTGCCGACGGACCTGCCCTCGCTGGCCCGCTCGCCCGAGGTGCGCGCGCTGGTCCAGGGCGTGGTGGACGAGGCCAACTCCCACTTCGCGCACGTCTCGCAGGTCAAGAGGTTCGCGATCCTGGACCGCGACCTGAGCCAGGACGACGGCGAGCTGACCCCGACGTTGAAGGTCAAGCGCAGGACCGTGCACACCGCGCACGGCGCGCGGTACGAGGAGCTGTACCGAGGCTAGTTGCAAAGGCACCTTTGCAACGGTAGCTTTGCACCGTGGTCGAGCCGCGGGAGATCTCCGACGTCGACGAGCTGCGCACGCTGGCGCACCCGTTGCGGCAGCGAATCCTGCGCCACCTCGGGCAGCACGGCCCGGCCACGGCCAGCACCCTGGCGAAGGCGCTGGGCGAGAGCAGCGGCGCGACGAGCTACCACCTGCGGATGCTGGCGAGGCACGCCTTCGTGGAGGAGGTGCCCGAGCGCGCGCACGGCCGGGAGCGGTGGTGGCGCGCGCCCGTCCAGGACCTCCGGTCGCCCCGCTCGCCGCGGGACCCGGAGGTGCGGACCCTGCTGGACCAGCTCAACCAGTTGAAGCTGGCCGCCGACCAGGAGCTGTTCGCCGACTTCCTGGCCCGGCGGGCGGAGCTGGGCGAGTGGGCGGACGCGGTGCCGTACTCGCGCGGCTCCGCGCGGCTCACGCTGACCGAGCTGCACGAGTTCTTCGACCAGTACCTGGCGCTGCTCAAGCGCTACCAACGACCGGCGGAGGAGACGCCCGAGGGCGCGCGGCACGTCGCCGTGCGCTTCTTCGCGTTCCCCGTGCCGGACGACACCGCGCGTTCCTGACCCGGGCCGTCGAGCTGGCACTCGACGACCCGGGCGCGCGGAAGTCGCGGCACCACGCCGAACCGGCGTGTTCCTCGTACGTGCGAACTCCTCCCGGAAGGAGAGCACCCGTGCTCCCTGGACGCAAGTTCCGACCCGCCCTCGTGCTGGTCGCCTCCGTCGCGGCCCTGGCCGCCGCGCCGACCGCCCGGGCCGCGCCCGACGGGCTGACCGAGCAGGAGATCACCTTCTCCAGCGGCGGGCTGGCGCTGCACGGCACCGTGATCGCGCCGACCTCGGGCGGCCCGCACCCCGCGATGGTGATGGTGCACGGCTCCGGCCGGGTGTCGCGGGACGGCTACCGCGAGGAGGCGGAGGCGTTCGCGCGGTCCGGCATCGTCACGCTGGTCTACGACAAGCGACCGAAGCGGTCCCGGTCCGACGTCGACTTCGAGCTGCTGGCCGACGACGCGCTGGCCGCCGTGCGGGCGTTGCGCGACCGCCCGGACGTCGACCCGTCGCGCACCGGCCTGTGGGGTGTCAGCGAGGGCGGCTGGGTGGTGCCGATCGCCGCCGCCGGGTCGACCGACGTGGCGTTCGTCGTCACGGTCGGCGCGCCGGGCACGGGACCGGAGCGCCAGCAGTCGTGGAACCTGGTCAACCGGCTCGCCGCGGCGGGGGTGTCCGGCTCCCTGGTGGACACCGTCGCCCGCACCACGCTGGGGCTGCTCGTCGGCGCGGGGCAGTTCCCCGAGGCCGGGTACGACCCCGGACCGGTGCTCACCCGCGTCACCCAGCCCGTGCTCGCCCTGTGGGGAGACCTCGACCGGGTGGTCCCGGGCGCGGAGAGCATGCGGGTGTTCCGGGAGTCGCTGGACCGGGGCGGGAACCGGGCCTACGCGCTGCGGTCGGTGCCCGGCGCGGACCACACCCTGCGCCGGTCACCGGACGGCTTCCGGCGCGGTGACGAGGTGTCCCCGGACTACCTGGCTCAGGTGGCGGCCTGGGTGACCGGCCCGGGACCGCGGGCGGTCGAGGTCGGCGCGCCGGCGCGGCAGGAGCGGCCGAGCGAGCCGGTCGAGCCCGGGTCACCGGTGGTGCAGCTCGGGGTCGCGGCGCTGCTGCTGGTGGCGTTCGCCGGGTTCGGGGTGGCGGCGGTGGTCCGGCGCCGCCCGTCGCCCGCGCCGGCCCGGGTGCTCGCGGCCACCGGGCTGCTGAGCGTGCTCGGGCTGGTGGCGTACCTCGGCCACCTGGCGTCCAGCGGGGCGAAGGACCTCGGGCCGGTGGTGCTCGGCCGACCGCTGCCGTGGCTGGGGTTGCAGGCGCTCGCCGCGACGGCGGTGGTGGCGACGGCGCTGACCGCGCTGACGGTCCGGCGATCCCGGTCCGGGCTCACCGCCCGGGTGGGCGTGCTGCTCGCCGGCGGCGTGCTGTTCGTGCCGTGGGCCGTCCACTGGGGCCTGCTGCTGCCCTAGTCAGCGGTCCACCGCCGGCTCCCGGCGCACCGTTGACCCGCACGTGCTCGGTCGAGGTCCGGGTGCCGAGGACGTCCCAGCGCGCCGGCGGGAACCGGGCGATCGACTCGGTGCCGGTGCCGGTGCCGGTGCCGGTGCCGGTGCTGGTCGCTGCGGTCGTGCGCCCCGCGCCCCCGCGAGTACGCGCTGACGGCGTTCGACCTGGCTACCCGGTGCTGCGCGCTTTCGCGGCCCGGGACCGCTTCGCCGCCGGGCCGTTCCGGTCCACTGTGGACCGCTCCGGTCGACCCCGCGGCCGGCCCGGCGCGCGGGGCGGTGAACCGGATCGGCCCCCGGTGCGTGTCGGTGGTGCCGGAACGCTCGCAGGAAGGCCCGCCGATGCACACCACCCGCCGCAACCCCTCACCGCTCGGAGCACGTCCCACCTCCGGTTGACCGGGAAGGCACCCGGGGACCGGGTGCCGGTCGCCACCACGGCCGCCGGCGTGCGGAGGTCGCGCACGCCGGCGGCCGGGGGCGGTGACCGCCGGGCCGGCTGCCCATAGGCTGTCGACCGTGAGGTGGTCGCCGCTGCTGCTGGCGCTCGTGCTGGCCGCCGGCTGCGCGGACGGGCGCACCGCAGCCATCGACGACGTGCCGGTCGACGTCGAGCCGGTCGCCACCACCCCGGACGCGTCGACGGGCACGTTCCGCGTCGACTGCGGCCGCAACGAGCCGCGGCACCTCAACGCCGACAACGTGGTCGTCGCGCCCGGCCGGCCGTTCGGCGCGCACCACACGCACGAGTACGTCGGCAACCTGAGCACGAACGCGTCCTCCACCGACGAGTCGCTGGCCGCCGCGGCGACCACCTGCCCGGACGGCGACCGGTCCACCTACTACTGGCCGGTGCTGCGGCTGACCGACCGGACCGGGCACGATCGGCACGAGCCCGGCGGGGGCGTGCACGGCAACACCGGCGAGGTGCTGCCGCCCGCGGAGGTGGCTATCGCGTTCACCGGCAGCCCGGTCAGCCGCGTCGTGCCGATGCCCCGGTTCCTGCGCCTGATCACGGGCGACCCGGCGGCGCTCACCACCGGTGGCGGCCGGGCGCGGTGGACCTGCACCGGGTTCGAGGACCGGCACACCGACCGCTACCCGGTGTGCCCGCCCGGCAGCCGGGTGGTGCGCGCGTTCGAGTTCCCGAGCTGCTGGGACGGGCGCACCACCGACAGCCCGAGCCACCGCGCGCACGTCGAGTTCCCCGGCTCGAACGGCGCGTGCCGGCCGGGCACGTTCCCCGTGCCGAAGCTGGAGGTGCGGGTGTCCTACGACGTGCCCGCCGGGCGGCCCTACGCCATCGACAGCTTCCCCGAGCAGTCGCACGACCCGCGCACCGACCACGCCCTGTTCGTCAACGTCATGCCCGAGGCGGTGATGGACCGCCTCACGAGCTGCCTGAACTCCGGGCGTGACTGCTCCTCACCCCCGCGGTGAACCGAACCGGGCCCGCGTCCGTGTCCCTGGCGGGAGGCGACGAGAGGAGTGGGGCGGATGGCGGCTCTCTGGTCCCGGAAACGGGAGGCCGCGGCCGACGAGGCGCTGATCCGGTCGCTCTACGAGGAGCACGGGCGGGCGCTGCTCGCGTACGCGACGCGGCTGACCGGCGACCGGGCGGCGGCCGAGGACGTCGTCCAGGAAACCCTCGTGCGCGCCTGGCGGCACCCGGACGCCCTGGTCAACGGCAAGGGCTCGGTCCGCGGCTGGCTGCTCACCGTGACGCGCAACATCGTCACCGACCGGTTCCGGGCCAGGGCGGCGCGGCCGCAGGAGGTGGCCGAGGGGCACGCGACGCCGCCGGTGGCGCGGGACCACGCCGACTCCGTCGTGGACTCGGTGGTGGTGCTCGAAGCCCTGGACCGGCTGTCCTCCGACCACCGCGACGTGCTGCTGGAGATCTACTTCCGCGGCCGGAGCGTGACCGAGGCGGCCGCGGCGCTGGGCGTGCCGCCGGGCACGGTGAAGTCCAGGTCCCACTACGCGCTGCGGGCGCTGCGCGAGGCGTTCACCGGGCAGCGGGTCGTGTTGGAGGGGGTGGCCGGATGACCGCGGACCACGATCCACAGCTGCTCGGCGCGTACGTGCTGGGCGTGCTGGACGAGCACGAGGCGGCCGCGGTGCGGGAGCACCTGGCGTCCTGCCCCGGGTGCCGGGCCGAGGTGGCCGGGCTGCGGGCGGTGGAGGAGGCGATGGGGGACGTGCCACCGGAGGCGCTGCTCGACGGTCCGCCCGAGGGCGGGGACCTGCTGCTCCAGCGGACGTTGCGGCAGGTGCGGTCCGAGCGCGCCGGCCGGGCGCGCCGCCGGCGGGTCGGGGTGGGGCTGGTCGCGGCGGCCGCCGCGGCGGTCGTGCTGGGTGGCGGGTTCGCGGTCGGCCGCGGCACCGCGCCGGACGTGGCGGTCCAGCAGCCGGTGAACCCGCCCGCACCGCCGGCCGGGACGAAGCTCGGGTCGGCCACCGACCCCCGCACCGGCGCGCGGATGACCGTGCAGGTCCGACCGGCCGCGGGGTGGGTGCGGGTCAACGCGTCCGTGGCGGGCGTCGCGCGGGACGAGAGGTGCCGGCTGGTCGTCGTGGCCAAGGACGGCAGCAGGCAGGAGGCGGGCAGCTGGCTCGTCTCGGCGGTGGGGGAGCGGGACGGCACCAACCTCGACGGCTCGGCGCTCGTCGCGCCCGAGGACGTCGTGGCGGTCGAGGTGCGCAACTTCGCCGACGAGCCGATCGTGACAGTGCCCGTTTAGTCGGGCCGGTCCAGTCGGGCCCGGTTGGTCGGGCCCGGTTGGTCGGGCCGGTGTGGACCCCCGTCCGCGGGGTGCGGGGGTCCACACCCGCGTCACGGCTTCAGCACGACCTTGCCCACGGTCGCGCGGCTCTCCAGCGCGACGTGCGCCTCGGCGGCCTGGCTGAGCGGGAACGTCGTGGTGAGCGGCGTGAGCCTGCCCTCGGCCAGCGCCCGCAGCGACAGCTCCTCCAGGCCGCGCAGGCTCGTGCCCTTCATCATCCGCGGGCCGACCACGACCGACGCGGTGATGCCGAGGCGGTACAGGTCGGCGGTCTCGATCCGGGTCGGCTCGCCCGCCGACCAGCCGAACAGCAGGATTCGGCCGCCGACGCCGAGCAGCTCCAGCGCCCGGCGGCCCGGCTCGCCGCCGACGCCGTCGAGCACCACGCTCACCTCGCCGATCCCGTCGGCCCAGCCCGGCCGGGTGTAGTCGGCGACCACGTCCGCGCCCAGCTGCCGGACGAGGTCGAGCTTGGCGGTGCTCGCCACGCCGACGACCCTCGCCCCGACCGCCTTGGCCTCCTGGACGAACAGCGCGCCCAGGCCACCGGCCGCCGACGTCACCAGGACCACGTCGTCCGGGGTCAGTTCGGCGATGCGCAGCACGCCCAGGGCCGTGCGGCCGGTGCCGATCATGGCGACGGCGGCGTCGTCGGACACGTGGTCGGGCACCTCGTGCAGGGACGCGGCGTTCACCACGGCCTGCTCGGCGTAGCCGCCGCTCGCCTGGCCGAGGTGGGCGACCACGCGCTTGCCCAGCCAGTGCGGCTCGACCCCCTCGCCCAGGGCCGTGACGACACCGGCGACCTCCCGGCCCGGTGTCATCGGCAGCCGCGGCAGCGGGAACGGCCCACCGCCCTCGCCGCGGCGGATGGACGTGTCGAGCAGGTGGACGCCGGCCGCGGACACCGCGACCCGCACCTGGCCGGTCGCCGGTTCCGGGTCGGGAACGCGCTCGAAGCGCAGGTTCCCGGCCGGGCCGAACTCGTGCTGGACGATGGCGTGCATCCCCTGATCCCCCTCCGGAGTTCCTGGCCGCCCACGCTAGGAGTTCCAGTTAAGTCGAGGTCAAGCGATCTTGGCGGTCGGCGGGTCGTAAATGGCGAACGCCATAATCGCTTTGACGGAGAGCCGTTCGTTCGGAGATAGTTCACAGCGACACCGCGGTGGTGTTCGTCGACCACAAAGGGGACCATCGTGAACCACAGGGAGACCGACTGGAACGGCTCCGCGACGCGCGCGTCCGGCGGCTCGTCGCGGCGCTCCTGACCTGCCTGTACGTCAATAAAGGCGATACAGAGGGTAATTATTCGAAAATCATATCGACCTATTGGTCGCGATGATCGGCGCGCATTCCGGCGCGGTACGGCGGCCCGACCTCCACGGGGTGGGTCGGGGTGGATAAACCCCGGCACGACGGGGTGGGTGACTCCTGTCCGGAAAGGGGGGACGGGCTCGTGCGCCCGTCCCCTGCCCCGTTCGGCCCAAGCGCGGGGTCCGGGCTGTTTGCGGCTCGGGGAGGGCGGGTAGTCGGTGGGCGTCCGGAGCCCGGTCAGACGGGCTCGTGGTCCCCAGTTGGAGGGCGAGATGACCCACCACTCGACCGTCGGTCGCGTCAAGGTCGCGGGCCTGCAACCCGCCCAGGTGCTGGCAGGTCTCGTCGGCCTGGTGTTCCTCGCGTTGGGTGTGCTGGGCTTCGTGCGCACCGGGTTCGGCGACTTCGCGGGCGACCAGCACGCGATGCTGCTCGGGTTCACGCTGAACCCGCTGCACAACGTGGTCCACCTGGCGTTCGGCGTCCTCGGCCTGCTCATGGCGAGCACGTCCGGCCTGGCCCGGCTGTACGGCTGGATTCTGTTCCTCGGCTACGGCGCGGTGCTGCTGTGGGGCCTGGCGCTGGCCGGTGTGTTCTCCAGCAACCCGGTCGCCGGCCTCGGCAACCCGCTGGCGCTCAACGTCAACGACAACTGGCTGCACCTCGGCCTCGCCGCGGTCGGCCTGCTGATCGCGGTGCTGCCGGCGCGGCGCAAGATCGTGACGGAGGACGTCGTGGACCAGCGGACCGGGGAGCCCGTCACCCCGGTCGGTGGTCCGGAGGCGACCGTCGCGGACGCGCGCCCCGTGGGCGAGGGTTACGGCCGGGAGGGTTACGGCCGGGAGGCCAGCATCCGCGACCCCAGGGCCGACGAGGTGACGCGCGAGATGCCGACCCAGCGGGTCGACGACTCGGCGCACGGCGTGCACGGTGCCCACCGTGACGAGCGGGTCGAGTCCATGGACCCGACCGTGAGCGCGCGTCCGGTCCAGCCGATCGACCCGGCCATCGCGGAGCGGCACAGGTCGCGGTTCAGCCGCGGGCGTTGAGCCCCGGCTCCGAGAGAGCAGTCGTAGAGGGCAGTTGTCCGGCGGCGGTGCGCGGTCCGTGAGGGCCGGGCACCGCCGCTTCGCGTCGCGGGTCGTCCGCGTCGGGTGCCGTGGCATGCTGGGTCGTGATGTCGACTCTGACGAAATGGGCGCCCGCGGTGCTCGCGCTGGTGCTGGTCGCCAGTCCCGGTGTGTGGCGCATCAGCAGGCACGTCGTCACCATCGCGCACGAGGCGGGGCACGCCCTCGTCGCGCTGCTCACCGGTCGGCGGTTGGAGGGCATCAAGCTGAACTCCGACACGTCCGGGGTCACGGTGTCGCGCGGCCGGCCCACCGGCGTGGCCGTGGTGCTCATGTACTTCGCCGGGTACGTGACGCCGTCGTTGCTGGGGCTGGGTGCGGCGGCGCTCGTGACGGCCGGGCAGGTCCGGCCCCTGCTGTGGGCGACGGTGGGGTTGCTCGTCGGAATGCTGGTCATGATCCGCAACGCGTTCGGCGTGCTGTCGGTGGTGCTGACCGGGGCGGTCATGGTCGTCGTGTCGTGGTACGCGGCGGAGGAGTGGCAGGTGGCGTTCGCGTTGTTCGTGACGTGGTTCCTGCTGCTGGGCGGGGTGCGGCCGGTGGGTGAGTTGCAGCGGCGGCGGATGCGGGGGATGGCCCGGCAGTCGGACGCCGACCAGTTGGCCCGGATCACGCGGGTGCCGGGGTTGGTGTGGGTGCTGCTGTTCGCCGGGGTGACGGTGGGGGCGTTGGTGGTCGGTGGGCGGTTGCTGTTGCCGCTGTGAGGGTGGGGTGAGGGGCCCGGTCGTCGAGCCGGGCTCACGGGGTGGCGGCGGGTCCGGCGTGGACCCGGTGCGGGTGGTGTCCAAAGTGGATGGTTCGGTCGTCGGGCCTTCGCGTCCCCGGCCCTCCTCCGAAGCGCCGACGCCGACCCGGTGCGGGCTCGCGTGGCCGCGGAGGTTTGGGTGGGGTGGGGCGGGTAACCGGGGTGCATGGTGAGCATCGGTTACTTCCTCTCCTGTGAGGAGCACGAGCCGCGCGAGCTGGTGCGCCAGGCGCGGTGGGCCGAGGAGGCCGGGTTCGAGCGGTTGTGGATCTCGGATCACTTCCACCCGTGGAACCGGGAGCAGGGGAACAGCCCGTTCGTGTGGTCGGTGATCGGGGCGTTGTCCGAGGTCACGTCGTTGCCCATCACGACCGCTGTCACCTGTCCGACCGTGCGGATTCACCCGGCGGTGGTGGCGCAGGCGGCGGCCACGGCGGCGTTGCAGTGCCGTGGCGGGTTCACCCTCGGGGTCGGGTCCGGCGAGGCGCTCAACGAGCACATCTTCGGCGACCCCTGGCCGTCCGCGCCCGAACGGCTGGAGATGCTGGAAGAGGCCGTCGAGGTGATGCGCGCGCTGTGGACCGGCGAGGAGGTCAGCCACCGCGGCAAGCACTACACCGTGGAGAACGCCCGCCTCTACACCGTGCCGTCGTCACCCGTTCCGGTGTACGTGTCGGCCTTCGGGCCGAAGGCGGTCGAGTTGGCCGGGCGGATCGGCGACGGGTTCTGCTCCACCATGCCGGACGCGTCGCTGGTCCGGAAGTTCCGCGACGCGGGCGGCGGCGACAAGCCGACCCAGGCCGGCTTCAAGGTGTGCCACGCGCCGTCGGCCGAGGCCGGCGTGAAGACCGCGCACCGGCTCTGGGCGAACGAGCAGCTCCCGGGCGAGCTGGCCCAGGTGCTGCCCACCCCGAGGCACTTCGAGCAGGCGTCGACGCTGGTCACCGAGGAGATGGTGGCCTCCGCGCTGCCCGTCGGCCCCGACCCGCAGCCGTACGTCGACCGCGTCCGCGAGTTCGCCGACGCGGGGTACGACGAGGTCTACGTCAACCAGATCGGACCGGACCAGGAGCAGTTCTTCGCCTTCTGGACGGAGTCCGTCGCACCCGCGCTGGGAAATCCACCCGGCCGATGACCCATCGATGCGGCACGCCACGTTTGCCCCCCGGGGACCAGCGGGTAAGCCGTGATCAAGCACCTGTCACACCGCAAGGGGGTTCCTCCGATGACCAGCACCGCGCGCTTGCCCAAGCCAGTGACCGACGTCTGGGACTGGCAGAAGGAAGGGCTGTGCCGAGGCCGCGACAGCGCGGTCTTCTTCCACCCCGACAACGAGCGCGGCTCCGCCCGCGCCGCCCGCGAGGACAAGGCGAAGCAGCTCTGCGCCCAGTGCCCCGTGATCGACCCCTGCCGCGAGCACGCGCTCGCCGTCCAGGAGCCCTACGGCGTGTGGGGCGGCATGGGTGAGGACGAGCGCCGTCGCGTCCTCGCCGGTCGTCGCCGCTCCGCCGCCTGAGAACGCCGACTCGGACGAACCCCGTCCCGCAGACGCAACGAGGCCGCCTGACGATGCCAGGCGGCCTCGACGCTTCCGGTGCCCATTGCTTCCGGTGCCCATTCGCGCTCGGTGCCCGCGCTCTTGGCGCCTACCCCTCTCGATGCCCGCTCGGTCAGGGCCTCATTCGGTCAGGCCGTCGCGCAGCTGGCGCAGCGTCTTGGCCAGCAGCCGCGACACGTGCATCTGCGAGATGCCGACCTTCTGGGCGATCTGGGTCTGCGTCATGTTGCCGAAGAACCGCATCACCACGATCTTGCGCTCCCGCTCGGGCAGCTTCTCCAGCAGCGGGTGCAGCGCCTCCCGCTGCTCGATCGCCTCCAGCTCCGGGTCCTCCTCGCCGAGCGTGCTGCCCAGCGAGATGGAGCTGTCGTCGGCCACGAGCAGGTCGTCCAGCGACGCGCTGTGGTAGGCGTTGCCCGCCGCCAGCCCCTCGTGGATCTCCTCCCGGCTCAGGCCCAGGTGCTGCGCCAGCTCGCTGGGCGTGGGCGCGCGGCCCAGCTCCTGCGACAGCCGCGCCGAACCGGCGTTGATCGCCAGGTGCAGCTCCTTGAGCCGCCGCGGCATGCGCACCGACCAGCTCGAGTCCCGGAAGTACTTGCGGACCTCGCCCATGATCGTCGGCACCGCGAACGACAGGAAGTCGCTGCCGCGCTCCGGGTCGAACCGGTCCACCGCGTTGATCAGGCCGACCGTGGCCACCTGCACCAGGTCGTCGTGCGGCTCGCCCCGGTGCCCGAACCGCCTGGCGATGTGCTTGGCCACCGGGAGGTGCTCGGTCACCAGCTCGTCGCGCAACCGCTCCCGCGCCGGGTCGTCCTTCGCGGTCGCGGCGAGCCGGACGAACAGCGGCGCCAGGTGGTCGTAGTCACCCTGGGTGCCGGAGCGTGTCGTGCCCCCCTCCGCCGTCGTCACGCATCCACCGTCCCCAACGACCTCTTGACCAGGTCGATGTGCAGCTCGAACACCTCGGACTGCGGCGCCACCCACGTCGTGACCGAGTCGACCAGCGCGCTCAGCACGCGCCAGCCGAAGCTGTCCCGGTCCGGCGGCGCGGCGCGCTGGGAGTCCACCTTGGTGAACACCTGCACCGATCCGTCGACCACGACGAACTGGGCGCTGAGCACGGCGCCCGGCGTGGCCAGCGAGATGAGGGTCGAGCACGCCTCGTCCACCGCCAGCTTCAGGTCCTCGATGGAGTCCAGGTCGAAGTCCTGGCGCATGGCGATGTCCGCCGCCACGGCCCGGACGATGGACAGCTGCGTGGGGTCGGCCGCCATCCGCAACTCGACCCCGGCCAGGGCGCTATCCGACTCGCCGCTTCGCGGCTCAGTGTGCGACACGCTCACCTCGTCGTCCGTTCTGTCTCGATGTGCTGCTGAAGCTACCGGTACCCGAATTGATCGTCGCTCACACGTGTAGCGGGCGCGCGCGGAGGGAAGACTGCTTGGTGCGACGGGGAGGCCCATTGACAGATCAACTCGCGGACCACCGCTGGGGTGTGGAGTTCCCGGCCCGTGCCCGGGAGCTCTCGGCGGTCCGCGCCCAGCTCGACGCCTGGCTGGCCGCGGAAGGACTGTCCGAAGACGACCGGTACGACCTGCTGGTCGCCGTGAACGAAGCGGCCAGCAACGCCGTGGAGCACGCCTACGGCCCCGACGAGCAGGGCCTCGTCCAGATCGACGCCCGGGCCACGCCCGACGGCGCCATCCGCGTCGCCGTCGTCGACCACGGTACCTGGCGCGTGCCGCCGCCGACCCTGAGCGCCCGCGGCCGCGGGCTGCTGCTGATGCGCGAGAACGTGGACGAGGTGCGGGTCGACCGGGGTGCGGGTGGGACCACCGTCACCCTGGTCCTGGCGCCGCGGCACGCCGGGCGCGGCACCCACCCGGCCGCGCCGGAGCACGAGGACGCCGTCACCGTCACCGCGCGGGACGGCTGGGTCGAGGTGCGGGTGCACGGCGACGTCCCGGGGCACGCCGAACCGGCCGTCCGCCGCCGCATCCTCACCGCCGCCCGCGGCGGCACCGTGCCGATCGTGGTGGACCTGCTCACGCTCGGCGAGCACAGCGAGGGGCTCATCCGCAGCCTCCAGGCGGTGGCCGAGGCCGTCGCGGCGGCCGGCAACAGGCTGGTCGTCCGCGCGCCCGCGCCGGGTCACGCCCGACGCGCGCTCGTCGCGGCGGGCGTGGACCAGGTCGTCGACCTGGTCCCGCACCCCTAGCACCGCACCGCCGACCGCGTCCGTCAGCGCGACCCGCCGGCCAGCGCCTCCTCGACCGACGCCGAGACGCTGAACACGTCGCCCAGGCCCGTCGCGACCAGCGGGCGCGTCACGGCCCGGTCCACGGCCACGACCCGGAACTCCGCGTCCCGGGCCTTGGCCTGCTGGGACGCCTCCACGAGCACGGCCAGGCCGGCCGAGCCGAGGAAGGTCACCCCCGACAGGTCGAGCACCAGGGTGCGACCGTCGAGGTGCCGCAGCGCCTCCGCCCGGAGCTGGGGCGCGGTCAGCATGTCGACCTCACCGCTCACCGACACCACGGCGACACCGTCGGCCGGGGTGCGGACGCTGAGCCCGAGCTGCCCGGCCGCCGGGCTGTCGACCGCGGCGGACTCGGCTCCGCTCGTCGCCACGACGTTCGGATCCTGAACCGTCACGAGGCACTCCTCTATCAGCTGGAACCGCTGGGGGGAAGCCCGGACGCACCAGGCGCGCAGCACCGAACAGCAGCGTGGCGGACATGACTCCCCGCTAGCCGGACTTCCCGGCGCGGCTGTTGGCTCAACCGCTGCGACACCCACCGTACGTAGCCCGTGGCAACACCACAAGCGCGGGGGGTGGCGCCCTGATCGGCACCAGTGTAATGGGCGGCTCGGTGTGCGGTGGGTGGCGGACGGTGAGCGGTTTGACCCCGGCGGGGCCGGATACACCTCCCGGGAAGCGTTCCCGCCCCTGCCGCGCAACTCGGCGACGCAACCGGCCGCCGGCCGCGACAGGGCACGGATGCGGAGGTGGTCTCGACCACAGTGCCGCAGAATCGGGTGACGGGGATAACGCCACGAGGGCCGTGAGCGACGAACCCGGTGGAGGGATTTCAGATGAGCACCGGAACGGAAACCGAGTCCGAGCCCGCGAAGCACAGGGCAGCGCGTGCCGGCACAGCCGCGGCGCCGCTGCCCACAGCCCCGTGCAGCGTGGTCTGGAGCAAGGGCCACGCGTACGTGCTCGAAGGTTTCCGGGCCCGCTGGGTCGGCGTCGACGACCGCGGTCGTCCGCAGGCCCTCAGCGGTGCCGAACTGCAGCGCCGCGGCTGGAGCCGCACCCGTTCGACCAACTGAGCCCGGCGCGCGGGGCGAACCCGCGAGCCGACCACCGGGGCACGCCGAGCGGCCCTCTACAGTGCGGACGTGCCGCACGATCCCGCCGACCGGCTGCTGACCATCCCCAACGCGCTGAGCGTGTTGCGGCTGCTCGGCGTGCCCCTGTTCCTCTACCTGCTGCTCGGCCCGCACGCCGACGGCTGGGCGCTGGTCGTGCTCGTCGCGGCGGGCCTGTCCGACTGGCTGGACGGCAAGATCGCCCGGTGGCTGGACCAGGCCAGCAGGCTGGGCGCGCTGCTCGACCCCGCCGCCGACCGCCTCTACATCCTCGCCACGCTGGTGGCGTTCGTGGTGCGCGGCATCGTGCCCTGGTGGGTGGCGGCCGTGCTGGTCGGCCGCGAACTCGTCGTCGGCCTCTGCCTGCCCGTGCTGCGGGCCCGCGGCTACGGCCCGTTCGAGGTGAACTACCTCGGCAAGGCGGCCACCTTCAACCTGCTCTACGCCTTCCCCATGCTCCTGCTCGCCCAGGGCTCCTCCGCGGCGGCGCAAATCGCCCGGCCGGTGGCGTACGCGTTCATGGGCTGGGGCGGGGCCCTGTACCTCTGGTCGGGGGTGCTGTACGCCTACCAGTTCACCCTCGCGATGCGGCGACGGCCGGGTGTCGCGCCGGCTTGAACGCCGACGTGGGAAGATCCGGCGCAGCGAAGATCCACCGTCATCGAAGGAGCACACCGCGGTGATTCCCGAGGAGCTCAAGTACACCGAGGAACATGAGTGGGTGCTGCGCACGGGTGAGGACACCGTGCGCGTGGGCATCACCGACTACGCCCAGGAGCAGCTCGGCGACGTCGTGTTCGTCCAGCTCCCGGAACTCGGCGAACAGGTCTCGGCCGGTCAGACGCTGGGCGAGGTGGAGTCGACCAAGAGCGTGTCCGACATCTACGCGCCGCTCGCCGGCGAGGTCGTGGCCCGCAACGACTCCCTCGACCAGCAGCCCGACCTGGTGAATTCGGACCCGTACGGCGAGGGCTGGATGGTGGAGTTGCGGCTGGAGGACCCCTCGGCGGTGGACGACCTGCTGGACGCCGCCGCGTACCAGGAGCTGGCGGCACAGGGGTGACGTCGATCTTCCGGCGGCTCTTCGGTCGGTGGGGGAGCCGCCCCTCGGACAAGGGTTCGGGCACGATAGGTTCTAGCGGTCTCGAAGCAGGTTCCAGCAGCAGGAGGAGAGCTCAGGTGAGCACGAACGACGGGCCAGGCGTTCCGCCCGAGCAGTCCCCGGAGCGGACCTCCGTTTTCCGGGCCGACTTCCTCGCCGAGGTCGAGGGCGCCGAGGCACCCGCACAGGAGCCGGCCGTCGCCGGCGTCGACGCGCTGCCGGCCGGTTCGGCGCTGCTCGTGGTCAAGCGCGGCCCGAACGCGGGGTCGCGGTTCCTGCTGGACCGCGACACGACGAGCGCGGGGCGGCACCCCGACAGCGACATCTTCCTCGACGACGTGACGGTCTCCCGCCGGCACGCCGAGTTCCGCCGGGAGGGCGGCGAGTTCGTGGTGATCGACGTGGGCAGCCTCAACGGCACCTACGTCAACCGCGAGCCCGTCGACCAGGCGGTGCTGGCCAACGGCGACGAGGTGCAGATCGGCAAGTTCCGCCTGGTGTTCCTGACCGGTCCGGGCGCCGGGGGCCAGGGGGCCTGAGCGATGGGGCTCCGGTGACGGCGGCCGGGCGGTCACGCGGCGGGGGGTTGAGCATCGGGGCGGTGCTGGCGCAGCTGCGACCCGACTTCCCCGACGTCACCATCTCCAAGATCCGGTTCCTGGAGTCGGAGGGGTTGGTCCGCCCGGCGCGCACGGCCTCGGGGTACCGGCAGTTCACGTCGGCCGACGTGGACCGCCTGCGGTACGTGCTGGCCGCGCAACGGGACCGGTACCTGCCGCTGAAGGTCATCAAGGAGCAGTTGGACGCGGCCGACCAGGACGCGGCGAAGGCGGTGCGCGCGGTCGACCTCGCCCCGGCCGCCGGTCACCGGATCGGCCGCGAGGACCTGCTGGCGCGCGCCGGCATCGACGCGGGCGTGCTGGCGGAGCTGGAGCGGCACGGTCTGGTCAGGGCCGGCGCGGGCGGGTCCTACGACCACGAGGCGGTGCAGATCGCCTCGACCGTGCGCGCCCTGGCCGAGCACGGCCTGGAGGTGCGCGACCTGCGCCCGTTCCGCGCGGCCGCCGACCGCGAGGTGGGCCTGGTGGAGCAGGCGCTCGGCGCGGCCCACCGGCAGCGCGACCGGGACGAGGCGGTGCGCGAATTGGCGGCGCTGTCCGTAACGCTGCACACACTGCTGGTGAAGGTGGGCCTGCGCGACCTGGGCGGTCATTCCGTTTCGCCGAGGTGAGCGCGTGTCCGCATCGTGATGCGAACCGGGCGGGCGGTTGCGCACAGGGCCCGCTTGGCGGGTAGCGTCGAAACTGTACGTGGGGGATCCTCGTTCAGTAGCGGGGACGCCAGAATTTCAGCGCGCTGAGGGAGGCGAGACCCGATGAGCGAAATGCGCGTCGTGGGTGTGCGGGTGGAACTGCCCGCCAACCAGCCGATCCTGCTGCTGCGCGAAACCGAGGGCGAGCGGTACCTGCCGATCTGGATCGGATCGGTCGAGGCCACGGCGATCGCGTTGGAGCAGCAAGGTGTCCGTCCGGCCCGGCCGCTGACGCACGACCTGCTCAAGGACGTGATCGGAGCCCTCGGCCGGCAGCTCGAGCAGGTGCGGATCACGGACCTCCAGGAAGGCACCTACTTCGCGGAGCTGGTCTTCGACGGCGACATCCGCGTGTCCGCGCGGCCCAGCGACTCGGTGGCGCTGGCCCTGAGGATCGGCGTGCCGATCCACGCGGAGGAGTCGGTGCTGGCGGAGGCCGGCCTGATCATCCCGGACGAGCAGGAGGACGAGGTCGAGAAGTTCCGCGAGTTCCTCGACTCCGTCTCGCCGGAGGACTTCCGCGGCGCGGACACGTAAGCCGACCCGCTCCGGAGTCGCCTCGCCGACCGCCGGGAGGGGAGCGGAGCGGCTGTCCGGCCGCTCGACCTCCGGTCCGAGTTCGTCCTCGCCGCGCCGGGCGGGGTACCCGCGAAGAGCCGTGCCGCGGGCCGTGCGCCGTGCCCGGCCCTCCGCAGGTGTGTGCGGTGCGTTGTGGATCAACCCCGCGTGCCACCTCCGGGTGTCACCCCTCTGGGTTACACAACGTCAGTGGCAGTCGGCTAAACGATCACTAAACGTCATCCGAATGGCTTACGCCAGGCGGCTCTCTCAACCTCAACCTCACCTTGAGGTCAGACACGCTCCGCGCGTCGCGTTGACCTGCCCCCAAGGCGGTCTTACCGTCGAAGTCAGGTGAATTGCCACGGTGTGATTCGGCACCGCGGCGGCTTCACGTTGGTCGCCGGTCGTCGTGGCCGGACCGAGGGGAGGCAGGCGTGGTCGAGGAAGCGCCCATCCGGGCCGGATCCGGCGAACAGGGTGAGCTGTTCCCGGACTCCTCGCTGCCGGACGAACTGGTCGGGTACCGCGGCCCCGCCGCGTGCCAGATCGCGGGCATCACCTACCGCCAGCTGGACTACTGGGCACGCACGGGACTGGTCAACCCGACGATAAGGAGTGCCCACGGCTCCGGCAGCCAGCGGCTCTACTCGTTCAAGGACATCCTCGTCCTCAAGGTCGTCAAGCGGCTGCTGGACACCGGTGTCTCGCTGCAGAACATCCGGGTCGCGGTCGACCACCTGCGCCGCCGCGGCGTGCAGGACCTGGCCCGGATCACGCTGTTCAGCGACGGCACCACCGTCTACGAGTGCACGTCGCCGGAAGAGGTGGTCGACCTGCTCCAGGGCGGCCAGGGGGTGTTCGGCATCGCGGTCTCCGGCGCGATGCGCGAGATCAGCGGCACGATCCACGACTTCCCCGCCGAACGGGCGGACGGCGGCGGGATCGTGGAGCCCTCCGACGACGAGCTGTCCCGCCGCCGCCGCACCAGGGCCATCGGCTGACCCCGTTCGCGCACTGAGATCCACGTCGCGCCGGCGATACCGCCCACCCCCGTGCCGGGTACGATTTCGCGCGTAGTCGCTTTATCCCGCGCGGGAGAGTCCGAGTTCGTCTCGGCGCCGAAGGAGCAAATCCTCCCCGGAACCTCTCAGGCGCAAGGACCGCGCGGGTGAGACGCCTCTGGAAAGCGGGTCGGCCACCGGTCGACCCCGCCGACGGTGCAAGCCCGGCCACCGGGTGAAGCTCTCAGGCGCCCGACACCGGGCGGAAGACAGAGGGGGAGGGCAACGGCAGGAGTCTGTCCGGAGCCCTGGAGGCCAGCACCGATGACGCAGGACCGCATCCCCCTCGCCGCGCTTGAGCACGGCACGCCGTTCGCCGACCGGCACGTGGGCCCGCGGCCCGCGGAGCTGGCCCGGATCCTCGACGTGATCGGCGTCGGCTCGCTGGAGGAGCTGGCGCAGCACGCCGTCCCCGAGTCGATCCGCGAGCGCGACCTGGTGCTCGACCTCCCCGCGCCCGCCACCGAGACCGAGGCGCTGGCCGAGCTGCGCGACCTCGCGGGCCGCAACCGGCCGATGACGCAGATGATCGGCCTGGGCTACTACGGCACGATCACCCCGCCGGTGATCCGCCGCAACGTGCTGGAGAGCCCGGCCTGGTACACCGCGTACACGCCGTACCAGCCGGAGATCTCCCAGGGCCGCCTCGAAGCCCTGCTGAACTTCCAGACGATGGTCGCGGACCTCACCGGCCTGCCGCTGGCCAACGCCTCGATGCTGGACGAGTCCACCGCCGCCGCCGAGGCGATGACGCTGGTCCGCCGCGCGGGCCGGTCGAAGTCGAACAAGTTCGTCGTGGACGCCGACACGCTGCCGCAGACGCTGGCCGTCATCGAGACGCGCGCCGAGCCGCTGGGCATCGAGGTCGTCACGGCCGACCTGTCGCAGGGCATCGAGGGCCTCGGCCTGGGCGGCGACTTCTTCGGCGTGCTGCTGTCCTACCCCGGCGCGTCCGGTGTGGTGCGCGACCACGCCTCGGTGGTCGAGGAGATCCACAAGGCCGGCGCGCAGGCCGTGGTGGCCGCCGACCTGCTGGCGCTGGCGCTGCTGCGCCCGCCCGGCGAGATCGGCGCGGACGTGGTCGTCGGCACCACGCAGCGGTTCGGCGTGCCGGTCGGGTTCGGCGGGCCGCACGCCGGCTACATGGCCGTCCGCCAGGGCCTGGAGCGGCAGCTGCCCGGCCGCCTGGTCGGCGTGTCCGTCGACGCGGACGGCTCGCTCGCCTACCGGCTGGCGCTCCAGACGCGCGAGCAGCACATCCGCCGCGAGAAGGCGACCAGCAACATCTGCACCGCGCAGGTCCTGCTCGCGGTGATCGCCTCCATGTACGCGGTGTACCACGGCCCGGAGGGGCTGCGGGCGATCGCGAGCCGGGCGCACCGGATGGCGACCGTGCTGGCCGCCGGCCTGCTGGAGGGCGGCGTCGAGATCGTGCACGGCGAGTTCTTCGACACCGTGCGGGCCCGCGTCGAGGGCCGGGCCGCGGACGTCGTCGCCGCCGCGCGCGAGCTGGGCGTGAACCTGTGGCAGGTGGACGACGACGTGGTGTCGATCGCGTGCGACGAGACGACCACGCGGGCGCACCTGGAGTCGGTGTGGCGGGCGTTCGGCGTGGCGGTCGAGGACGTGGACGGGCTGGACGCCGACACGGCCGACGGCATCCCCGCGGACCTGCGCCGCACCAGCGACTACCTGACCCACCCGGTGTTCCACGCGCACCGCTCCGAGACCGCGCTGCTGCGCTACCTGCGCGCGCTGTCGGACAAGGACGTGGCGCTGGACCGCAGCATGATCCCGCTGGGCTCGTGCACGATGAAGCTCAACGCCACGGCCGAGATGGAGCCCGTCACCTGGCCGGAGTTCGCCGAGCTGCACCCGTTCGCGCCCACCTCGGACGCCGAGGGGCTGCTGGCGGTCGTCGGCGACCTGGAGCGCTGGCTGGCCGAGGTCACCGGGTACGACGCGGTGTCGCTCCAGCCGAACGCGGGCAGCCAGGGCGAGTTCGCGGGCCTGCTGGCGATCCGCGCCTACCACCGGGCCAACGGCGACGACCACCGCGACGTGTGCCTGATCCCGTCCAGCGCGCACGGCACCAACGCCGCGTCCGCCGTGATGGCCGGGATGCGGGTCGTGGTCGTGAAGTGCGACGACCGCGGCAACGTCGACGTCGACCACCTGCGCGCGACGATCGAGGCGCACCGCGACGACCTGGCCGCGATCATGATCACCTACCCGTCGACGCACGGGGTGTACGAGGACACCGTGCGCGAGGTGTGCGGGCTGGTGCACGACGCCGGCGGGCAGGTGTACGTCGACGGCGCGAACCTCAACGCGCTCATCGGCCTGGCGCAGTACGGCAAGTTCGGGTCGGACGTGTCGCACCTGAACCTGCACAAGACGTTCTGCATCCCGCACGGCGGCGGCGGCCCCGGCGTCGGGCCGATCGGCGTGCGGTCGCACCTGGCCCCGTTCCTGCCGAACCACCCGCTGCAGCCGTCGGCCGGCCCGGAGACCGGGGTCGGGCCGATCAGCGGCGCGCCGTGGGGCTCGGCGTCGATCCTGCCGATCTCGTGGGCGTACGTGCGGATGATGGGCGCGGACGGGCTGCGGCGGGCGACGCTGACCGCGGTGGCGGCGGCGAACTACGTGGCGCGGCGGTTGGACGAGCACTACCCGGTGCTCTACACCGGCGAGGGCGGCTTCGTGGCCCACGAGTGCATCCTCGACCTGCGGCCGATCACCAAGGCCACCGGCGTGACGGTGGACGACGTGGCCAAGCGGCTGGCCGACTACGGGCTGCACGCGCCGACCATGTCGTTCCCGGTGGCGGGCACGCTCATGGTGGAGCCGACGGAGAGCGAGGACCTCGGCGAGATCGACCGGTTCATCGACGCGATGATCGCGATCAAGCAGGAGATCGACCGCGTCGCCTCGGGCGAGTGGCCGGCGGACGACAACCCGCTGCGCAACGCGCCGCACACGGCGGCCTCCATCGCGGCCGAGTGGGACCACCCGTACAGCCGCGAGGTGGCGGTGTTCCCGGCGGGCACGTCCGCGCCGAAGGTGTGGCCCCCGGTGCGCCGCATCGACGGCGCGAAGGGCGACCGCAACCTGGTCTGCTCCTGCCCGCCGGTCTCGGCCTACGGCGGCTGACCGGCGGTCCTGACGCCCCGCGGCGGGTCACCCGGTCGATCGGGTGGCCCGCCGCCGTGCGGGCGGGGTGATCAACGTTCCCCCTAGAGTCGGACCGGTGAGCGCTGTCACCGTTCGTCACCTCCTGTTCACGTCGCACCGCCCGTCGGCGGGACCTCCGCGAGTCAGCAAGGTCGGCATGGTCGGTGGTGCCAGGTCCGCCGACGTCGACCTCCTGGCCGCGCTCGGCGTCACCGCGCTCGCCCCGGCGGTCGGGCACCGGGTCAAGCACGGCACCCGGCTGCTCGAACTGGCGCTGATCACCAGCTACCTGCGGACCACGCGGGCCGACGTGCTGGTGCTGCGCGCCGACGACTTCCGCTCCAGCGCCCGCCGGGTCAAGTCGTTCGTGTCCGAGGCGGTGGGGCTGGGGATGTTGGCGGCGACCGTGCCGAGCGTCGTGCTCGGGAGCGGCGCGCGGTCGACGTACGACTTCGACGCCCTGCCCACGTCCCTGGCGGGGGAGTTCCGCCGCTCCGGAGCACGTCCGGACCTGCTGTTCGCGTGGGGGCGGCGCAGGCTCGCCGGGGAGTCCCGGGCACGTGCCCGCCGGCCGCCGCGCGGGGCGACGAAGGAGCCCCGCGACCGGTTGAACCAGCTCCTGCCCTGGGCGCACGACCACAATGACCACCCGCTGGTGATGACGTGGTGCTACCTCACCAAGACGGGGATCACCGTCGACGTCTACCGCGAGATCGACGAGCGCCACTGGCCCGCGCTCGACGCGGGCGACCGGTGGGACCTCACGGCGGAACTGCGCCGGTCCGTGCGTCGCGGCGCGTGGCGGTCGGAGTCCGACGACACCGGGACCGGCGACCTCTTCGCGCGGCCGCTGTCCGGTCGGGCGCGGGTCGAGCAGGAGCTGTACGAGAGCGCGCCGCCGACCGACCTCCGCGTGGCGGGCCGGCGGTTGCGCGGGCGCTGGGCCCCCGCCGACCTGGTCGCGGGGGAGCCGGGGGTGCTGTTCCTCGGGGTGCTGGAAGATTCGGTCGCCCCGGAGGAGGGCGCGGGGATCGCCTCCCGGCTCGCGGACCGGGGCACCGACGACGGGGCGCGGTTGTCCGTGTCGATCCGCGAGCGCCTGGTCCTCGCGATGGCGTCCGAGAGGACCGGTCAGCCCTGGGAGCTGCTCGACGACCCGGCCGGCTCGTAGTCCAGCTCGAACCGGCCGGGTTCGCCGCGCGCCCAGGTGATGCGGCCCGTGCCGGTCAGGCCGGCGAGACCGCCCGAGGCGGAGACGACGGTGAAGGTGGTCTCGGCGACGCCGTTCCCGAAGCCGCCCGTGTGGTGCAGGACGAAGCTGCCCTCGCGGCCGTCCAGGGTGCCGGTGACGACCTCGTAGCCGGTCGAGGCGCAGGAGTCGTCGCCGGAGTAGGACATGACGAAGCGCTGGTCGCCGACGCCCTCCAGGCCACCGGTGTAGGAGGCGGTCATGCCGCCGACCGTATGCTTCGGGCCGGCGACCTCGTCGTGGCGCTTGCCGTCCCACGTGTGCTCGTCCCAGCTCTTCAGCTCCGCCGCGGCGGTGACGCGTGTGCTCATGGGACGAGCGTGCCCCGGTTACCTGACACCTCCTGTCAGGATGGTGCCATGCGTGCCGGTCGGTTGCTCCACCTGCTGCTCCTGCTCCAGTCGCGCGGCCGGATGACGGCGCGGGAGCTGGCCGACGAGCTGGAGGTCTCGGTCCGCACCGTCTACCGCGACGTGGAGGCGCTCGGCGGGTCCGGTGTCCCGGTGTACGCCGAGCGCGGTCCCGCGGGCGGCTACCGGCTCGTCGACGGGTACCGCACCCGGCTGACCGGGTTGACCACCGAGGAGGCCGACTCGCTGTTCCTCGCGGGCCTGCCGGGACCGGCCGCGGAACTCGGGCTGGGCGCGGTGGTGGCGGCGACGCAGCTCAAGGTGCTCGCCGCGCTGCCGCCGGAGCTGCGGTCGCGGGCGGCGCGGGTGCGGGAGAGGTTCCACCTCGACGCCCCGGGCTGGTTCCGCGGCAACCGGGGTACGCCGCACGTGGCCGCCGTCGCCGAGGCGGTGTGGCAGCAGCGACGGGTGCGGATCAGGTACGTGCGGTGGGGGCGGGAGGAGGTCGAGCGGACCGTCGAGCCGCTGGGGCTCGTGCTCAAGGCGGGCACCTGGTACCTCGTCGGCCGGACCGACGGCGGGCTGCGCACGTACCGGGTGTCCCGGGTGCTGGAGCTGACCGCGCTGGACGAGCCGTTCGACCGGCCCGCGGGGTTCGACCTGGCCGAGTACTGGGCGGGGTGGTCGGCGCGGTTCGAGGAGCGCATGTACCCGGCGCGGGTGACGGTCCGGTTGACGCCGAACGGGCTGCGCAGCGCCCCGGTCCTGCTCGGCCCCGCCGTCGCGCGGGAGCTGGAGGGGGTCGAGGCGGAGGGGGAGTGGACGACGGTCCGGGTGCCGGTCGAGTCGCTGGAGCACGCGCTGGTGGACCTGCTGCGGCTGGGCCCGGAGGTGGAGGTGGTCGAACCGGTCGAGCTGCGGGAGCGGGTCGTCGCCCGGATCGCCGCGACGGCCGCCGTGTACGCGGGGTGACCCCGGGGCGGGGGAGCCGTCCCCCGCCCCGGCGACCGTCACCGGTCGAACGCGGTGGCGCCGTTGTAGTTGCAGATGGTCGGCGCCATCACCTCCGAAGGGCTGCCCCAGCCGGCGCACTGGTAGGTCGAGTGGCCGTACCAGTCGTGGCCGAACTCGTGGGCGGCCAGGAGGGCGCGGTCGCCCACGCCGCCCATGTAGAGCGCGATGCGCTGGCCCGAACCCCAGTTGCAGCCGACGACGCGGCTGCCGCCGCCGCAGTCGGTGATGTAGCCGGTGCGGCACTCGACCGGGGTGCCGCTGGAGCTCTCGGTCAGCCCGCTCCACGCGCTCGCACCGCTGCGGATCGCCGACGCGTAGGCCGAGCAGGAGCTGAGGATGCGGTACGTCCGGGCGCTGGGCACCGGCCACGCGGCCGCGGTCGGCGGCGACTGGACGTCCGGGGGAGCCACCGCCAGGTCCGCGGCGGTGGTGGCGTGGCCCTCACCGGCCAACGCGGTCTGGCTGTTCGGTGCGACGAGGACGGCCAGCACGAGCGCCAGCAGGGCGGGCGCCAGGAACAGTTTCCTCACGGTGTTCGTCCTTTCGGGTGCAGGGTTCGCCGACGTTGTGCAGGGACGTCGGAGCACCCGAAGCTACGAGACCGCCCGGTGCCCATCAATCGGCCGGACGTGCCGCTGACCGGCGGAAACGATCAGCGGGACGGCCACCGGCCAGGAGAAACGGGGGCCGTTGACCACCCGGAATCGATTGGATGTGAATTTAACAGGTCGAATGGCGCGGATTTCTCGTTCATTCGGCGCAACGGGGCGCGGCGGTGTCACGGGCCGCGACCCGCCGCCGCGGCGGGTCGCGGTGCTCCGCGGCGGCGGCGGCCGTTCGGGTGCCCCGGCGGGGCCCTTGCTCGCCGTCGGTGCCCGGGGCGGGCGTCAGGCGGCCGACAGGAGTTGGCCCAGCGCCGCGTCCACGCCCCGGCCGTCCTCGACCACCGACACCGTGCCCCCGGTCGACCGGGCCAGCTCCGCCAGCGGCGCGCGTTCCGCGTCCGGGCCGAGCGCGATGAAGCTGATCGCGATGTCCTTGCCCGGTCCGGCCGACGCCAGCCGCGAGGTCAGCTCCTCGAACGCCAGGCCGCCGTCGTTCGCGCCGCCGGTGATCACCACGACCCGGTTGCGCTTGCCGTCCTGGTACTCGGCCCGCGCCTTCTCGTGCACCGCCAGCACGCTGGTGTAGAGCTGGGTCGCGCTGCGCGGCCGCAACGCGGCCACGCCGTCCAGCAGCGCCTGCCGCCGGTCGGCGACCGGGCCGGTGGGCACGAGCTGCCGGTACGGCTTGTCGCCGTCCAGCTCGCGGGAGAACTCCCACAGCCCCAGCGAGCCCGACACCGACCGGTTGACCTGCCCGGACAGCGCCTGCTTCACCCAGTCCAGCCGGCTGCGGCCCTCGCCGCCCGGTTCGTCCATCGACTTCGACGTGTCCACCAGCACGGTGACGACCTGGCCGTTGCCCGCGGTCGCCCACGCGGCCGAGATCTGCTGGGTCGTGTTCGCGTCGGCGGGCGCGAGCGCGTCCGTGACGGCGGCCCACCGCACGCCCGGCGACGGTTTCGGCCGCTCGGTCGTGGCGTCGACCCGCAGGCCGGCCGCCGCGAGGATCTTCTGCTGGTCCGGCTCGTGCAGGAACTCGCGGAACGCCTGGGCGGCGCGCACCTCGGCCTCGCCGACCCAGTCGCCGGCCAGCGGCACGAACGGGAAGTCGGCGATCGGCGTCGGCCCGCCCGCCGCCACCCCGTACAGGGGCTGCGACGGTGGCGTGCCGCCGTCCTTGCCGGTGTTGTGCCGGTACAGCTCCACCTCGGACACCGGCACCGCGCTGAACCCGGCCGCGTTCGCCGCGGTGTCGTCGGCGAGCAGCTTCATCGCCTCCCACGTGGTCGCGGGGGTCTGCTCGGGCCTGGCGGAGGACAGGCGGCTCATCGTGCTCTTCACCGGGTCCAGCGCCAGCATCTCGGTGGTGACCGGCCCCTTGCCCTCGGGGCTCGCGCCGGCCAGCGCCGACTGCACGGCCATCGCCGTGGCGGCGTTCGTCGCCGGGTCGGGCATGGCCACGGTGAACCGGCCCCACTCGGGGTGCCCGAAGCGGCCCCAGCCGTCGGCGGCGGCCGTCAGGTCGGGCAGGTCGGTCCAGCGGAACCCGGAACCGGACTGCACCGCCTGCGCCCGGTCCTGGTGCAGGGCCAGCAGCACCGGGCTGGTGGCGATCGACTGGGGCGCGCCACCGAGCAGGGCGGCGTCCTGCGCGCCGAGGCGGTTGGCCCACAGCATGGAGTCGGTCACCCACGCGTGCGGGCGCTCGCCGAGCTCGGCGGTGTCCCAGCCCTGGGTGAGGCCCTGGAGGACGACCTCGGAGTCGATCGACTGCACCTCGATGAGGATGCAGTGGTCGTAGACGACGGGCCGCTGCCTGCTCCACGCCTCGGCGGCCTGCTTGACGGCCTCGGCGACGCTGGGCGTCGAGGCGATCCGCAGCAGCGCCTCGCCCTCGTCGCAGTCGCCCGCCTGCGCGGCGGTCCGGCGCTCCACGACGCCGCCGACCCAGCTCCAGCCCAGCCACCCGAGCACGAGGAGGGCCACCAGGCCGACGATGGCCACCGGCCACGTCGCGATGCCGCGTCGCACCTTCGTCCGCAGCGCGCGGTGTCGAGACATCGTCTTCCCTCTCAGCGTCCGACCGACTACGGCAGGCGAATCCCGACCGGAATCACGCTAACAGGTGACAGTTGGGGACCGGGTGAAGTCACTCCAGGTCATCGGGTGGCGACGGGCGCGGGGTGGTCCGCCCCCGGGAGGTGCGCGGACAGCGTTCGCGTCAGCCCGATCAACCGGGCCCTCAGGGGCGCGGCGGCCTCGGCGAACGCGCTCTGCTGCCGCACGTACTCGGCGCGGCCCTCGGCGGTCTCGATCGGCACCGGGTCGTAGCCGAGGTCGGCCAGGTCGTACGGGCTGGCCCGCATGTCCAGCTCGCGGACCCGGGCGGCCAGCTCGAAGCAGTCCGCGACTAGCTCGGACGGGGTGGCCGGGTCCAGCTTGTAGGCCCACTTGAACAGGTCCATGTTCGCGTGCAGGCACCCCGGTTGCTCCAGCTCCACCTGCGTCTCGCGGGTCGGCTGCAGCGCGTTGCGCGGCCGCGCGTCGGCGGTGAAGAAGCGGAACGCGTCGAAGTGGCCGCACTGCACCCGCTGCGACTCCACCACCCGGTCGGTGCCCTCGCCGCCCAGCCGCAGCGGCCACGCGTTGTGCCGCACCTGGTCGGGCCGCTGCCGGTACACCATCGCCCACTCGTGCAGCCCGAAGCACCCGAGCCGGGGCGCGCGGCCGGCGGTCGCGGTGAGCAGCCGCCCGGCGAACCCGATCGTGGCGGCGCGGTCCCGGGCGAACGCCTCGACGTCCAGCGCCACCCCGTCGGGGGTGCGCCGGTAGACCGGCCACCTGAGGTAGGCCAGCGCCGCGTCACCCTCGAGGGCCACCCCGGGCCCGGGGTGCCAGCGCTCCAGCCGCGACGGGCGGTGCGAGTAGTAGGAGAACAGGAAGTCCAGCACCGGGTGCTTGCGACCGGCGGCCCGGCGCTCGTGGTGCGGCCCGGTCCACCGCCGGACCCGCTCCGCGTGCGCGTCGCGGCGCGCGGTCCACTCGGCTTCCGGCAGCACGACCCCCACGGCGCACCAGGGTACTTCGCCCCGGACCGGCGCCGGCCCGAACCCGGGCCGGCACCGGTCGGCAGGTGTGGTCCACGTCGGGGACGGGTGCGGGTGCAGGCCGTCGCGGTGGTCGTGTTCGCGCAGTCGGCGGTCGTGATGGTGTGGAACGCCTGCTCGTAGTCGAGCAGGCAGCGGTTCACGTCGCCCGGGCTGCCGGGGCGGGTGCTCACCGGCCACCGGGCGCCGGCCCGGGTCGATGCCGTTGGGCGCGTCGGCCGGTGGCTTCGTGGCGGCCGGGTCCGGGTTGCGGGCGGTGTGGCCGGCGGCGGGGGTGGTCCGGGTCGGGGCGCTGGTGACGGCGTGGCGCGGGCTCTCGCCGGGTGCGTTCCGGGAAGCGGGGGCGTTGGCCGCCGCGACCGCGGTCCGGTGAGACGGGCGCCTACAGCGGGGGGATCAGCCCCGGGAACTTCCTGGCGCCCGTGCAGTGCGGGCATTCGCGGCCGTTGTCGACCGTCCTCGGCACGCCGCCGATCACCGCCGACGTGGGGTTGGCGATGAAGCCCGCGCCGCCGCACAGGTGGCAGATGGTCCGGGGCTCCGACGTCACGCCGAACAGGTCGTCCTCGTCCTCGACGTCCTCGTCGTCGTCGTAAACGTCCTCGTCCTCTTCCGGGTCGAAGTCGTCTTCCTCGTCGTCACCTTCACGCGGGTCCACGGGGGCAACGGTAGCCGGGCGCCGGAGGGACGGCGTGGCGGGTGTGAGCGGATGTTGACCGGTGTGTGAGGGGCGCTTGGGTAAGTAAGGACGCCTGGAGCTGATCAGGGGGATGCGAGTGGACAAGGTGAACGCGGTGCGGCGTCGTCGTCCCGGCGGCGCGGTCGAGGGGCGGATCCTCACCACCCCGGTGGGGTTGGCGTTCCCCCGGGACGTCACGTTCGAGTCCTGGGAGCAGGCGGGGCAGCGGATCTCCCGCATCGCCAGTTCCTCGGCCCGGTACCTGGGTGACTGGCTGGTCTACGGCCAGGACCGCTACACCGGCAGGTACCGGCGGGCGGTCGAGGCGGTGGGGCTCGACTACCGGACGTTGCGCAACTACGCGTGGATCGCGCGGAAGTTCGAGGCGTCGCGGCGGCGGCCCGGGCTGCCCTTCCAGCACCACGCGGAGGTCGCGGCGCTGCCGCCGGCCGAGCAGGACAGGTGGTTGGACCTCGCCGAGCGGGAGGGGTGGTCGCGCACGGCGCTGCGGGAGAGCCGGGAGCCCGGGCCCGGGCCGCTGCGCGCGGTGCTGCCCAGGATCACCGCGGCCGGCGAGGCGGTGGACCGCCGGCGGCGGGCGGCGACGGCGGTCGACGTCGACTTCGAGGAGTGGGTGGTGGCGGCCCTGGACCAGGCGGCCGACCGGGACCTGGAGCCGGCGGGCCTGCGGTCGTTGCCGGTGCGGTCGGCGTCGTGACGAGGGGGTGCGGGCTCCCGGTTCGGTGCCCCCACCCCCTCGTGGTCACGGTTCGCGGCGGACGTGGGTGCCGTCGCGGACCGTGCCGACGTACTCCTCGACCAGGTCCTCCAGCGCCACCAGGCCGCGCACGACGCCGTCGGCGGACACGGCTTGCGCTAGGTGGCTCTGCGAGCGCCGCAGCGACGCCACGGCGTCGTCCAGGCTCGCGTCCACCGGCACGCGCGGCAGGCCGCGCACCCGGCCCGGCGGCACCCGCGTGGACGGTTCGGCGTCGGCCAGGTCCAGCACGTCCTTGACGTGCAGGTAGCCGATCAGCCGGTCGTCGTCGCGGACCGGGAAGCGGGAGAAGCCGGTGGCCGACACGGCGGCCTCGACCTGCTCCATCGTGGGGCGCGCGGGCACGGAGGTGACCCGGTCCAGCGGCACCAGGACGTCGGCGACGGTCCGTTCCGCCGAGGAGAGGGTCTGGGTCAGCCGGCGGTGCTCGGAGTCCTCCAGCAGGCCCTCCTCCCGCGACTGGCCGATCAGCAGGGCCAGCTCGTCCCGCGTGTAGGCCGACTCCAGCTCGTCCCTCGGCGTCACGCCGACGAGCTTCAGCACGGCCGTGGACGCCACGGTGAACCCGCGCAGCAGCGGCGCGGCCAGCCGGCAGAACCAGTAGTGCACGGGCACGAGCAGCAGCGCGGTGCGCTCCGGCCCGGCGATGGCCAGGTTCTTCGGCACCATCTCGCCCAGCACGGTGTGCAGGGCCACGACGATGATCAGCGCGAGGGCGAACGCCACGCCGTGGCGGACCGCGTCGGGGACGCCGATGCCGTGGAACGGGGCCTCCAGCAGCGCGGCCACCGCCGGTTCGCCGAGCGCGCCCAGGCCCAGCGAGCACAGCGTGATGCCCAGCTGCGCGCCCGCGATCAGCAGCGGCAGCTCGCGGCCGGCCTTGAGCACCGTGCGCGCCCGGCTGCTGCCCTGGTCGGCCAGCGCCTCCAGCCGGTCGCGGCGGGCGGTGATGATGGCGAACTCGGAGCCGACGAAGAAGGCGTTGCCCGCCAGCAGGAGCACGACGACCAGCGCGATCACCGGGCCACCCCCGACGCGTCGGCCGCGGTGTCGACGCGGGCCACCCGCAGCTCGGCCACCCGGTGCCGGTCCATCTGCACCACGGTGATCCGCCAGTCGTCCACGCGGATCTCGTCGCCGGCGTGCGGGATGCGGCCCAGCCGGGCCAGCACCAGCCCGGCCACGGTCTCGTAGTCGCCCTCCGGCATCCGGAACCCGGTGGCCTCGGCCACCTCGTCGTCGCGCAGCAGGCCCGACACCAGCCAGGCATCGCCGCCCAGCCGGCGCACCGGCGAGGTCTCCCGCCGGTCGTGCTCGTCGCGCACGTCGCCGACGATCTCCTCGACCAGGTCCTCCAGCGTGACGAGGCCGGCCGTGCCGCCGTACTCGTCGACGACCAGCGCCGTCTGGAGGCCGGAGGCGCGCAGCCGGTCCAGCAGCGCGTCGCCCTCCAGCGTGGCGGGCACCGTCTGCACGGGCCTGGTCAGCGCGGACACCGGCGTCGTGGCCCGCTGCGAGCGCGGCACGCCGAACGCCTGCTTGACGTGCACGATGCCGCGCACCTCGTCCAGGTCGCCGTTGTAGACCGGGAACCGGGAGATGCCCGTCTCGCGCGCCTTGGCCACCAGGTCGAGCACGGTGGCGTCCGAGCGCAGCGACTCGACCCGCACGCGGGGCGTCATCAGCTCCTCCGCGGTGCGGTCGCCGAACCGCAGCGAGCGGTCCAGCAGGGTCGCCGTGCCGGGGTCGATGGTGCCCTGCTCGGCGCTGGAGCGGATCAACGCGCCCAGCTCCTGCGGGGAGCGGGCCGAGGCCAGCTCCTCCGCCGGTTCCACGCCGAGCCTGCGCACCAGCCAGTTCGCGGTGCCGTTCAGGCAGGTGATCAGCCACTTGAACACGGCGGAGAACCCGGCCTGGACGCCCGCGACGGCACGCGCGGTCTCCAGCGGCTTGGCGATGGCCAGGTTCTTCGGCACCAGCTCGCCGAACACCATCGACAGCGCGGTGGCCAGCGCGAGCGCCAGCGTCAGGGCGATCGGCCCGGCCACCGAGGCGGGCACGCCGACGCCCGTGAGGGCGGGCGAGATCAGCTCGGCGATGGCCGGTTCGGCGATGTAGCCGGTGATCAGCGTGGTGATGGTGATCGCCAGCTGGGAGCCGGAGAGCTGGAACGACAGGGACCGGTGCGCCTTCTCCACGGTCCTGGCCTTGGCGTCGCCGACGCGGTCGACGTGCGCCTCGACGGTGCTGCGCTCCAAGGCGGTCAGGGAGAACTCGGCGGCGACCGCGATGAACGTGCCGATGGTGAGCACCACCACCGCGGCGAGGCCGAGCAGGCTGAGGATGATGGTCATCCGACCCACCCGGGGTGGGTCTGGTGGGGCTGGCAGCCGGGTATCGGACCCGGCTCGGTACTGCAGCCCGGGGACTGCGCGTCGCGCACTGGAGGGATCACTCCTCGTGAGGGGTGGTCGTACGGTGTCCAGAATAGAGCGTAACGACCGGTCAGCGCAGTCCGATACCGCTGGGAGGGGATGTGGAGGCCCGCAGCACCACCTCGCCGGCGACCCGCACCGTGCGCGGCGCGCCCACCACGTCGTCCAGCACCAGCCGGGCCGCCCGCTCGCCCATGCCCTCCAGCGGCAGCCGCACGGTGCTCAGCGCGGGCACCAGGTCGCGCAGGGTCGGGATGTCGTCGAACCCGGCGACCGAGACGTCCTCCGGCACGCGCAGGCCGTGCTCCCGCAGGGCCGCCGTCGCGCCCAGCGCCATCACGTCGTTGACGGCGAACACGCAGGTCGCGCCGGTGCGGGCGGCGATGAGGTCGGCCACGGCCGCGTGCCCGCCGTCGCGGGTGAAGCCGCTGGGGATGACGTTGGCGCCGGGCAGCTCCAGCCCCTCGTCGGCCAGCCCGGCCCGGAACCCGGCGAGCCGGTCGCGGGCCACCAGGAGGTCCGGCGGGCCGGCCAGCACGGCGAACCGGCGGTGGCCCAGCGCGGCCAGCCGGCGGGCCAGCGCGCGGGCCCCGGAGCGGTTGGCGGGCACGACGGTGTCCGTGCCGAGCTTGGCCTGTGAGACGCACGCCACGCGACCGCCCTGGGCGGTGAACGCGGTGATCTCCTCGGCGAGCAGCCGGGACGCGGACCGGTCGGTGGTGCGGCTGCCCGCGATCACCAGGGCGCGGGCGCGGTGCGCGCGCAGCGTGTTGACCAGCTCGACCTCGCGGCGCGGGTCGCGGCCCGTGGTGCCGAGCACGACGACCAGGCCCGCCTCCTCGGCGATCCGCGTCACACCGGCGGCGATGCTGGAGAAGTACGGGTCGGCGATGTCGTGCACGACGAGGCCCACCAGGAGGCTGGAGTTGCGCGCGAGGGCCTGGGCGGAGGCGTTGGGCAGGTAGCCGAGCCGGCGCGCGGTGCCGATCACCCGTTCCCGCAGCTCCTCGCTGACCTGTCGGGTGCTGCCGTTGAGCACGCGCGACGCGGTGGCGAGCGACACGCCCGCTTCCCTCGCCACTTCCGCCAGCGTGACCTGCCGCGACGTCAACGCCGCCTCCTTCGCCTCTCCGGTCCGGCGAGACTAACCCGCTGGGAGGTTGACGTCCGTGACGAGCCGATCGTAGCGTGTTGGAAAGCGCTTTCCCAGCCCACGAGCGGAGTCACGCATGGCGGTGCGCACGATCGGCGTCGCGTTGAACGGGGTCACGGGGCGGATGGGGTACCGGCAGCACCTCGTCCGGTCGGTCCTGGCCCTCCGCGAGCGGGGAGGGGTCCGGGTCGGCGACGACGTGCTGGTCCCCGAGCCGCTGCTGGTCGGTCGCGACGCCGCGAAGCTGAAGGACCTCGCCGAGCGGCACGACCTGCCGCGCTGGACCACGGACCTCGACGCCGCCCTGGGCGACCCGGACGTGCGGGTCTACTTCGACGCGCAGGTCACGTCCGCGCACGTGGCGGCGCTGACGGCGGCGATCGACGCGGGCAAGCACGTCTACAGCGAGAAGCCGGTCGCCGCCACGCCGGAGCAGGTCGCGGAGCTGGCCCGGCGCGCGGACGCGGCGGGGGTGCGGCACGGCGTGGTGGCCGACAAGCTCTACCTGCCGGGCATCCGCAAGCTCAAGCGCCTGCTCGACGGCGGGTTCTTCGGCCGGGTGCTGTCGGTGCGCGGCGAGTTCGGCTACTGGGTGTTCGAGGGCGACTGGCAGGCCGCGCAGCGGCCGTCGTGGAACTACCGCGCCGAGGACGGCGGCGGGATCGTCGTGGACATGTTCTGCCACTGGAGCTACCTGCTGGAGGGGCTGCTGGGCCCGGTGCGGGCGGTGACCGCGCGGGCCGTCACGCACCTCCCCACCAGGTGGGACGAGAACGGCGAGCCGTACGAGGCGACGGCCGACGACGCGGCGTACGCGATCTTCGAGCTGGCGGGCGGCGTGGTGGCGCAGGTGAACTCGTCGTGGGCGGTGCGGGTGCACCGCGACGAACTGGTCGAGTTCCAAGTGGACGGCACGCACGGCAGCGCCGTCGCGGGGCTGCGCAACTGCGTGGTGCAGCCGCGGGCGGTCACGCCGAAGCCGGTGTGGGACCCGGACGTGCCCTCGTCCGCCGACTTCCGCGCGCAGTGGCAGGAGGTGCCCGACAACGAGGTGTTCGACAACGGGTTCCTGGTGCAGTGGGAGGAGTTCCTCCGGCACGTCGCGGTCGGCGCGCCGTTCGCGCACGACTTCCACTCCGGCGTGCGGGGCGTGCGGCTGGCCGCGCTGGGCCTGGAGTCCTCCCGCACCGGGCGGCGGGTCGAGGTCCCGGCGTGACCGCGGTGCTGCTGCCCGCCCGGGACGGCACGTTCCGCCGGCACCGGCTGTCCCCGCCGCGGACGTGGGAGCGCGGGCCGTTCGGGTCGCGGGTCGCCTTCGCCGCCGCGCACGTCGTGGCCGACCCGTTCGCGCCCAACGCGCCCGGCGCGCCCGCGGTGCTCGACTGGGACGCCACGCTGGCCCACCGGGTCCGGTTGTGGGAGCACGGCTTCGGCGTCGCCGAGGCCATGGACACCGCCCAGCGCGGCATGGGCCTGGACTGGCCCACCGCGCTGGAGCTGGTCCGGCGCAGCGCCTCGATCGCCACCGGACCGCTGGCGGCCGGCGTCGGCACCGACCACGGCACGGCCGACCCGCTGACCGCCTACCGGGAGCAGTTGGCCGCCGTGGTGGACGCGGGGGCGCAGCCGGTCCTCCTGTGCAGCCGGGAGCTCGCCGCCGCCGCGCGCGGGCCCGAGGACTACCAGGAGGTGTACGGGGCGCTGCTGGAGGAGGTGGACCGGCCGGTCGTGCTGCACTGGCTCGGCACGGCGTTCGACCCGGCGCTGGAGGGCTACTGGGGTTCCTCGGACACCTCCACGGCGACCGGCCACCTCCTGGACCTCGTCCGCGCCCACCCGGACAAGGTCGACGGGGTGAAGGTGTCGCTGCTCGACGCGGCGCACGAGGTCGCGCTGCGGCGGGCGCTGCCGGCCGGCGTGCGCTGCTACACCGGCGACGACTTCGCCTACCCCGAGCTGATCGCGGGCGACGCCCACGGGCACAGCGACGCGTTGCTGGGCATCTTCGACGCCATCGCGCCCGCCGCCGCGACCGCGTTGCGCGCCCTGGACGCGGGCGACCGCGCCCGCTACGACGAGGTGCTGGAGCCGACGGTGGCCCTGTCGCGGCACGTCTTCGGCGCGCCGACGTACCACTACAAGACCGGGGTGGTGTTCCTGGCGTGGCTGGCCGGCTTCCAGGACGCGTTCACCATGGTCGGCGGCCTGCAGTCGGCGCGGGACGTGGTGCACCTCGGCGAGGCGCTGCGGTTGGCCGACCTGGCTGGGCTGCTGCCCGACCCGGAGCTGGCCGCCCGGCGGTGGGGGCGGCTGCTGGGGGTGCTGACGTGAGGCTGTCGCTGAACCAGGCCACGGTGAAGCGGGCCTCCGTGCCCGAGGTGGTCGACGTGTGCGCGCGCCACGGTATCCCGGCCGTGGGGCTCTGGCGCGACCCGGTGGCAGGGCACGGGTTGCGGCGCACGGCGTCGCTGGTGGCCTCGGCGGGCCTGGAGGTGTCGTCGCTGTGCCGCGGCGGGTTCTTCACCGGCCGCGACCCGCGGTTGGACGACAACCGGCGGGCCGTCGACGAAGCCGCCGCCCTCGGCGCGCGGTGCCTGGTGCTGGTGCCCGGCGGCGTGCCGGACCGCGACCTCGTCGCGGCGCGGGCGCGCGTCGCCTCGGCGCTGGAGGTGCTCGCGCCGTACGCGGAGCAGGCCGGGGTGCGGCTCGCGGTGGAGCCCATGCACCCGGTGTTCTGCGCCGACCGGGGCGTGGTGTCGACGCTGGGCCAGGCGCTGGAGCTGGCCGCCCCCTACCCGCCCTCGGTGGTCGGCGTCGTGGTCGACGCCCTGCACGTGTGGTGGGACCCGGCGCTGGCGGCCGACGTGCGGCGGGCCGGGCCGCGCATCGCCTCCTACCAGGTGTGCGACTGGATCACGCCGCTGCCCGCCGACGTGCTGCTCGGGCGCGGCCTGCCCGGTGACGGGCACATCGACCTGGTCGGGCTCACCGCGCTGGTCGCCGGGACCGGCTACACCGGGCACGTCGAGGTCGAGGTGTTCAACAAGGAGGTGTGGGCGCGGCCGTTCGACGCGGTGGCGGCGGAGCTGGTGCGGCGGCACGCGACGGGCTGGGAGCCGGTCGTGGACGGCGGCCGCGACCGGCTCCCGGTCACGCCGTAGCGCCGCCGTCGGTGCGCGGGGTGAACGGGCACCGCCACTCGGGCTCGGTGAACCGGCCCCCGTAGTGCCGGGCCTCGTCGCGGTACTTCACGAAGCTCGGGTTCACCGCGCCGTGGAACTCCCGCTCGCGCTTGCGGATCTTGCTCTTGAGCTTGAGGAACTTCATGCCGAGCGCGTTGAACTGGATGTGCGAGTTGAACACCAGCGCGGGCTTGCGGAAGCGACGGCTCGGGCGCGACGCGCCGGGGTGCAGCCCGACGATGAAGAAGGGGTGCGACCCGACCGAGAACGCGAAGTTCGACGAGGCCGGGTCGGAGTCGTAGAGGTCGCTCCACGGGTGCTGCGCGCTGTCCTCGTCGTGCAGGCGTTGCAGGTGGTCCCACACCAGGGCCTCGAACTCGTGCTCGGTGGTGCGGGCCGGTTCGTCGAACGTGGCGACGAACGAGGTGAAGCTGCGGTCGCTCGGCTCGAAGCCCTTGAGGAAGGTGAGCAGGTCCTGGTGGTGGTCGAGCACCGACTCCGGGCCGAGCGCCCGGTAGTGGTGGTGGACGATCGTGTTCCGGCGCAGCGCGGCACGGGCGCCGAGGCACACGAAGTCCTCCTCGGAAATGAAATCGGCCAGCGCTTCCCGCACCTCTTGGTCGACGTTTTCGAACATGGTGATTGCCCTCGGGGGTTCATCAGGCGGGAGACCTGTCGCCGGGGACGCTACACCGCCCGGTCCCGGGTCGTTCCGGACTCGCTTCGGATTCGCCAAGCCACTTCCGGCCGCTGGTCGGGGGCGGGTCGCCGCGGTATTCCACCCCGTTCGGAGGCGCGTGGCGCACCCGGGCGCCAGGAGTGATCCCCGCGCTTCCGGGCAGGTCACACGTGCTGTCAGGAGTGCGCGCCGGTGTTGATTCCGGGGCACCGCCGAACTGATTCGGCGAACCGTTCACAGGGTCGACCACGCGTTAACGCCGGTGCAGCGCGGCGACCGCGAACGCGGCGATATATGCGCCGTATATCGCGGATATAGACGAAGGTGCTCGCACTCGTCCCGCGGTGCGGGGAGCCGGTCGTGGACGGCGGCCACGACCGGCTCCCGACCACCCCCTCAGCGGGGCAGTTCCCGGCCCGCGGCCAACAGCCGCAGCGTGCTCCTGGACGGCACCAGCGCGTACAGCGCCCCGGTCGTCCGCACGAACCGACCGCCGAGGACGGGGTCGACCCCGGTGGGCGCGCCGCGCTCGCCCGGCGCGAAGTCCGGGTTGTGCGCCCAGGTCTGCTGGATGAACTCGAACTGCTCCGCCAACGACGTGCAGTGGGCCACGAACACCAGGCCGCGCTCGCCGTCGCGGGTCGGCCCGAACGGGATGCCCCGGCGCAGGATGCGGTGCCGGCGGGGCGTCCTGTGGGTGAACGCGCGCGGGTTGGTCTTGCGGATGTGCGCCGGGCACGGCGTCGTCGCGCCCGTCGGGTCGTCGGAGTAGTCGAAGTCGTTGCCCGGCCCGGCGGCCAGCGGCCTGCCGTCGGGGTGCCTGCCGATGCTGCGCGGCCCGAGCCCCTTCGCCTCGACGGCCTCCCGCCAGCCCTCGACGTCCTGGGTGAGGCGGCGGACCACCTGGATCGAGCCGTCGGCCAGCCACGCGGCGGCGTGCGGGCGGGCCGACTCGGCGGGGTGGCCGAAGACGAACTCGCCCGGGGCGACCAGCAGCGACCCGGGCCGGCCCGCGCGGTGGCCCGGCCGGTCGCCGTCCTCTTGGTGGAAGCCGCGCACGCCCGGCTGCGAGATGCCGTCCTTGTAGCCGAAGTGCTCGCGCCCGCGCCGTTCGCCCGGCAGCGTGGCGGCGCGCTGCTCGTGCACCACGGTGACGCCGAGCAGGTCGTCGAGGACGTCCAGGTCGCGGGCGGTGGCGTCGAGGCGGTCGGGGTCGTCGGAGGCGACCGTGACGACGGCGTGGACGTGCTGGTGCGCGCGGCCGAACAGCCAGTGCGCGGGCGCGGAGTCGCCGGTGTCGCGGTTGGCCCGCGCCGCCTGCTCGGCGGTGTGCGGGAAGTGCGGCCGCAGGTCCTGCGCGGTCGCCTCGGGGTTGATGCTCAGCTCGACCAGGCCCTCGGGCGTGAGCGAGACGTTCGCCCAGGTGGCGCGCAGCCCGGCCGGGTCGGCGCCGGACAGCCGGCGGGCCAGCGAGAAGACCTCGTTGAAGTCCTCCACGTCGGCGGTGCTGCTGACGTGCCCGAGCACGGCCGCGAGCCAGGTGCGCCCCAGCCCCTCGTCGGTGAAGCGCACGAACCGGAAGAGCTGGTGGTCCTTGTTGAAGGCGGCCAGCACGTTGCCCTGGACCTCGTGCGAGTCGCGCAGCGGGGTGCGCGCCCGCAGCGGGTGCCCGCGCGGGTGCGGCAGGTCGGTCATCGGTCACCTCCCTGCCAGACAGGAGCGTCACGCAGCGCGCCGGATACGTCGCGCTCGGTTGGAATCGCCCGCTGGTGTGACGACGGGACGGCCGGTGTCGCGGGAGGATGCGAGCGTGACCACGCCTACCGGCACCACGACCGGACCCGCCACGCGGGTCCGGGTCGGGGCCGCGACCTCACGGGGCCCGAGCCGCCCCCTCAACGCCGACGCCCACGCCCTGCACTGGCACCGCGGCACGCTCGCCGCGGCGGTGGTGGACGGGACCGGCTCGACACCGGAGGTCGCCGAGTTCGCCCGGGTGACCTCCGCCGTCGCCGCCCGCGTGGCCGCGCGGGAGACGCCGGTGCTCGGCGTCGTCGCCGCCTCCGCGCCCTACACCGACCTGGAGGACGCCGGCGGCGCCGGGCCCAACGGCGCGATCGTCGTGGCCTCGGTGCGCCGGGGCGGGTACTGGCGCATCGCCCACGCCGGCGACAGCTCCGCCTACGGCCTCAAGGAGGACGGCAGCCTGCACCGCTTCACGACCCCGCACACCCTCGGCGAGGAGCTGCGGCAGCGCGGCGTCCCCGACGCCGAGGCCGCCGCGCACGACCACAAGCTGCGGCACAACGCGGGCCGCGTCCCCCTCTACGGCGTCGAGGGCGTCCAGGCGGTCGCCGGGCTGCTGGTCCTCGCGTCCGACGGCCTCAAGCTGCCCCACGAGCGGTTCCGCGGCCTGCTCGTCGCGCACGGCCACGACCCGCAGCGCTGCGCGGAGGAGCTGGTCGACGCGGCCCGCGCGCACGGCAGCCGTGACGACGTCACGGTCCTGGTCATCCCCCACCCCGACCGCCCTGCGACCACCTGTTCCACCGACGAGAGGACCGACGATGAGCCACGACCGGAAGGAACCACCGGACCCGAAGAACCCGCCGGCCGACGACAGCCCGACCCACGAGTTCCCGCGGGTGCCCGGCAAGTAGTCGGCTGACGGGCCGGGCGGCGTGCCCGCACCACGCCGTCCGGCCCCGGCCTCGCCCCGGAGGTCCCGCGCCACCGTCACCCGAGCCAGACCAGGTGGGCGCGCCGCGTCCCCGCCGACCGCGAGCTGATCTCGAAGACCGTGCGCGCCGACTCGGCGCTCTGCGAGCTGAGGTGGAACCCGCCCTCGACGGCGCTGACCTCGGCGCGGTCCTCGAACTCCACGCCGTAACCGGCCACGCGAACGCCCTCCCGCTCGCCGTGCTCCTCCACGATCGCGAACAACCGCGGTGCCTCCTCGTGCGCCACCTCGCGCACCAGCTCGGTGAACTCCTGCTCGGTCACGCCGCCTCCCTTCGCCCCACTGGTCCAGCCAGTGGTTATCACGCTGCGTCACCGCTACGGTGACTGCCCGCAAGGCTGCCGACCTTCGACGTGGAATGCAAAGAACGCAGAGGGGCGCCTTGCGTTCGCCACGCAGCACTAGGAGAGGTTCGACATCGTGGCCGTGAAGAAGAGCGCGCCGACCATCCGGTTGCGCAGGCTGGCCGGTCAGCTCCGACGACTCCGCGAGGGGACGGGCCTGCGCCGGGAGGACGTCGAGGAGCGCGGCGGCCTGCACCCCACCACGCTGTACCGCATCGAGACGGCCAGGTCCCGCCCCCAGTACCGGACCCTGGACATGCTGCTCAAGCTGTACGCGGTGCCGACCGACGAGCAGGTCCGGCTGAAGGCGCTCTACAAGCAGTCGGCGGGCGAGGGGTGGATCCGGCCCTGGCACGAGCAGCTGCCCGAGGGCTACACCGCCTACATCAGCTTCGAGCGCGAGGCGCGCGGCCTGCGCCACTACGCCGGGACGTCGATCCCGGGCCTCCTGCAAACCCCGGAGTACGCCCGCGCCGTGACGCGCGGTGTCCTGCACGGGGCGACGGCCGATCAGGTCGAAGACGTCGTGACCGCCCGCATCGACCGGCAGGCGGTGCTGACGAAGGAGGAGCCGCTGAGGTTCTGGGTCGTCCTCGACGAGGCGTCCCTGCACCGGGAGGTCGGCGGGCCGGGCGTCATGAGGGCGCAACTCACCCGGCTGCTCCGGGCGGCCGAAGCGCCGAACATCACGATCCAGGTGGTCCCGTTCGGTTCGGGTGCCCACCCGGGCATGCCGGGCCAGTTCATCGTCATGGACTTCGGAGATCCACTCGACACCGATTTGATCTACATCGACGGTCCGGCCGGTGAGATATTCTTGGAGTCGGAGGCTGACATCGAGCGCTTCCGGGCCGACTTCGACCAGCTCGTGGCGGTAGCCGGCAGTCCTGACGACTCGCTGGCGCTGATCGCCGGTCGGGAAAGGGAGTTCGCGCACAGATGAGGCACGCGGATTCGGCCGGTGTGGCCTGGCGCAAGAGCAGCTTCAGCACCAGCGGCGAGTGCGTCCAGGTGGCGGCGGTGGGGGAGGGGTTCGCGACGCGCGACTCCAAGAACCCCGTCGGGCCGACGTTGTCCTTCGGCGCCGGGCCGTGGCGGACGTTCCTGGCGGCGTTGAAGAACTCCTGATCGCGTGGTCGAGGCCCGCCCCGGCGACCCGGGGCGGGCCTCACCGCGTGGTCAGCCGCCGTTGACCGGGCGGTACCGCGGGGTGCGGTACGTGCGCGGGGTGGCGGCGGTGATGCGGAGGACCGAGTCGTACAGCGTGCGGCCCAGGGCCGCGCGGGCGCGCAGGGCCGGGTGGGTCGCGCCGTAGTTGTCGGCGTTGGCCGCCTGGTCGCCGCTGTACCGGCCGGACGCGAACAGCGCGTAGGTGATGATCGGCTTGCCGTTCGCGTCGAACACGATGCCCGCCTCGTTGCGGCCGTCCTCCTCCCAACCGGCCTTCGTGGCCACGTTCAGCCGCTCCGCCGAGGTCAGGTTGAGCCTGATCCCGTCGGTGAACGACGTCAGCGACCGCAGCACCGTGAACAGGTGCTCGGTCGACGCCGCCGACAGCAGCTCGCCGGCCGCCAGCCGGCGCAGCATCGTGAACGTCTCGCGGGCCGTGGTGGTGCCCAGGTAGAACCGGTTCGGGTTGGCCACCGGCACGACCTGCGTGTGCACGAAGCCCTTGGCGCGCAGGATCTCGTTCAACTCCAGCGCCGGCACGACGAGCCCGCACAGCCGCACCGCCGTGTTGTCCGAGACGGTGAGCAGGTTGGCCAGCGCGTGGCCCACCGTCACCGAGCTGGGGTAGCCGCCGTCGAGGTGGAAGATGCCGTCGGTGTCCCGGATGACGATGTCCGCGGTGACCTCGACCCGCTGGTCGAGCCGCACCAGGCCGCGGTCGACCTTGTCCAGCACGGCCAGCGCGACCGCGATCTTGTTCACGCTGTAGGCCTCGACCACGCGGTCCGCCTCGGCCTCGACCGCGGGCTTCACGACGCCGTCCGGGTCGGCCACGCCGATGCAGGACGACCACGTGCCGCCCGCCCGCGCCGTCTCCCACCCGTACTTCAGCGCGATCTTGCGGCGCGCCTGCTCGGCCGTCGTCGGGATCACCGCGTCCCACTCCGCCTCGGTGCTCTGCGCCCGCGCCGTCCCGGCGGTGGAACCGACGACGGCGCTCGCCGCCGCCACCGAGCCCAGCCCGAGCGCGGACCTGCGGTTGATGTTCATGTGCCCCCAATCAGTGGATGTTCCCCAAGACGCCACAGACGGCCCAAATGTTGCTCCGATCCGGTGAATTCGATCAAACCGGCGGTAGCGTGCGGGCATGGGCGATGGGGTGTTCGTGATCACCGGGGCGAGCCGGGGCATCGGCGCGGCGACCGCGCGGCTGGCCGCCGAAGCCGGGTACCGGCTGGTCCTGACCGCGCGGGACACGGGGTCGCTGGCCGGGTTCGCGGCCCGGTTGGGCGGCCCGGACCGGGTGTGGGTGGCGGCGTGCGACGTGCGCGACTACGAGCAGGTCGCGGCGCTCGTGGGCCGGGTCGAGGAGGAGTGGGGGCGCGTCGACGTGGTGTTCGCCAACGCGGGCACGAGCGTGGTCACCTCGTTCACCTCCACCGACGGCGCGCCGCCCGCCGAGTGGAGCGACATGGTGCTGACGAACGTGTGCGGCCCGGCGTTCACCGCGCGGGCGGCGATGCCCGCGTTGATGCGCCACGCCGGGCACCTGGTGCTGACCGGGTCGGCGGCCGGGCGCGGTGTCCGGCCGGGGAACCTCTACTCGGCCACCAAGTGGGCGGTCACCGGGCTGGCGCAGGCGATCCGGGCGGAGTGCGTCGGCACGGGCGTCCGCGTCACGCTGGTGCAGCCCGGCCTGACCGACACCGGCGGCATCCCCGCGTCCCGGGCGGCCGACCCGAAGCTGGAGCCGGAGGACGTGGCCCGCGCCGTGCTGTACGCGGTGGGGCAGCCGCCGACGGTCGACGTCAACGAGATCCTGGTGCGGCCGGTGGGCCAGGCCGCCCACCGGTGAGCCCGTCGGCCGCCGCGCGCAACGCGGCGAGCACCTCCGGCGACGCGTCGAGGGTGTAGGGGGCGCCGAGGAGCAGCAGGTCGGCGGCCACGTGCCCGATCGCGTCCGCGCCCAGCCGCACCCGGCACGTCCGCTCGTCCACCGGCTCCACCCGCCCCGGCAGCGCCACCACCAGGCGCGACCGCACGACCTCCGCCGGCGCGTCGACCAGGGCGGTGCACGTGTACCGGTAGGGCGCGCCGGTGAGCGAGCGCGCCACGTACGCCGCCGGGTCGTCGGGCAGGTCGCGGGGCGTGAAGCGGCGGCCCGTGGCCCTCGGCGCGTCCACCCGGTCGACGCGGAACGTCCGCCAGTCCGCCCGCTCCGGGTCGTAGGCCAGCAGGTACCAGCGGCGGTGGGCGGTCACCAGGCTGCGCGGCTCCACCCGCCGCTCCCGGCCGCGGTGCGTGAACGCCACCACCTCGTGGTCGCGGCACGCCGCCGCCAGCACGCCCAGCGCCGCCGGGTCGGACACCGGGCCGGCCAGGGACATGACGGCGATCGCGTCCCGCACCGCCGCGACCCGGTGCCGCAGCCGGGCCGGGAGCACCTGCTCCAGCTTCGCCAAGGCCCGGGTCGAGGACTCCTCGATGCCCTGCACGCCCGCCGCCGTGCGCAGGCCGACCGCCACCGCGACGGCCTCGTCGTCGTCCAGCAGCAGTGGCGGCAGGTTACGGCCGGACGCGAGCCGGTAGCCGCCCGCCGTGCCGGTCGTGCCGTCCACCGGGTAGCCCAGCTCGCGCAGCCGCTCGACGTCGCGCCGGATCGTCCGGTCCGTGACGCCCAGCCGCTCGGCCAGCTCCGCGCCCGTCCAGTCCCGCCTGCCCTGCATCAGGGACAGCAGGCGCAGCATCCGGCCCGGCATGGTCATCACGGACATCCTATGTCCTAAAGGGCTCCTAGCGTGGTGCCCATGACGACTTACGTGCTCATCCCCGGCGCCTGCCACGGCGGCTGGTACTACGACCCGATCTCCGAGCGGCTGCGCGCCGAGGGCCACGAGGTGCACGCGGTCACGTTGAGCACCGGCCGGGTCAACCTGGACGACCACGTGGCCGAGGTGCTGGACCTGGTCGAGCGGCACGACCTGCGCGACGTCGTGCTCGTCGGGCACAGCTACGGGGGTCTGGTGATCACCTGCGTCGCCGACCGCGTGCCGGAGCGGGTCGCGACGCTGGTGTACGTGGACGCCTTCGTGCCGCGCGACGGCGAGTCGGCGTACGACATCGTGCACGGCGACTGGCGCAGGTGGTACGTCGAGGGCGCGGCGGGCGACGGGTTCGGCGTGGCGCCGCTGCCAATCTTCGACGAGCGCGCCACGCCCCACCCGCTGGCCACGCTGCTGCAACGGGCGCGGATCACCGGCGCGGTCGACCGCGTCGCGGACCGGCGGTACCTGTTCATGGCGGAGTTCCCGGACAGCCCGCTGGCCACCACCCACGAACGGCTGCGCGACGACCCGACCTGGCACGTGGAGTCCTGGCCGTCCGGCCACAACGTGCTGCGCGACGCGCCGGAGCGGTTCCTGGAGGTGCTGAGGTCCGCAAGTCGGGATAAGCCGGGCGTCGGAGGGGCCGCCTAGCGTGGACGGATGAAGGTCCACGACATGCTGGTCGAAGAGCGGCGGCGGATGGCGGACCTCCTCGACGGGCTGGACCCGGGCCGACTGGCCACGCCCAGCCTGTCGGCGGGGTGGACGGTGCACGACGTCGGCGCGCACCTGACCACGTACCTGAGGTTCGGGCAGGCCAAGCTCTACTGGGGCATCGTGACCATGGCCGCCGACTTCGACCGGCTCAACCGCGAGCTGACCGCCCGCGCCGCGCGCCGGTCCACCGCGGAGATCGCCGACCGGCTGCGGCGGTGGTCGACGTCGCGGACGACCATCCCGCGGTCCGGCTACGACCCCGTGCTGACCGACATCCTGCTGCACGACTACGACGTGCGCGTGCCGCTGGGCATCCCGCGCGACGTGCCGGAGGACCGGCTGTGGGTGGCGTTCCAGCACCTGGCGGCCAAGCCGTCGCCGGGCTACGCGATGGGGTCGCGCCTGGCGGGGCTGCGGTTGGAGGCCGCGGACACCGGCTGGAAGTCCGGCAGCGGCGCGGTCGTGCGCGGTGACGCCGAGTCCCTGGTGCTGGCGATGAGCGGGCGCGCGGTCGGGCTGGACGCCCTGGAGGGCGACGGCGTGCCCCTGCTCCGCGAACGCGTCACCGCCCCGCCGCCGCGCGGCGTGCTGGAACGGCTGAAGACCGTGGTCAAGGTCGTGGTGGACCCGCTGCCGCCGGACCGCCGCTCCCGCGACGCCACCGCCAACCCCTGACCCCGCGAGAGTCCTACCTCCACGTCCCGTGTGTCGTACCTCCAGGCCCCGTGAGTCCTACGTTCGCGCCTCGTGAGTCCTACGTTCGCGACCGTTGAGTTGAACGTTCGGCAGACCGGCCGGTATGTCGAACGTTGAACTCGGGTGCTCTGAACGTAGGACTCTCGGGCTCTGAACGTAGGACTCTCGGGCTCTGAACGTACGACTCACGAGGCGTGGAGGTACGACACACGGGACGTGGGGGTAGGACTCTCGGGATGCAGCGGTGGCGGGCTCCGTGGGGAGCCCGCCACCGGTCACGCGGTCGGCCCGTGGTGCCGGGCCGTCCGATCAGGGTGTCACCCCGCCGTGCAGGGGTTCCCGTTCACCCGGAAGTCCGTCGGCTTCGCCGTCGAACCCGACCCGGAGGAGTTGAACCCGATGCTCGTCGACGCGCCCGGCGCGAGCGTCCGGTTCCACGACAGGTTCGTCGCGGTCGCCGCCTGACCCGTCTGGGTCCACGTCGCCGACCAGCCCTGGGTGATCTTCTGGTTGCCCGGCAGGGTGAACTCCAGCTTCCAGCCGTTCCACGACTGGGTGCCGCTGTTCGCCACGGTGATGTTCGCCGACATGCCCGTCGACCAGGTCGACGCCTGCCAGGTCACCTTGCAGTAGCCCGCCACCACGTCCGCCTTGGTCCGCACGCTCACCTGCGGCGACAGGGCCGACTTCAGGTTCGCGCCGTTGCGGGCCACGACGGCGAACTGGTACGCGGTGTCCGGCCGCAGCCCGGTCAGCGTCGCCGACGGGGTGGTGACCGTGGCGACCACGCGCAGCGCGTCACCCTCGACGGAGATGACGTCGTAGTCCTTGACGCCGCTCTCCGCGTCGGTGGACGCGGTCCACGCCAGCTTCACGCCCGTGGTGGTGATGTCCGACGCCACCGGGGTGCCCGGGGTCGACGGGGCCGTGGTGTCGACCGGCGGCGCGACCGTGACCTTCTCGGCCGCCCAGTTGGCGACCCACGCGAGCGCCGAGTTCCAGTTGATCGTGACCTCGTTGACCGAGTACGCCTCGATGTGGTCGACGTAGCACTTCTGCGCCTTGCAGCCGGTGAGCAGGCGCGCGGCGACCGGGTCCTGCAGCGCGCTGTTCGGACCACCCGAGAGCGCGCCGGGCGGCGCGGTCGGCAGGGTCGGGTCGAGCTGGTTGGCCCAGTGCCGGTGGTGCACGTTCTTCACCGGCTGGTCGCCGTAGCCCGAGACGTACGAGTACGACACGGGGTTGCGGCCGAGCAGGTAGTTCAGGCCCTGGAACACGCCCTCGCGGTACTTGGCCGCGCCGGTGAAGTCGTACGCCAGCGCGAGCACCGAGATGTTGTTCGCCACCAGGCCGTTGGAGCCCCAGTCGTAGCCCTCGGTCGGGCGGTACGGGGCCGGGTATGCCTGGGTCGCCATCTGCGACAGGTGCGAGTCGGCCACCGCCGTGAACGCGGACTTGATCGCCGCGACGTCCGCGGTGGGCAGGCCGTTGGGCACGAGGGCCAGCGTGATGTCGCCCAGCGGGCCGGTGGAGCCCCAGTCGAAGCCGCGGGTGCTCAGGCTCTTGCCCTTGTACAGCGTCGACGACGTGACGTCGGTCTTGTAGGCCGACTCACCGGTGGTGGTGAACAGCTCCGCCGCGGCCCAGTAGAACTCGTCGGTCAGGGTCGCGTCGCTGTAGGAGCCGCCGCCGGTGCCGTCGTTCGGGTCGGCGATCTTGTTCGGGTTCGCCTTCGCCGCCGCGTACGCCTTCACGGCCGCCGCCTGCGCCTTGGCCGAGAACGTCGGGTCGATCGTCTTCCAGATGCGGGCCGCCTGGGCCGCCACGGCGGCCGTGTTCAGCGTCGCGGCCGTGCTGGTCGCCGACAGCCTGCGGGCCTGCGGGTCCTGGTGGGGCAGCAGCGGCAGGCCGGTCCAGTTCTGGTCGTGGATCTTGTGGTGCACCATGCCGTCGGGCGCCTGCATCTTCAGCAGGAACTCGACCTCCCAGCGGGCCTCGTCCAGGATGTCCGGGACGTTGTTCGCCTTCTCCGGGATGTTCAGCTTGCCGTCGCCCAGGGCGGAGGCGTCGCCGATCAGCTTCGCGCGCTCGTAGGTGTTGAGCAGCTGCCACGCGGAGATGCCGCCGTTGACGACGTACTTGCCGTGGTCGCCCGCGTCGTACCAGCCGCCGCGCACGTCCAGCGTGTAACCGCAGTTGATCGTCGCCAGGCAGGGGACGTTGTTGTCACCCTGGTTCGGCGCGACGTTGAGGTGGCCGGCCGGGCGCGCGTACTGCTCGCCGACGTACTGCGCCTCGATCGGGATGCCGCTGCGGTTGTGGTAGAAGTACGCCAGCGAGTCGTAGCGCAGCTTCTTGAGCTGGTCCGTCGCGATGTCGAACGGGAAGCTCGTCTCCGTGCCCACGGTCAGCGTGTAGCCGGTGCCCGGGGTGTCGTAGGACGAGAAGTCGATCAGGTGCGTGGTGTCGCCCGACTCGGGGTCCACGGTGCCCTTCGGCACGGTCTGGCCGGTGGCGACCGCGGTGCCGGCGGAGTTCTTCAGCACCCACGTCTGCGCTGCGGTGGCGCTCGAGGTCAGCGTCGCCTGCTTGGGCAGGCCGGGCGCGTAGGCGACCTGGTTGACGTTGATCTTCTTCGCGGGCACGGCCGGGTCGCCGCCCGGCGGCTTCACGCCGCCGATCAGGGAGACGTTGTCCACGCAGACCGTCGTGTCGGCCGCCTGCGCGCCCAGGTGGAACGTCACCTGGCCGGCGCCCGCGTCCGGGAAGTCCAGCTCCGAGGTGAACGTGAAGCTGAAGTGCTGCTTCGTCGTGGTCAGCGAGACGTCCTGCTTGGCGATCTGCCGGTAGGGGCTGACGCCCTCACCGGCCACCGCCGCCGCCGGCCGGGCCACCGAGGCGTAGGCGTCGAAGGACATCGTGTAGGACTGGCCCGCCTCGAACGGCACGCCGTTCTGGCCGATCAGCGCGTCCCACGGGTTGACCGTGCCGCCGGTGACCGTGGCGCACAGCTCGCCGTTGGTGACCCGGTTCGACACGCCGGCGCTGGCCCACCACGGGTCGGCCGAGCCGTTGCCGAACGAACCGTTGACGAGCCGTTCGTAGTCGGCCGCGAAGGCCGTTCCGGACGCTAGCGCGCCGCTGACCGCCACTAGTGCGAGGGCCGCGGTGGCCTGGCGGCGCCACCGGGGAGAGGGAAGCGATCTCATGGACTTGGGTCTCCTCCGTCTGCTCTGACGGTTGACGACGCTTCTGGGAGCGCTCCCTGGGAGCGCTCCCAGGGACTCTAGAGTGACTCGGCGCACATTCACAAGCCTGGTTTTGACCTGCCGTTGACCAAGGGTCACGCGGTGTGAGCGCCACTTCGTGAAGTCGAACCCCCACACCTCGTGTGTCGAACCCCCGGGTCTCGTGTGTCGAACGTTCAGGACCCCCGAGTTCCACGTTCAGGACGACGTCCGGGGACGCGAACGTGGAACTCGGGGGTCGCGAGTGTTCGACACGGGGGGCGCGGGCGTTCGACACACGAGGTCTGGGGGTTCGACACACGGGGTGGTGGGGCGGCGGGGTGGCCCGGCTCGTCGGGGTCGACCGCCCCGGCCGCGTCGCGCTTCGGGCGCTGGTCGCCGCCGGCGCCGGCCGCGGGTTTCGTCGTCGCCGACCTGCTCGACCCGCCGGCGGGGTGGCTGGGCGCGTTCGACGTGGAGGTGCTGATCGCGCGATCGCTGCCCGTGCGGGTCCGACCCGGGGGCATCGTGAACGCGCGCGGTTTCGTCGCGCCCGGCGGCGAGCCGGTCGACGGCCCGCCGTGACCGGTGGTGCGCGCGGAGGTCGGGTCGTACGCCGACGACGACCTCCGCGCGGTGCTCGTCAACCGCACGGGCAACCGGTGGCGGGCGGGGTTCCGCCGGGTCAGCCGATCCCGATGATCGAGGTGTACCCGTTGGGGACGATCCGGTCGGCCATCCGCTCGTAGGCCTCGGGGTCGTCGGGAGCCCACGTGGCCAACCCGTCGACGTAGCGGTTCGCCGCGCAGAACATCGCCGCGATGAGCACGGTGTCGTGCACCTCGAGGTCGGTCGCGCCGTTCTCCCGCGCCTTGGCGATCAGCTCGGCCGTCACCGAGCGCCCGCTGTCGGTGACCGCCGTGGCGATGTCGAGCAGGGCCAGCAGCTTGGGCGTGTGCTGGTAGTCCTCGGGCAGCTGCGCGGCGGCGAACGCGGCGTGCGAGCCCGCGCAGAACTTGCACTGGTTCAGCTCGGAGACGTGCGTCGCGATCAGCTCGCGCTCGCCGCGCGACAACGTGCTCGGCCCCCGCAGGAGCACCTCGGTCAGCTCGGAGAGCGGCCGGCCCGTCTCGGGGCGGTAGTTCATCAGCCCGGCTATCCCGGGCAGGGCGTTGTCCAACTCGATGTGCGGCATGTGATCAGTGTCCAGACCGCGTGGCAGCCGGTCGAGCGGCGTTCGGACGAAAACACAACACAGTTATGCAACGTGTGCGCCCGAACGCCGCTCCCGCTCACCCGTACGGATCAAACCGCAGGTCAGGCGCAGGCGGCGGGTCGACCCGGTAGGCCGGTGCGGTGCGTTCGGCCAGCACCGGGGTGGTGGACACGACCGCGGCGGCTCCGCTGTGGACGGTGTGCGCGACGCGCACGCCCTCGTGCACCTACGGGTCGCTCTGCCACACCAGCCCGCCCCGGGCGGTGACGAGCCGGCGCTGCCCCGCCGCCCTCGGCGAGGACCAGCGGTGCGCCGTCCGGTCCCGTGAGCGGCCGCATCCGTCGCGCCTCGTAGCGCCACACCGTGAACTGGAGGGTGTTCGCGCCGGCCGACTCGTTGACCACCACCTCGTCACGACCGTCGTCGTCCGGGTCTCCCTCGACCGGCCGGACGACCACGCGGTCCGCCTGACCGGTGGTGGCGGCGGGCAGTGCCGCCGGCGCGACCGTTGTCGACTATGACTCAGGTCACAGACCGGGCGTACGCGGCCGGGGTGATGCCGTAGCAGCGGCGGAACCAGCGGGTCAGGTGGGCCTGGTCGGCGAACCCGGTGAGCGCCGCCGTCTCCGCCGCCGAGCGGCCGTCCGCGAGCAGTCGCCTGGCCGCGCGCAGGCGGCGCTGGCGCTGATAGTCGCTGGGCGCCAGGCCGTACTCCGCCCGGAAGGCCCGGTACAGCGCGAACCGGCTCAGGCCCGTCGCGGCCGTCAGCTCCTCGGTGGTGACGTCGTCGGCGTAGTGCGCCTCGATCAGGTCGCGGGCGGCGGAGGCGCTGCCCGTCGCCCGGGTGGTGGTGGGCAGCGGCATGACGTGCGACGCCATCGCGCGCACGGCGTGCATCAGGTGCTCGTCCCGGGCGAGGCTGCCCTCCTGGAGGGCGGTGTGCAGGCCCCGCAGCGCGTCGGCCAGCTCCGGCGAGAGCACGACCGGGTCGCGGAACAACGGCAGGCGCGGCAGCAGTTCCGCGACCAGCGACGGTCCGATGTGGACGATGCGGTAGGTGAAGCCGTCCTCGGTGGCGGTGCGGCCGTCGTGGGCCTCGTCGGGGTTGAACGCGAGCACGCTGCCGGCCGCGCTGGTGTGCGTGCCGCCCCGGCACCGGAACGCCTGCGCGCCCTGCTCGGTCACGCCGAACGAGTAGGCGTCGTGGCTGTGCCGGTGGTACCGGTGCGAGGTGAAGTGCGCGTGCATCGCCTCCACCGGCCGATCCGCCGCACGCCAGTACCGCGCCCACTGCACGCCGCACATTGAAGCACCGCCGTCCGGGCGGCGCGGGCGCGGACGGCTGATGTCGCCTGTGTGAGCGCTTCCGTGAACCAGAGCCTCTTTCGCTTTCGCTCTTGACTGGTATAGACCATTTCGGGTTGAGTGGCACCCGTCACACGTCCGAGGGCGCTCGAGCGGAAAAGAGTGATCTTTGTGTCGAGAATCCGCGCAGTGGCGGCCATCGCCGCTCTCGTGGTCGGGGCGGCGCTGACCGTCGCGGTGGCCAACACCGCGTCCGCCGCCGCCTGTGCGTCGGCCTGGAGCCCGTCCGCCAGCTACACCGGCGGCGCCACGGCGTCCTACGCCGGGCACAACTGGCAGGCCAAGTGGTGGACCCAGAACGAGACGCCCGGCTCGGCCGCGGTGTGGGCCGACCAGGGCGTCTGCGGCGGCGGCACGACGACGCCGCCGGCGGCCTGCGACTACCCGGCCTGGGTGCAGGGCAAGGCGTACACCGCCGGCAACGTCGTGCGCTACACCGACGGCAAGTACTACATCGCCGAGCACGACAACCCGGGCTACGACCCGGTCGTCAGCACCTGGTACTGGGACCCCTACAGCTGCGGGTCCACCCCGACCACGACCAACCCGACCACGACGACCAACCCGCCGTCGTCGGGTGGCTTCGTGGTGAGCGAGGCGCAGTTCCAGCAGATGTTCCCGAACCGGAACCCCTTCTACACCTACGCCGGCCTGACCGCCGCGCTCAGCGCGTACCCCGGCTTCGCCAAGACCGGCTCGGACACCGTCCGCAAGCAGGAAGCGGCGGCGTTCCTCGCCAACGCCAACCACGAGACCGGCGGCTTGGTCTACATCGTGGAGCAGAACACGGCCAACTACCCGCACTACTGCGACGCCAGCCAGCCCTACGGCTGCCCGGCCGGCCAGGCGGCCTACTACGGCCGCGGCCCGATCCAGCTGAGCTGGAACTTCAACTACAAGGCGGCGGGTGACGCCCTCGGGCTGCCGCTGCTGACCAACCCGTCGCTGGTGCAGACCGACGCGTCGGTCGCCTGGAAGACCGCCCTCTGGTACTGGAACACCCAGTCCGGCCCCGGCACGATGACCCCGCACAACGCGATGGTCAACGGCTACGGCTTCGGCGAGACGATCCGCAGCATCAACGGCTCGCTGGAGTGCGGCGGGCGCAACCCGGCGCAGGTGCAGAGCCGCGTCGACGCCTACCAGCGGTTCGTGGGCATCCTCGGCGTGCCCGCGGGCTCCAACCTGTCCTGCTGAGCGGGTCGGGACGGGGGTCGGCGCCCGCCCCCGTCCCGGCTCACCGGGCCAGGTGCGCCAGCACCGCCCACCCGAACGAGCCGGGCGACTCCACCCACGGCACGTGGCCCGCGCCGGGCAGCACGACCCGCGCCACGTCCGGCAGCGCCCCGGCCAACGAGTCCACCGCCCACCTCGGCCGCACGTCCGCCGCGCCGTCCACGATCAGCGTCGGCACCTCCAGCTCCCGGCAGCGGGCCACCAGTTCCCCCTCGTCCCACGTGCGGGACTCGGCGTTCAGCGCGGCGTTGGCCTCCTCGTTCACCCCGAACCACGGCGTGGCGAGCTCTTCGGCCCGCTGCCGCGCCGTCGCCGGGTCGGCGAAGTCCGCCGTCCACGCCCGGACCGCGGCGTCCCGGTCGGACGAACCGCCGACGTCGTCGCCCAGCCGCTCGGCGCGGTTGCGGCGGTACTCCTCGCGCCAGTCCTGGCCGAGACCGGTGCCCGAGACGTAGACCAGCGACGAGACCCGCCCGGGGTGCGCCAGCGCGTAGTGCAGCGCCACGTCCGCGCCCCACGAGTGGCCGAGCAGCGCGGTCCGCGGCAGGTCGAAGTGGGCCCGGACCGCGTCGAGGTCGGCGATCGTGCGGGCCACGGTGTAGGGCCCGTCGCGCTCGGACCGGCCGCCGCCGCGCTGGTCCCAGCGGATCACCCGCACCCGGTCGGCCAGCAGCTCGGCGAGCCCGTCGAACATGTCCCACAGCCCCGGCCCGCCGTGGCACAGCACCAGGGGCACGCCCCGTCCCTGCTCGGCCGCCCACAACACGCGGCCGTCGTCCGCGATGACCTTGTGCTCCTCCATGCGGACCAGTGTCGGCCAACCACGCGCCGGAGCACACCGGTCGGGCCGATCGAATCGCCGGCCGCACCCGAGGGGACGGTGACGGCCGACGTGCCGCCGGGCTCCTCGTGCGGCCGTCCGGCCTCGCACAGCTCATCGCACTCCACCGCCACCGCGGCACGGGTCTTCTTTAACGGTAAGGGTTACGGCCCGTTGGACCACTCGGTTCAGATCCTTGACCCGGATGACATTCCCGATTATGGTCTAGACCACATCGCGGCACGTGAACGACCCCGTGCGGATCGTCACGCGCCGCGTGTTCCGGCCGCCGCGGAAATGGACCCTGCCTTGGGGACCCCTCACCCGGGTCCCCTCCGAAGGAGCTGGACAACACATGAGCTTGAAACGCAAGCTCGCGGTGGCCCTGGCCGCCGTGGGCATCGCCCCGTTCTTCGTCGTCATGTCGGCGGGAACGGCGAGCGCGCACGGCTACATCTCCTCGCCGCCGAGCCGGCAGGCCGTGTGCGCCCAGGGCAAGGTCTCCAACTGCGGGGCCATCGTCTACGAGCCGCAGAGCGTGGAAGGCCCCAAGGGCCAGTACAACTGCAACGCCGGGTTGAGCCAGTTCGCCGAGCTCAACGACGACAGCCGGCCGTGGCCCGCGACCACCGTGGGCAACAACGTGACGTTCAACTGGACGCTCACCGCCCGCCACTCCACCACCACGTGGCAGTACTTCGTCGGCGGCACCAAGATCGCCGAGTTCAACGACGGCGGCCGGCAGCCCGCGGCCACCGTGACGCACAACGTGAGCCTCGGCGGTCGCACCGGCCGGATCAAGCTGCTGGCCGTCTGGAACATCGCCGACACGCCCATGGCGTTCTACTCGTGCGTCGACCTCCAGGTGGGTTCCGGTGGCGGCACGCCGACCACCACGACCACGCCGACCACCACGACCACCACCAGCACGCAGCCGACCACCACGACGACGCGGCCGACGACCACGACCGCGCCCCCGGTCGGCGGCACGTGGGCGCCGAACACCGCGTACTCGGTCGGCTCGACGGTGACCTACGGCGGTGCCAACTACCGCTGCATCCAGGCCCACACGTCCCTCGTGGGCTGGGAACCGCCGAACACCGCGTCGCTCTGGCAGCGCGTCTGACCAGTTGACGCGGGTCAAGTCGACCGCAGCCCGCCCGTGCCGGCCCTGTGACGGCGCGGGCGGGCCGTCCGGTGAAGGAGGACGACCCATGCGACGCCTCGCGGCCCTGGTGGCGGGTGTGCTCGTGCTGGCCGGGTGCGGTTCCACCGCTCCCGCCGCGGAGCCACCGCCGGTGTCGACCGTGGTGGAGACCGACGAGTTCAACGAGACCGACGTGATGTTCCTCCAGATGGCCGTCCCGCACCACCGGGCCGGGCTGGAGATCGTGCGGCTGGCCAAGGACCGGCCGGTGCGCGAGGACGTGAAGGAGCTGGCGGCGGCCATCGAGGTCACCCAGCTGTCCGAAGTGGACTCCATGACGAAGTGGCTGGCGCAGTGGCGGCAACCCGAGTCGACGGGGGACAACCCCCAGTTGCACGCCGGGCACGGCGGCGACCACTCGACCAGCCCGGAGGCCATCGCGGAACTCGCCGCGACCGCGCCCGCCGACTTCGAGAAGGCGTTCCTGAACCTGCTCATCGGCCACCAGCACAACGCGGTGGCGATGGCGAAGCTGGAGCGCGAGGGCGGGGTGAACCCGCAGACGAAGGACCTGGCGGAGCGGATCTTCAACTCCCGCACCGCGCAGATCGCGCAGATGCTCGGCTACCTCGGCTAGAGGTCCAGCCGCAGCGTGCTGGTGAAGCGGCGGTGCTCGCCCGTCACCGGGTCGGTGAACTCGAGCACCTTCGCCAGCAGCTGCAACGGGTCGGTGAAGTCGTCCAGCGGCTTCTCGCGCAGGACGGGGTAGAAGTCGTCGTTGCGGATCGGCACGCCCAGCGACGCCATGTGCAGGCGGAGCTGGTGGGTCCGGCCGGTCAGCGGCACCAGGCGGTACCGGCCCCAGCCGGCGCGGTGCTCGACCAGGTCCACGAGCGTCTCGGCGTTCGGCGGTCCGGGCACCTCCTGCGCGGTGATGACGCCCTTGACCTTGACGATCCGGCTGCGCACCCGGGTCGGCAGGGTCAGGGCCGGGTCGTGCGGCGCGATCGCCTCGTACTCCTTGCGCACCGCGCGGTCGGCGAACAACGTCTGGTACCGGCCGCGCAGCGCCGGTTCGACCACGAACATGACCAGCCCGGCGGTCACCCGGTCCAACCGGTGCGCCGGGCTCAGGTGCGGCAGCCCGAGGTCGCGGCGGAGCCGGACCAGCGCCGTCTCGACCACGTGGCTGCCGCGCGGGATCGTGGCGAGGAAGTGCGGCTTGTCGACCACCAGGATGGCGTCGTCCCGGTGCACCACCCGGATCTCGAACGGCACCGCGACCTCGTCGGGCAGGTCGCGGTGGAACCACACCGACGTGCCGGGCGCGAACGCCGCGTCGGGCGCGATGGGCCCGTCCAGGTCGTAGACCCGGCCCTCGGCGAGCATCGAGTCGATCCGCTCGGGCGCGACCCGGGGCAACCGCTCCACCAGGTGGTCGCGCACCGTCGCCCACGGGCCCTCGTCGGGCAGCCGCAGCCGGGCCGGGTCGAGGCCGTGGCGCTGGTCGAGCGGCGGCCGGAGCTTGCGCCTCATCGCCGGGCAGCATACGCACGGCCCGCGCGGCTCAGTCCAGCGACGTGAACTCCACCTGGTAGCCCAGCGCGCCGAACATGCCGGTCAGCATCTTGCGCGTGTTCTCGTCGGCCCGCTGCACCAGCCCGGACTCCCGCGCCGCGTCCGCGATCTTCTGCTCGGCCGCCACGTAGAACGGCTGCTGGTCCTGCGTCTGCACCAGGGACGTGAGCCGGTCGAGCAGCCCGCGCTCCTGCGCGAACACGTAGCACCGCTCCTGGTCCAGGTTCGGCTTGTCCAGCACCGGCTTGGGCAGCGCCAGCCGCACCTTGCGCGCCTCGCCGGACGCGGTCGTCGGGGGCACCTCCAGCGCGCCGTCGGCCATCCCGCCGAAGTCGACGTAGGCGTTCACCGTCCCGGCCGCCACGAACAGCGTCCGCTGGCCCGCCAGCACCGACGGCACGTAGCGGACGTCCCGCTCGATGTCGAGCACCACCTGGAACTCGCCCGCCGAGGCGTGGTACTGGCTCAGGTCGCGCAACGACTGCAACAACGCCGGCTGGCTGCGGTCGATCGTGTCCGTGCCCGGGAGGAACTTCGGCACCACGAGCACCGCCGCCACCAGCACCCCGACCGCCACCAGCACGGCCGCCGCCACACCGCTGCGCCACTTCATGCGCCCGGTATACCCAACGCGAGCCGCCGGGGAACCCGCTCGCCGCGGAGGAGGACCCGTTCGGGGGCGGGTGCCGGGGAGTTGGTCCCCGCGGCCCCGCGGCCGATCCCCGGTTCGGCCGACGACCCCCGCTGCCGGGTGCCGCGGCGAGGGCGCGGCGCGGGGTCGAGGCGGTCACCGGTGCCCCGGTGTCGTCCCTGGTTGGCCCCCGGTCCGGGTCATGGGGTTCGATGGCGGGCAGGAGCCGGGTGACCCAGGAGAGGTCGGAGTGTACGAGACGCTGAAGAAGATCCTCGTCGACACGTTGAAGGTCGCGCCGGAGCAGATCACCCCGGACGCCACCAAGGACGACCTCGACCTGGACTCGCTCGCGTTCGTGGAGCTGTCGATGGTGCTCGGCAAGGAGCACGACCTGCACATCAGCGACGACGAGCTGTTCGACATGGAGACCGTCGGCGACATCGTGGCGCTGATGGAGGAGCGGGCCGGGACGGACCGGTGAGCGGCCTCGACGTCGCCGTCACCGGGCTCGGCCTGGTCACGCCCGGCGGCGTGGGCGTGGAGGCCGGCTGGGCGGCGGTGCTCGCGGGCCGGTCGACGGCGGCGCACGACCCCGTCCTCGCGGGCCACGAGGTGACGATCTCCTGCCGCGTGCCCGACTTCGACGCCGACGCGCTGCTGGGCGCGCGGCGGGCCGTCCGGCTCGACCGGTTCACCGGGTTGGCGCTCGTCGCGGCCCGGGAGGCGGTGGCCGGGGAGGACGTCGGGAGCTGGGACGCGGCACGCGTCGGCGTGGTGATCGGCACGTCCGCGGGCGGCGGCGAGACCTTCGAGCGCCAGCACGGCGTGCTGCTCGCCGAGGGCCCGGCGGCGGTGTCGCCGCTGGTGCTGCCGATGCACCTGCCGAACATGGTCGCGGGCCAGCTCGCGATGGAGTTCGGCTTCCGCGGACCCAACCTGGTGGTGTCGACGGCGTGCGCGTCCGGGGCCACCGCGATCGGCGTCGCGTGCGACCTGCTGGCCGCGCGGCGCTGCGACGTGGTGCTCGCGGGCGGGGTCGACGCGCTGCTCAACCCGTTGACCATGGCCGGTTTCGCGCGGATGGGCGCGCTGTCGCGGCGGGAGGACCCGGCGACCGCGTCGCGCCCGTTCGACGTCGACCGGGACGGGTTCGTGGCGGGCGAGGGCGCGGCCGTGCTGGTGCTGCGCCGCGCGGAGGACGCGCGGGCCGACGGCCGCCGGGTCCGGGCCCGGGTCGTCGGGTTCGGGGCGAGCGCGGACGCCCACCACATCACCAACCCCGACCCCGAGGGGCGGGGCGTGGTCGCGGCGACGACGGCGGCCCTGGCCGACGCGGGCGCGGCACCCGCCGACGTGGCCCACGTCAACGCCCACGGCACGGCCACGCGGCTCAACGACCTGGTGGAGGGGCGGGTGCTGGCCGGGCTGCTGCCGTCGCGGCCGCTGGTGACCTCGACCAAGGGCGTCACCGGGCACCTGCTGGGCGCGGCCGGCGCGGCGGAGGCGGTGTTCACGGTGCTCGCGGTCGAACGCGGGGTCGTGCCGCCGACCGCCAACCTGGACACCCTCGACCCGCGGCTGGACCTGGACGTGGCGACCACCGCCGTGCCGCGCCGGGTCGACCTGGCGCTGAGCAACTCGTTCGGCTTCGGCGGTCAGAACGCGGTGCTGGCCATCGCCGCGGCGTGAGGGGGGACATGAGCCATCGCGGTGCGGTGATCCTCGGGGTGGGCGCGAGCCTGCCGCGCCGGGTCGTGACCAACGACGACCTGGCCGCCCGGCTGGACACCTCCGACGCGTGGATCAGGTCGCGCACCGGCATCGGCGCGCGGCGGTGGGTCGAGCCGGGCACCACCACGTCGGACCTGGCGGTGGACGCGGGCGCGCGGGCGCTGCGCTCGGCGGGGCTGTCCGCCGTGGACGCGGTGGTCGTGGCCACCACCACGCCGGACCGGTCGTGCCCGGCGATCGCGCCCGCCGTGGCCGCGCGGCTGGGCCTGGTCGGCGTGGCCGCGCACGACGTGGCCGCCGTGTGCACCGGTTTCCTGTACGGCCTGGCGAACGCCGTGGGCCTGCTCGCCTGCGGCGCGGCGCGGACCGTGCTGCTGATCGCGGCCGAGTCGTTCTCCACCATCCTCGACCCCGACGACCGCGGCACGGCGGTGATCTTCGGCGACGGCGCGGGCGCGGTCGTCCTCGGCGAGGGGGAGGGCGCGGAGGAGGGCGCGGTCGGGCCCTGCGTCCTGGGCAGCGACGGCGGCGGCGCGGACCTGATCCAGGTGCCGGCGGGCGAGCGGTACTTCCGGATGAGCGGCAAGGAGGTGTTCCGCGCCGCGGTCGAGCGGATGACCGAGGCGGGGCTGGCCGCGCTGGCCCGCGCCGGCCTGGGCCCGGACGACGTCGACCACCTCGCGCCGCACCAGGCGAACCAGCGGATCTGCGACGCGGTCGCGCGCGGCCTGGGCATCGACGGGTCGAGGGTGCTGGCGGACCTCGACGTGGTCGGCAACACGGCCGCCGCGTCGATCCCCGTGCTGCTGGCCGACGCGGCCGCGCACGGCAGGCTCGGGGCGGGGGACCGGGTGCTGGCGGTGGCGTTCGGCGGTGGTCTGACGTGGGGCGCGGTCACGCTGGTGTGGCCCGACGTGGTGGCGGACTTCGGCGTGCTGGCGGGGGAGGGCTGAGCGGTGGCGGGTTTCCCGACCTCGTCCGTGGACGTGGTGGAGCGCTCCGGCGCGACCGCCGTCGCCCGCGTGGTGGTGGCGGCGGACGACCCGGTGTTCGCGGGCCACTTCCCGGGCTTCCCGGTCTACCCCGGTGTGCTGGTCGTGGAGTTCGCGCACCGCGCCGCCGTCGCGACCGCGCCCGGCCCGGCGCGCCTGGCCGCGGTCGAGTCGACCCGGTTCCTGCGCCCGGTGTTCCCCGGTGCCGCGTTGACGGTCCGGCTGACCTGGGACGAGCCGGGCCGGCGGTGCTCGGCGGTGGTGAGCGGCGACGAGGGCCCGGTCGCCCGGATCAGGCTGAGGTACGAGGAGCCGCGGTGAACCCGTCCGACGTCCTGCCGCACCGCTACCCGATGCTGCTGGTGGACCGGGTGGTCGACCTCGTGCCGGGCGAGTCGCTGACGGCGCTCAAGGCGGTCACCGCGAACGAGCCGTGCTACGCCGAGGACGGCCCCGGCGACTACCCGGCCACGCTGCTGGTGGAGTCGTGGTGCCAGGCCGCCGTGCTGCTGTCGTCGTGGGACCGGCCGGCGGACGACCGGGTGGTGCTGTTCGGCGCCATCGCGGACGTCGAGTTCCACCACCCCGTCACCCCGGGCTGCGTGGTCCGGCACTCGGTGCGCGTCCTGGACGCCCGCGGCGGCACCGTCGCCTTCACCGGCCACTCGGAGGCGGACGGCCACGTGGTCATGACCGTGGGCCGGGTCGTCACCACCACCCGCTCGACCGCCGACCTCCGCCCGGCGACCTAGACTCGGGGACGTGGCTGCGATGCGCTTCCGGTACGGCGGGTTCGGGGTGGGGGCCGTCGGGTACGAGGAGGCGTACGCCGAGCAGCGGCGGTTGCACGGGTTGCGGGTGCGCGACGAGATCGGGGACGTCTGCCTGCTCCAGGAGCACCTCCCCGTGTACACGGCCGGCAAGCGCACGAAGGCCGCGGCGTTCCCGGCCGACGACGTGCCGGTGCTCACCGTGGACCGCGGCGGCGAGATCACCTGGCACGGGCCCGGCCAGCTCGTCGGCTACCCCGTGGTCAAGCTGCCGGTGCCCCTGGACTCCGTCGGCCACGTCCGCCGGATCGAGGACGCGCTGATCGGCACGTGCGCGGAGTTCGGCGTCGAGACGGCGCGGCTCGCCGGCCGCAGCGGCGTCTGGGTGCTCGGCGACCGGCCGCCCGCGCCGGACGTGCCCCCCTCCGCCGCGCGCGAGCACGGGCAGCACCGCAAGATCGCCGCGATCGGCGTGCGCATCGAGCGGTGCACCAGCCTGCACGGGTTCGGCCTCAACTGCGATCCCGACCTGACCGCGTTCGACGCGATCGTGCCGTGCGGCATCGAGGACGCGGGCGTCACGTCGCTCGCCGCCGAGCTCGGCCGCCCGGTCACCACGGCCGAGGTCCTGCCGGTGGTCGAACGCCACCTGACGAGGGTGTTCGCGACCGTCCGCGGGTGAGGACCCGTCAGGACTCCCACCCCGGCAGGAACCGCGCCACCGTGCGCGCGATGCCGGCGGCGTCCAGGTCGTGCATGCGCAGGATGTCGGCGCGCGAGCCGTGCGGCAGGAAGTCGTCGGGCAGGCCGAGGACCCGCGTGCGGCGCAGCAGCCCCCGCTCGCGCAGCGCCGCGGCCACCGCCTCGCCCACCCCGCCGGCGCGCACGCCGTCCTCGACGCACACCACCACGCGGTGCTCGGCGGCCAGCGCCACCACCGCCGGGTCGACCGGGGTGACCCAGCGCGGGTCGCACACGGTCACGCCGATGCCCTCGCCGGCCAGCGCCACGGCGGCGGCCACCCCGTCCGCCGCCAGCGCGCCCACGGTCACCAGCAGCACGTCGCGCCGGGACGGCCGGTGCAGCACGTCCACCCGGCCGAGCCGGTCCACCGCGGGGACGTCCGCGCCGAGCGCGCCCTTCGGGAACCGGACCGCGGTCGGCCCGTCGGCGGCGACCGCCTCGTCCAGCAGGTCGCGCAGCCGCGTGCCGTCCCGGGGCGCGGCCACCCGCATCCCCGGCACCACGCGCAGCAGCGCGAGGTCCCACGCGCCGTGGTGGCTCGGCCCGTCCTCGCCGGTCACCCCGGCCCGGTCGAGCACCAGCGTCACCGGCAGGTGGTGCAGCGCCACGTCCATCAGCACCTGGTCCAGCGCCCGGGTCAGGAACGTCGAGTACACCGCGACCAGCGGTCGCAGCCCGCCCATGGCCAGGCCCGCCGCGCACGTCACGGTGTGCTGCTCGGCGATGCCGGTGTCGAACGCCCGGTCGGGGAACGCCTCGGCGAACGCCGCCAGCCCCGTCGGGTGCGGCATCGCCGCGGTCAGGCACACCAGGTCCGGGTGCCGGTCGGCGAGCACCAGCAGGTGCTGCCCGAACGCCGACGTCCAGCCCGGGCCGCGCGGCTGCCCCGACGGCGGCGGCACGGCGTGCAGGTGGTCCACCGGGTCGTTCTCCGCCGGCGGGTGGCCCTTGCCCTTCGTCGTCACGCAGTGCACCACCACCGGTCGGCGCAACGCCTTGGCGGTCGTCAGCGCCTGTTCCACCGAGCCGATGTCGTGCCCGTCGACGGGGCCCAGGTAGTCCAACCCGAACTGGGCGAACACGGTGGCGCCGCACCCGGAGCGCAGCGCCGCGAGGTGCCTGCCCACCGCGCCCGCGGTCGGCCCGTAGGAGCGGCCGTTGTCGTTGAGGACCACCACCACCGGGTGGTCGAGGGAGCCGAGGTTGTTCATCGCCTCCCACGCCATGCCGCCGGTGAGCGCGCCGTCGCCGACCACCGCCACGACGTGCCGGTCGTGCTCGCCGCGCAGTTGCGCCGCCCGCGCGAGACCGTCCGCGTAGGACAGCGCGGTGGACGCGTGCGAGTTCTCCACCAGGTCGTGCGCCGACTCGGTGCGGCTCGGGTAGCCGGACAGCCCTCCCTCGCGGCGCAGGTCGGCGAACCCGCGGGCGCGGCCGGTGAGCATCTTGTGCACGTAGGACTGGTGGCCGATGTCGAACACGATCCGGTCGTGCGGCGAGCGGAAGACCCGGTGCAGGGCCAGCGTCACCTCCACCACGCCGAGGTTCGAGCCCAGGTGGCCGCCCGTGCGGCCGACGGCGTCGACCAGCCGGGTCCGCAGCTCGCCCGCGAGCTCGTCCAGCGCGCCGAGCGGCAGGCCGATCAGCTCGCCCGGCCCGGCGACCAGGGGCGCCGGCGCCCGGACGGTCCGGAGGGGGGTGGTGTCGGTCATCAGGCCCTCCAAGCGGTGCGGAAGCCCTTGCGGCAAGGTGCGACGGGGGCGAACCTGCCGCACCCGGGCCGACCGGACAAGCGAGGGGACGCGTTTCAGCCGAACGAGATCGTCAGCACCACACGGACGTGTGCGTGTCGTTTCACCGGAACGGGGAAGCGGTGCCCCGCGGGTCGCCGGAGCGGATGGCGCTGCCACGAACGGGTAAGCGGCCCGTGCGCGGCGGTCCACATCGGACCACGACGCGCCCGGCGGGGTGCCGGTCGACCCCGGTGGACGCCCTGGTCGAGTTCGAGCGCGGCGGGTCTGCGCAGGCCGGGTTCAGCTTCGACCCGGGGTTGACGCGCACGGGCTTCCCGGAGGTCACCGGCACCCGGGCACGGCCGTGCCGCCCGACCCCGACCGGTTCGACGGCGTGACGGAGCCGCACCTGCCCGGCGGTGTGCAAACGCTTGCCCCGCGGGGTCACCCGGCGTCGCGCGGCACCGGCGTGGTGGAGCAGGTGCGTGTGAGCCGGAACGCGCGTCCGGCGGGCCGGCCCGCCACGTGCTCGACGCGATGCCGGCGACCGAGGAGTCCATCGCGAGCGGGCGCCCGGTGGACGTGGCGAGCACGGCGCGGCCGCCGCGCGTCCCGGCGCTCCAGCACGGCGGCGCCTCCTTGGTGGGGAAGTGGTGGAGCGGGCCGGCGTGCGTGACCCCGGCCCGCTCGGTGAGCTCGCGCAGCGACGAGCCGGGGTGCCCGGCCTCCCCGCAGACCGCGACCGCCGCGGTGATGACGTCCTCCCGGCGGGTGCGGCCCTTCGGGCGACCGCCGGTCACGGGCCCGCCGTCGTCTCGCGCACGCGGACGTCGTGCCGCGGGGGAGGGCACCCGCCTGCCTCAGTCGCTCTCCTTGGCCTCGCCCCGGCGGCGCATGAAGGCGAAGCCCGGGATGCCCAGGATCGCCTGCCGCACGTCGTCGGTGACCTCCAGCAGCTGGTGGATGTCCGGCCCGACCCGGTCCAGCGTGGCCAGGATCGGCAGCACGTCCTCCATCAGGTGCTTGGTCAGCGCCGGGAGCTGGTCGACCAGCTGCACGGCCGCGTCCACCTCGTGCGGCGACAGCTCGTCCACGAACCGCTGCGCCAGCGGCTGGGCCTTGCGCGCGATCGGCGCGTAGGAGTCCAGCAGCTCGCGGGACGTGTGCGCGGCGCGGCCCACGTCCGTCGTGACGCCCTCGGCGGCGGCGGTGACGGCCTTCGCCCGCCCCACCAGCGCCTCGGTGTCGTCCAGCACCCGTTCGGTGCGGGAGACCAGCTCGTCGGCGCGGCGGACGACGGCCTCGGCCGCGCCGAGGAGGTCCAGGACGCGGCCGGGCACGGACACGGCGGTCTCGACGGTGCTCCTGGCGAGGCCGAACAGGGCGCGCGGGGTCAGCTCCATGCCCCCCACTCTGCCGCACCGGGCGGGCCGCGGCCTCAGGAAGATCCCGGAGACCGCCCCGGGGCCAGCGCCAGGTCGACGCCCGCCTCGACGTGGAGGCGGGTGGAGTCGACCAGCGGCACGGTGGCGTCGGACTGGTCGACCAGCAGCGTGATCTCGGTGCAGCCGAGGATCACCGCCTCCGCGCCCCGTTCCACCAGCCGGGCCATCACCTCCCGGTACGCGGCGCGCGACGCGGGCTCGACCCGGTTGCGGGTCAGCTCCTGGTAGATCACGTCGTGCACGAGCGTGCGGTCCGGCTCGTCCGGCACGACCAGCTCGATGCCGTGCTCGCGCATCCGGTCCCGGTAGAAGTCCTCCTCCATCGTGAACCGGGTGCCCAGCAGGCCCACCCTGCGGTGGCCGGTCAGCCGGCGCGCGGTGGCGTCCACGATGTGCACGAACGGCACCCCGATGGCGTCGGTGATCGCGTCGGCCACCTTGTGCATGGTGTTGGTGCACAGCAGCACGAGTTCCGCCCCCGCGCCCTCCAGCTTGCGCGCCGCCTCCGCCAGCAGTGCGCCCGACCGCTCCCACTGGCGCGTCCGCTGCAACAGCTCGACCTCGGCGAAGTCGACGGTCAGCAGGACGCTGGGCGCGCAGTGGTGGCCGCCGAGCCGGCGACGCGTCTCCTCGTTGAGCAGCCGGTAGTACTCCGCCGACGACTCCCAGCTCATCCCGCCGATCAACCCGATGGTCCGCATGCCCACGATTGTGTCGGTCCACGGCCGCGGGGCAACCGCCTTTTCGGCGGGTGCCGTGCCGATAGGCGGTCCGGTGTGGACGGATCGGCGCGTCAGGCCCGGGCACCCTCGGCGAACCGCGTCCGGTACAGCTCCTCGTAGCGGCCGCCGGCGGCGAGCAGCCCGGCGTGCGTGCCGCGTTCCACGACCAGGCCGCCCTCGACCACGAGGATCAGGTCGGCCGCCCGCACGGTCGACAGCCGGTGCGCGATCACCAGGGCCGTCCGGCCGTCCAGCGCCTCGCCCAGCGCGGCCTGCACCGCGGCCTCCGACGTGGCGTCCAGGTGCGCGGTGGCCTCGTCCAGGACCACCACCCGCGGCCTGGCCGGCAGCAGCCGCGCGATCGTCAACCGCTGCCGCTCGCCGCCGGACAGCCGGTAGCCGCGCTCGCCGACCACCGTGTCGAGCCCGTCCGGCAGGGACGCCACCAGCCCGTCCAGCCGGGCCCGCCGCAGCACGTCCCACAGCTCGTACTCGCCGGCGCCGGGCCGCGCGAACAGCAGGTTGGCCCGGATCGACTCGTGGAACAGGTGGCCGTCCCGGGTCACCACGCCGAGCACGTCGCGCACCGAGTCGGCGGCGAGGTCGCGCACGTCCACACCGGACAGCCGCACCGCGCCCGAGTCCACGTCGTGCAAGCGGGGCAGCAGCGAGGCGATCGTGGACTTCCCCGCGCCCGACGAGCCGACCAGCGCCACCACCTGGCCCGGCTCGGCGCGGAACGAGACGTCGTGCAGCACCTCCGCGCCACCGCGGTCGTCGAGCACCGCGACCTCCTCCAGCGACGCCAGCGAGACCTTGTCCGCGGCCGGGTAGGCGAACCGCACGCGCTCGAACTCCACCGACACCGGGCCGTCGGGCACCGACCGCGCGCCGGGCTTCTCGGCGACCAGGGGTTCGAGGTCCAGCACCTCGAAGACCCGCTCGAAGCTCACCAACGCGCTCATGACCTCGACGCGCGCGCTCGCCAACGCCGTCAGGGGCGCGTACAGCCTGGTCAGCAGCAGGGCCGGCGCCACCACCGAGCCGGGGTCCAGCTCGCCGCGCAGCGCGTAGAACCCGCCCACCCCGTACACCAGCGCCAGCGCCGAGACCAGCGTCAACGCGGTCAGGAGCACCGTCTGCACCATGGCCGTGCGCACCCCGATGTCGCCCATCCGCCGGGCCAGCACCACGAACACCGGCAGCAGCACCAGCGCGAGCACCGTGACCTGCCACGACAGGCCGATCATGACCACGAGCGCCAGCGCCGGCGTGACGAGGTTGCCCACGACGCCGGCCAGGGTGTCGCTGAACGCCCGCTGCGCGCCGATCACGTCGTTGTCGAGCCGGCTCACCAGCGCGCCCGTCCGGGTGCGGGTGAAGAACGCCACCGGCATGCGCTGGACGTGGTCGAACACCGCGGTCCGCAGGTCGAGGATCAGGTCCTCGCCGATGCCCGCCGACAACCAGCGGGTCACCAGCCCCAACCCCGCCTCGGCGACCGCGATGCCCGCGATCACGGCCGCGAGCCCCAGCACCACGCCGTGGGACGAGCCGCGGACGATCGCGTCCACGATCCGGCCCGCCGGCACCGGCGTGACCACCGCCGGCACCGCCACCACGACGCTCAGGGCCAGGTAGCGCGCCAGCCGCGTCCGGTGCGGGCGGGCGAACCCCCGGATGCGGCGCAGCGTCGCGACGGAGAACGGCCGGCGGTCGTCGCGCGCGTTCGTCACGTGGTAGAGCGACATCCAGGCGGTGGTCTCCATGTCCATGGCCGGACCGCATGACCTGGAGCCGACTGGAGGTCAACACCGGGCGAACCCGGCGGCGGTAGCGGGAATGGATCAGGGGGCGTCCGGCGTTGAGCGGGTCGAGGACTGTCACGGTGAAAGACATGGGGAGGCACGCGGTGGCGCTGGACCCGGAGGATCTGCTCGAGGTCGACTCCGACGTCCCGGACCTGAGCGGAGCGGTGCTGTTGCACCACTTCGACGGCTTCATGGACGCCGGTGCGGCGGGATCGGCGCTGGTCGCCCACCTGCTGGAGGTGCACGAGCACCGGGTGGTCGCCCGGTTCGACGTCGACGACCTGATCGACTACCGCGCCCGGCGGCCGACGATGACCTACGCCACCGACCGGTGGGAGTCCTACGACAAGCCGGAGCTGGTCGTGCACCTGATGCACGACGCGGTGGGCACCCCGTTCCTGCTGCTGACCGGCCCGGAGCCGGATCGCCGCTGGGAGGCGGTGGTCGCGGCGGTGCGGTCGCTGGTCGAGCGGTGGGGCGTGCGGCTCGCGGTGAGCTTCCACGGCATCCCGATGGGCGTGCCGCACACCCGCAAGCTGTCGGTGATCTCGCACGCCACCAGGCCGGAGCTGGTCGTGGAGGGCTCGCCGTTCAACCGGGTGCAGGTGCCGGGCAACCTGTCGGCGCTGCTGGAGCTGCGGCTCGGCGAGGCGGGCCACGACGCGATGGGCTTCGCCGCGTACGTGCCGCACTACCTGGCGCAGGGCACCTACCCGGCGGCGGCGTTGAGCCTGCTCCAGGCGTTGACGAAGTCGACGGGCCTGGTCATCCAGGCCGCCGCGCTCAACGAGGCGGCCAAGCGGACGGACGCCGAGATCGGCAGGCAGGTGTCGGAGTCCGCGGAGGTCGCCCAGGTCGTCGAGGCGCTGGAGCGGCAGTACGACGCGTTCACCGAGGCGTCGGAGAACCTGCTGGTGGAGGAGGGCGAGCCCCTGCCGAGCGCGGACGAGCTGGGCGCGGAGTTCGAGCGCTTCCTGGCCGAGCAGCAGCGGGACCACTGACCCCGGCCGGGGGCGTGGTCGTGGATGATGGGGTCGTGCCCGATCCCGCAGCCCCCACGTCGCTGGCCGAGGTGCGGGCCGGCATCGACGCGATCGACTCCGAGTTGGTGCGCCTGCTGGCCCGCCGGCAGCGGTTGGTGCGCGCCGCCGCGTCGTTCAAGGCCGACGACCGGGCGGTGCGGGCGCCGGACCGGGTCGCCGAGGTGATCGCCTCCGTGCGCGAGCGGGCGGTGGCGGCCGGGGTGGAGCCCGCGGTGGCCGAAGCGGTGTGGCGGGCGATGATCGGGGCGTTCATCGAGGTGGAGCTGGACGCGCGGCGGTCAGGCGTAGAGGCCGGCTAGCAGGCGGTAGGACTCGTCCATCGCCTCCCGGTCGTAGGTGCTGGTGGTCACCATCACCTCGTCGGCGCCCGTGCGGTCGACCAGGGCGTCCAGCGCCTTGGCGACCTCCGTCGGCGTGCCGTGCACGTGCCCGCGCAGCGACTGCTCGAACAACGCGCGCTCGCGGTCGGTCATCGGGCCGGCCAGGATGTCGGCCGCCGGCCGCAGCGGCGGGAACTCGCCGCGCGTGCGCGAGTACGCCATGGACCACGCCTCCGGCACCAGCAGCCGCCACGCGTCCTCGGTGGTGTCCGCCACGGCGACGGTCGAGGAGAGCACGACGTACGGCCGCGCCGCCCACGGGGACGGCCGGAACCCGGCGCGGTAGGCGTCGACGGCCTCGACCATGGCCGCCTCGCCGCGGAACGCCCCGATCACCAGCGGCAGGCCGTGCGCCGCCGCGACCCGCGCCCCCGCGCCCGTGGCCAGCACGAACGGGGAGACGCGCAGGCCGTGCGCCGGGTACCCCCGCACCGCCTCGGTGCCGGTGAAGTAGCCCAGCAGCTCGGCCAGCCGCGGGCCGAACTCCGCCGCGTCCTCCCTGTCGTGCCCGAGCGCCCGGCGGACCGCCTCGATGAACCCGACCGAACGGCCCAGGCCCATGTCGACGCGGCCGGGGAACAGCGACTCCAGCACGCCGAACTGCTCGGCCACGACGAGCGGCTGGTGGTTGGGCAGCATCACGCCGCCGGTGCCGACCCTGATCCGGGAGGTCGCGGCGGCCACGGCGGCGGCCAGCACCGTCGGGGCCGAACCCGCCACGCCGGGCACGCCGTGGTGCTCGGACACCCAGAAGCGGTGGTAACCGAGCCGCTCCACGCGCCGGGCGAACGCCACGGTGTCGCGCAGCGCCTCGGCGTGCCCGTGCCCCACCCGCACCCGGGACCGGTCCAGCACGGAAAGCCTCACGCGGTGTTCAACGGACCGCGCCGGGCCCGCATTCCGGCGCGGAACCCCCGGGCCGGACCCCCGGGCCGCAACCGCCCACCGGGGGCCGGAACGCCCGGCCGGGCAGGAGCACCCCGGCCGGGCAGCGCCGGATCAGGCGGTCGGCTCGTCGGCCAGGCGGAAGTGGAAGTCGCGGAAGAGCGGGGTCTCCGGCGCGTTCGCGCCCCGCAGGCGCAGCGCGTAGCTGATCAGGGCGTGCGGGATCATGTAGAGCCGCAGCCCCTCCTCCTCCGCGCCCTCGGACATGTTGTCGATGACCCAGTCCAGCGCCGAGCCGCCGTTGTAGTGCTCGCGCGGCCCGAAGATGACCTCAGGGGCGTCGACCTCGCCCAGCACGTTGAGGGCGTAGCTGACCGGGAACGCCCGGTTCGCGCGGTTGGCGGGCGTGCTGTCCAGGTCGGTGAACGAGTCGACCATGCGCCCCAGCGCCTCCTCCGGGATCAGGTCCATGCGGCCCGTCTGCATCGCGACCTCGATGATGTAGGGGTAGGCGATGCCGTTGGGGAAGAAGTTCGCGCCCGGGTCGACCAGGTCCAGCACGTCCGCGATCTCCGCCACGTACCCGTCGAGGTCGGGGAGCTGGTCGCGCAGCCTGCCGAGGTTGTACAGGCCGACGATGTAGTACTGGCTCATGTGCACGCGGTCGCTCCACGGCACCTCGGACAGCAGCTGCCGGGCCTCGGCCAGCCAGTCGATCGGATCGTCGAGGTACTCGGCCCGCCCGCTCATCGCGATCGCGTTGATCATCGTCAGCAGCGGGTAGACCTTGGACCAGGCGATCGGCAGCTCCTCCGGGAACGAGGGGAAGATCCCGATCTCGTCGGCGCGGGCCATGTAGCGCAGGGTCTCCCGCATGTAGTCGCGCTCGCCGTCGAAGAGGTACTCGTCGTAGCCGAGCAGGCAGACCACCGACATGAACATCGAGCCCGACCGGCCGCGGAAGTAGGGCGCCGGGATGTTCTCCAGCAGGTTCAGCGCCTCGACCACCCGGTTGCGCTCGGCGGTGACCAGGCGCTCCTTCAACCCGACCTGCCCGAGGGCGAGGAAGACGGCGGAGCTGGCGGACAGCCGCTCGTAGTCGCCGTGCCGGCCGCGGTTCTCGTCGGGGATCTGGTCCGGTGCGATCCCGTCGAGCATGTCGAGCACCTCGGCCGGGAAGTCCCACCGGTCGTTGACCAGCAGCGACACCGGCAGGTCCAGCTTGGCGAAGGAGTCCATCACCAGGCAGCCCGCGAGCGTGCGGTAGTACGGGTTGCGCTCCGCCCGCGCCGCGTCGAGGAGCGGTTCGACGGCCTGCTCGACCCACGACCGGTCACCGCCCGCGGTGACCCGCAGCACGAAGTGGCCCAGGTCCCGGCAGAACAGCGCGTAGCCGTTGGTCGGCGAGACCTTGCGGCCCAGCCGGTCGAGGGCCTGGCCGATGTGCTCCGCGACCGCCGGGTCGTGGTCGACGGGGTACTGGCCCAGGCCGAGGGCGCGGATCATCCGGCTCCACGGCGCGGTGATCATGCGCGACTCGTTGGACAGGTCCGCCAACCCGGACACGGGGAGCGCGCGCGAAACGGTGGTCATCTGTTCAGCCTTTCGGTACGTGGTGGTGTGTCGCGGGTGCGGGGTGTTCACGCGGGGCCCTGCTCGGGCAGCGGCGGCACGGGCAGGCCGAGGAACTCGGTGCGCCGTCCCTCCAGCATCTCCAGCGCCCAGTTCAGCCACTTGACGCCCTCGCAGTAGATCGCCACCGGGCGGCGCTGGGACTGGTGGCCGTCGATCACCGTGCCGCCCACCTCCGCCTGGAAGTGGAACGGCGGCATGGCGGTGAAGTGGGTGCCCATGACGAAGGCGAACCGGATCAGCCAGTACGGGTCGTCCCGCAGGTGCCGGGAGTCCGGGTCGTCCAGCCCGTACACCTCGGTCATGACCCGGGCGAAGTGGTCCTCCATGCCGCGCGGCGCGTCGGGGTAGACCGGCCCGCCGTCGACCGCCACGTCCCGCACCCGGTAGGCCCGCTGGTACGGGTTGCCCGGGGTGAACTCGACGTCGACCCTCGGGGTGAGGCCCTCGCCGCACTCGACCCGCAGCGCGAAGTGCTCGTGGTGGATCTCGTCGTAGTGGCCGATGCTGTTGTGCCACGGCTTGTTGTCGTACATCGGGTCGTCGCTGGTGTCCCGCCCGGTGGTGCGGAAGCCGATGGCCCTCGGGTCGAGGAACTTGATGCCCAGCGACTCGTCGGTGATCCCGGCCAGCGCCGCGTCGACCTCGTCCGCCGCCGCGCCGGACTCGATCAGGCGCTGCGCCCGCAGCAGCGGTTCGACGTCGGTGATCTTGATGTTCTCGGTGTTGGTGTCGCCCATGACCAGCGAGTGGAACCGCGGTTCGAGGACGTCGAGGAACGCGAGGTTCTCCCGGAACCGCCGCAGCAGCGCCCCCGAGTTCAGGTAGGGCACGCCGTCGATCACGATCCGCTCGGTGTCGAGCAGGTGCGGGCTGAACGTCCGCGGCGCGGTGCGCCGGCACAGGTCCAGCCGGTCCTCGATCTTGCGGAAGTACGAGACCTCCAGCGTCTCGCCGGGGGAGGGGACGCGGTTGACCGCGTGCACCCGGTCGTTGAGCACCGTGAAGACCACCGCGTACAGGCGGGCGATCACCGCGGGCGGCGGGCAGTGCTCGGCCACGAACCGGCTGACCTCCTGGCCGGGCACGTAGCTCATCTCGTAGATGACCTCGTGGTGGGTGGTCCGGCCGTCACCGCCCAGGTGGGCCGGGACGGGGATCTCCCGCTCCAGCCCGCCGAACGCCTCGGGGAAGTACGGGCGCAGCGACGCGGGCAGCGCCTCCAGGTACTCGGCCTGGTTGCGGGCCTTGGCGAACGGCGGGAGCATCACGCCCTCGCCCTCTCGGTCCCACCTGGCCGTGGTGAGGGCCTCGCTGAGGATCTTGCGGACGTAGAGCCGGTCGTCGCCCTCCTTCCGGATGAAGATGGTCATGGACTCGCTGCCGCCCTTGCCGAAGCCGACGACCTCCTCGCCCGCGTCGACGTAGGCGTAGACGGCGCTGCTGAGCAGGTTGCGGCCCCTGGCGTGGCGCAGCACCTTGCCGTACTCGGCGGTGAGCGCGAGCGTGGACCGGACCTCGAAGTCGTCCAAAGCCGGGTTGACCCGCTTGCGCCAGATGTCGACCGGGGAGCCGACCGAGACGATGTCCGCCCGGAACGGGCCGGTGTCGAAGTGCGCGGCGGCCAGGGTGGAGCCCAGGGACAGGATCTGGCAGTTGCCGTTGAGCTGGATCCGGCGGGCCGGTGAGCCGGGCGCGGTCCTAAGCGAAGACGACACGGGTCGCTGCCTCCAGATCGGTCTTGGACTGCAAGGGGGTCCCCTCGGGCGAGAGGATCGGGATCGCGGGCGCGCTGATCGAGGCGAGCACCCGGTCGAGGGCCGCCGCGGCCTCCGCGGCGCGGGAACCGGACCGCAGGTGGGCGGCGTAGAGCCGGACGACGTCGCACAGGTCGGCCGAACCGGCCGCGGCCAGCGCCACCAGCCAGCCGAGCGGGTCGGTGCCCGACAGGTAGTGGTCGTGCAGGAACGTGGTCGGCCGGTGCACGTGCAGCAGCCGGAACAGGGCGTACTGGTAGACCAGGTAGCCCAGGGCGAGCTGGTCGACGGTCGGCGTGGTGGTGCCGGCGAGGGTCAGGAAGCCGTCGTCGTCGATGCCGAGGCGGTCCAGCACCTGGTCGTAGATCCGCCGCGCCAGCGGTTGCGCGTCCAGCAGCAGGCGGGTGTTGCGCGCCAGGTCGGCGTAGTCGAGGCCGGGCAGCCGGTCGAAGTGGATGACCACGACCTCGGGCCGCTCGACGCGGGCCAGGCCCCGGTCGCCGACGGCGCCCGTCGCGTCGAGCACCTTCAGCTCGGCGAACACCTGCCCGAGCTCCTCGGCCGGCCCGACGATGCGCTTCTTCAACCGGGCCTGGAGCACCAGCTCGCCGCCTGCCACGTCGACCTGGTCGCGGTAGTTGCGGGTGTGCTGGAAGACCTCCAGCAGCTCGTGCGCCGCGCCGGCGGCGACGCCGTCGGCGACGACCCGACCGGCGATGCGGTCGAAGTAGCGCTCGGTGAACGGGTCCTGCCCGCAGGCGCGGAAGACGTCGCGGAGGGTGTCGTGGTGGCGGCCGGTCGGCCGGGCGCCCGCGGCCGAGCCCAGCTCCTCCAGCTGCCCGAGCAGGGAGTCCGCCAGCCGCACGGCCCGCAGGAACGGGTCGGGGTCGCCGGTGTAGGACGTGACGGGGACGTCGACGTCGTTGTCGAGCAGCAGCCGCACGGACCTGCCGCCCAACCCCAGTTCCAGGATCGCGTCCGGGCGCAGGCCGTCGAGGGTCTCCGCGGTGGCCCGCGACGCCATCACCTCGTCGACGATCGCCAGGACGCCGTTGCGCACCTCGGCGGCGGTGGTGAGCAGCCCCGAGTCGTTGTTGGACACGACCGGCGTGCGCGGCTTGCGGAAGACGATCCCGTGGTCGGCCATGAACCGCTCGTACGCCCGACGCGCGCCGGCCATCCGCTCGGCGTGGGCCAGGAAGGTGGTCGGCTCCTTCAGCTCCTCGGCCACCACGGCCGGGAACCCCGTGACGAGCGCGTCGAACGCGGCCTTCGCGCCGGCCCGCACGTAGACGTTGGTCTGCCGCCGGGAGTACGTCTTGTGCACCTCGACGTCGGACTTCGGGCAGGTCGAGGCGATCGCGGCGAGGAGGCGGGCGAGGTCCGCCGGTTCGCCGCGCAGGCCGACCACGTGGTGCGGTTCGGCCACCAGGGGTCGCTCGCGCAGCGCCTCGGGCAGGTACTCCGCCATCCGCGCGGCGAGCCGGTCGCCCGGCCCGGCGCCGTTCGCGGCCGTCAGCACCAACGGCGTGAAGGCGTGGGCGAGCCTGATGCCGTCGGCGACGGAGAGCGAGCCCGCGGCGACGGCGGCGGTGATGATGCCGAAGCTCTCGCCGGTGTAGCCCACGAACTCCAGCGGCACGCCCCGGCGCTCGGCCGTGACCCGCAGGTGGGCGTCGAGCGCGAGGCTGTGCGTCAGCATCGCGGCCCCGATGAAGCCCTGCGCCGCCAGCCGCTCGGACGGCACGTTACTTGGCGCCAGGAGCAGCCCCTCGGGCCCGTCGGGCAGGTCCAGCGCCCGCGCGCCCTCCTCGTAGACCCGCACCACCTCCGGGATGCCGGAGTCGAGGAGGTCGCGGCCGAGGTCCCGGTAGGACGACCGGCTGCCCAGGCCGGGGAAGAACCCGACCACGCGACGGCCGCGCGCGATCGCCGGCCCGCCGTCCCGGGCCGTGCGGCGGAACTGCTCGCGGGAGAACAGGAACGCGTTCGCCCGGGTGAGCGACCGGGCCAGGTCGGCCGACTCCCGGACGTCGTCCGGGGTGATCAGGATTGACCCGGGCGCGGTGTCGGCGCCGAGGATCTCCCGGGTCGCGCCGCACCGGGCGGGCGCGACGCGGTTCATCAGGAAGATGGTGAAGAACTCGCACTCCCGCAGTTCCCCCACGAGGCGCGACAGACCGGCCTCGTCCGCCGTCGCGAGGAAAGCGGCGTCGACCGAGTGGGCGGTCTCCAGGTAGTCGGCCACGCCGGGGTCGGTGAACGCGCCGCGCAGCGACTCGACGTCGGCGGCGTCGATCCCGCGCAGGACCGCGAGCCGCGGGACGCGGCGGATCGCCAGCACGGGGCAGACCCCGCGGCGGAGCCGGCCGGCGAGCCGGGCGATGCCGTCCAGCGCGACCTGGAGGTCGGCGTCACCGCCGCCGCGGCGCAGCTCCACCGACGCCCGGTGGACGGCCTGCGCGAACTCCGAGCCGCCGGACTCGCGCCCCTCGTCCATCGCCCGCACCGCCACCCGCACCCACGGGTGGATCGCCGGGACGTCGGCCCGGTCGAGGACCCCGGTGAGGAACGCGCGGACCCGCGGCATCCCGGGCAGCAGGTGCCCGGCGGGCTCCGCCACCCCCTCGGTCAGCCAGTAGTAGGGCCTGAGCAGGTCGAACAGGCACTGCTCGGTGGAGGCCGCCGGTGCGTCGCCGGGGTCGCGGTCGGCGAACAGGAACACGGTCTGCCCGTCGTGGTCGAGCGCGAAGTCGAACACCCCGCCGTGCGGCGCGGTGCCGACCACGTCGACGGCCACCTCCGCCACGGCGCCGTCGGCGGACCCGGTAAGCCGCACCCGGTCGGCGTGCACCTCGACGTCCACGAGGGTCGTCGGGTCGAGTACCGGCGACGCGCCGGCGATCGCTTCCGCGATACGGGCGAAACCCCGCGGGTAGGTGCGCCGCAAGGACGACGCGATCCGGTCCGGAATGCCCGATCCGGATGTGTGGAGCAGCGCTGTGATGTCGCGACCGACGCCATCCGGAATGCCGGAGGCCCGTAATCGCGATCCCCCTGTCCTCGTCATCACAAAAGCTGATGCCATCGCAAACCAATCTTGATGCGGGTCGAAAGTTCCCAGGTCGGTCCGACCGCCGTGCGGGCACGGAGGTCGAAGCCGGATTCCCGACCGAAGGTTCGCTCGTCCCCAGTGGCAAGCGAGGGTCGGTTCACGGAGTAGGAGTTCCGGCGCTTCGCGGGGATACGTCGCGGAGCGCGGAGAAGTCATTTTTTCCGCGAAGTTGGACCACTCGGACGCAGGTGGCACCAAGCGCTACCGGAAAGCACTGCCCGTGACCGAAGCGGCGGACATGTGTATACGAGCCCGTTGCGGGGCGTTAGCGCGCTTAACATAGATTTGAGGTAAGTCGCTTCGGAATGGCTTCCGCGCATTGTTCCCGAGGCCGGTCCGGCCGCTCCGGGGGGCATGAGAAACGTCCGACGTCCTACGTCTATGGGCGGCTCGACGGCGCCGCCCCGAAAAGGGAAGCGGGCGCGAGCTTCCGCGTCGCGCCCGCCTCGACCGGTGCCGCCACGACCGCCGGGGGAGTCGGCGGTCGTGCCCGGCCGTGGTCGCCTTCGCCGCGATCAGGCGCAGGCCCCGACCACGTCCTGCCCGGTCGTGCCCTGTCCGGTCACGCGACGGTCCACTTCTGGTTGGCCGCGCCGGTGCAGGTCCACAGCTGCAACCTGGTGCCGTTGGCGGAGCTGTTGTTCTGCGCGTCCAGGCACTTGTTCGCCTGGATGTTCACGATGTCGTTCGCGCCGCTGACGGCCCACTTCTGCGCGCCGGTGCCGTTGCAGTCCCACAGCTGGACCAGCGTGCCGTCGGCCGTGCCGCCCGACGCCGCGTCGAGGCACTTGCCCAGCGCGCGGATCGTGCCGTCGCCCGGCCGCGACCACTGCTGGGCCGCGGTGCCGTTGCAGTCGTACAGCTGCACGGCCGTGCCGTTGGCGGAGTTCGCCCCGGCCACGTCGACGCACTTGCCGCCGATGCCGGTGATCCGGCCGCCCGCGGGCGGGTTGCCGTCCACCGTCGACACGCGCACGTAGTCGACGAGGAGCTGCTGCGGGAACGTGGTGCTCGCGTCCGGGTAGCCCGGCCACTCGCCGCCGACCGCGAGGTTGAGGATGATGAAGAACGGCTTGTTGAACACCCACTGGTTGCCGCCGACGTCGGCCGGCGTGCGGCGCTGGTAGACGGTGCCGTCCACGGACCACGCGATGCCCGTGGGCGTCCACTCGACGGCGAAGGTGTGGAAGCCGTCGGCGAAGTTCGGCCCGTTGAACGGCATGCCGATGCCGCCCGCGCCGGAGTAACCCGGACCGTGGATGGTGCCGTACACGGTGTCGAGGTCGTGGCCCAGGAACTCCATGATGTCGATCTCGCCGCTGTTCGGCCACGGGTTGCCGGAGTTGATGTCCTGGCCGAGCATCCAGAACGCGGGCCAGATGCCCCGGCCGCGCGGCATCTTCATGCGCGCCTCGACCTTGCCGTAGGTCGTGGTGAACTTGCCGGCGGTGTTGATCCGGGCCGAGGTGTACAGGCAGCGCCCGTACCAGCAGTTGTAGTTGCCCGGGTTCTCCTTGCGGGCGGTGATGACGAGGTTGCCCGCGCCGTCCATGGCCGCGTTGCTCGCGGACGTCGTGTAGTACTGGTGCTCGCGGTTGTTGCCGTTGTTGTCGCCGACCTCGGTGTTCCACCTGGAGCCGTCGACCCGCGTGCCCGCCGGGCCGTTGAACTCCTCGGCGAAGGTGACCGCCATCGTGCCCACGCCGGTCGGGGCGGCGGCCGCGTCCGGTGCCGGGGCGGCTTGCACGGCAGGCGCGACCAGCCCGCCGAAGGCGAGCACGACCGCGCTCACCACCACTCGTGTCCTCATCGACACTCCTCTCGCTCTGGCGGCGGCAAGGCCAGAAGTTACTGCATCACCTTGAATCAAGTCACGATGAAAGTGGGGAGGCTTTACTGTCGGGTCATGCCGGGACACCCACCGGTCCGACGAGGAGGTCGACACCCCATGGCCATGCTGCGCAGCTACGTGTCAGGTCGCTGGCACACCCCGTCCGTCGAAGGCGCACCGCTGCACGACGCCGTGACCGGCGAGGAGATCGCCCGGATCTCCTCGCACGGCATCGACCTGGCGGCGGCGCTGGAGCACGGCAGGCGCGTCGGCGGCCCGGCGCTGCGGGAGCTGACGTTCCACCAGCGCGCGGCCCTGCTCAAGGCCCTCGCCTCGCACCTGCGCGAGCACCGCGACGAGCTGTACGCCCTGTCCGCCCGGTCCGGCGCGACCAGGACCGACTCGCTGATCGACGTGGACGGCGGCATCGGCGTGCTGTTCGGGTACGCGAGCAAGGCCAAGCGCGAGCTGCCCAACGACAAGGTCTACGTCGACGGCGCCGTGGAGCCGCTGAGCAAGGGCGGCACGTTCGTCGGCCAGCACGTCGCCACCCCGCTGCGGGGCGTGGCCGTGCAGATCAACGCCTTCAACTTCCCGATGTGGGGACCGCTGGAGAAGTTCGCCCCCGCCTTCATCGCGGGCGTGCCGTCGCTGATCAAGCCCGCCTCCCAGACGGCCTACGTCACCGAGAAGCTGGTCGAGCTCGTGCTCGCGTCCGGCCTGCTGCCCGAGGGCTCGCTGCAACTGGTCACCGGCAGCGCGGGCGACCTGCTCGACCACCTCACCGGCCAGGACCTCGTCGGGTTCACCGGCTCCGCGTCCACCGCCCAGGTGCTGCGCACCCACCCGACCGTGGTGCGCAACAGCGTCCGCTTCAACGCCGAGGCCGACTCGCTCAACTGCTCGATCCTCGGCCCGGACGCGGTCGAGGGCACGCCCGAGTTCGACCTGTTCGTCAAGCAGCTCGTCACGGAGATGACGGTCAAGGCCGGCCAGAAGTGCACCGCGATCCGGCGCGCCCTGGTGCCCGCCGCCCTGCTCGACGCCGTCGCCGAGGCCGCGAGCGCCCGCCTGGCGAAGGTCGTCATCGGCAACCCCGCCAACGAGACCGTCCGCATGGGCGCGCTGGCCGGGCTGGAGCAGCGCGAGGAGGTGCGGCGGTCGCTGAAGGCGCTGCTGGAGGTCGGCGACGTGGTCTACGGCTCGCCGGACCGCGTCGACGTGGTCGACGCCGACGCCGAGCGCGGCGCGTTCCTGTCGCCCGTGCTGCTCAAGGCCGACCCGGACCACGCCCAGCCGCACGAGGTGGAGGCGTTCGGGCCGGTGTCGACGCTGATGGCCTACCGCGACGCGGAGCACGCGGTCGAGCTGGCCGCGCGCGGCTCCGGCAGCCTGGTCGGCTCCGTCGTCACGCACGACGCCGACTTCGCGCGCGAGGTGGTGCTGGGCGTGGCACCGTGGCACGGCCGGGTGCTCGTGCTGGACCGCGACGACGCCAAGGAGTCCACCGGGCACGGCTCGCCGCTGCCGGCGCTGGTGCACGGCGGACCGGGCCGGGCGGGCGGCGGTGAGGAGATGGGCGGCATCCGGGGCGTGCTGCACCACATGCAGCGCACCGCCGTGCAGGCGAGCCCGCGGGTGCTCGGCGCGGTCACCGGCCGGTGGGTGGCGGGCGCGCCGCGCACCGAGTCCGACGTGCATCCGTTCCGCAAGTCCCTGCGCGAGCTGAAGGTCGGCGACACGGTGGTGGCCGGGCCGCGCACGGTCACGCTGGCCGACATCGAGCACTTCGCCGAGTTCACCGGCGACACCTTCTACGCCCACACGGACGAGGAGGCGGCCGCGGCGAACCCGTTCTTCGGCGGCCGGGTCGCGCACGGCTACCTCGTCGTGTCGTTCGCGGCGGGCCTGTTCGTCTCGCCCGAGCCCGGACCGGTGCTGGCCAACTACGGGCTGGAGAACCTGCGCTTCCTCACGCCCACGTTCCCCGGCGACGAGCTGACCGTGACGCTGACGGCCAAGCAGATCACGCCCCGCGAGGACCAGGACTACGGCGAGGTCCGCTGGGACGCCGACCTGGTCAACCAGAAGGGCGAGTCCGTCGCCCGGTACGACGTGCTGACGCTGGTCGCCAAGCAGTAGCGGGTTCCACCACGTGGACGCGCGCCGGCCCGTCGCCCGCCGACGGGAACACCGGCGCGCCCCACCGGGTTGCGGGTGAGGAGAACCGAGCACCACCCGAATCCCAAGGAGCACCAGAGGTGTCTGAAACCTTCCCGCTGGGCGGGGACCTGACCGTCAACCGCCTCGGCTACGGCGCGATGCGGCTCACCGGTGAGGGCATCTGGGGGTACCCGGCCGACCGCGACAACGCGATCGCGCTGCTGCGCCGGGTCGTCGAGCTGGGCGTCGACTTCATCGACACCGCGGATTCCTACGGCCCGCACATCAACGAGGAGCTGATCCGGGAGGCCCTGCACCCGTACCCGGAGGGCCTGGTCATCGCGACCAAGGGCGGCCTGCTGCGCACCGGGCCGGACCAGTGGCCCGTCCTGGGCAAGCCCGCCTACCTGCGGCAGGCCGTCGAGACCAGCCTGCGCCGCCTCGGCGTCGAGCGCATCGACCTCTACCAGCTGCACCGCGTCGACCCGGACTACCCGCTGGAGGACCAGGTCGGTGAGCTGCGCGCGCTCCAGGAGGAGGGCAAGATCCGGCACATCGGGCTGTCCGAGGTCGACGTGACCCAGCTCAAGGCGGCGCAGGAGGTCGCGCCGATCGTGAGCGTGCAGAACCTCTACAACCTGGCCAACCGCGGTCACGAGGCCGTGCTGGAGGAGACCACCCGGCAGGGCATCGCGTTCATCCCGTGGTTCCCGGTGGCCACCGGCGAGCTGGCCCGCCCCGGCGGGGTGCTCGACGCGGCGGCCAAGGAGCACGGCGCCACGCCCGCCCAGCTCGCGCTCGCGTGGCTGCTGCGCAAGTCGCCGGTGGTCCTGCCCATCCCCGGCACGTCCTCCATCGCGCACCTGGAGGAGAACGTGGCGGCGGCGCGGATCGAGCTGACCGACGAGCAGTTCGACCAGCTGTCCGCGCTCGCCTGAGCCGACGTGCCGCTACGCCGGGTCGACCACCCGCCGTTCGACCCGGCGTCGCAGGTCCCGGGGCAGGTACTCGGCCGCCCGCAGCAGGCGCGGCAGCAGTTCCGGCTCCAGCGTCAGGGCGCGGAACGCCAGCGCGATCGTCACGTCGTGGTCGGGCCGGTCCTCGACCGCGATCTCGTCGCCCGCCGCGATCGTGCCCGGCTCCAGGACGCGGAAGTACGTGCCGGGCAGCCCGCGCCGCGTGAACGTCTTCGCCCACGCGCGCTCCTCCATCACGCCGGCGAACGTGCGGCACGGGATGCGCGGGCTCGTCGCCTGGAGCAGCAGCCCGCCGATGCGCCACCGCTCGCCCACGAGCGCGCCGCACACGTCGACGCCGACCGTGGTCAGGTTCTCGCCGAACAGGCCGGGCGGCAGGTCGCGCCCCAGGTCCGCCGACCACGCGTCGAGGTCCTCCCGCGCGTAGGCGTAGACGGCCTGGTCGTCGCCGCCGTGGTGGCGGGTGTCGGAGATGTGGTCGCCGGCGACGCCGCTGCCGCCCACCCCGCGGGGACCGGGCGCGCGGACGTCCACGGGGCCCGCCACCGGGCGCTTGCCGATGCCGGTGTGGCCGATGTCGGCCTGGTCGAACTCGACGCGGGAGCCGACGTTGATCGTGAGCACGTGGGGCATGGCACCGACGGTAGTGCAGGCACTTTGGGGGTTCGCACCCTTTATCGGCCGCGGTGGGGGAGGATGGCGGGTGTTCGCCGTTCGCCGGGGGGAGCCATGCGCAGGTCCGTAGTCGCGTCGCTGCTGGCCGCGGTCGTGCTGGCGGGCTGCGCGGAGCGGACACCCCTGCCCGCGCCGACGCTCGGCCCGGCGGCGGCCGACAGCGCGACGCTGGTCGCCGACGTCGCCGCTCGCGCCGCCGAGCAGCGCTCCGCCCGGTTCGCGTGCGAGACCACCCTGGGCGCGCTGCGGTTCACGGTGACCGGCGACCTGCTGCGGGCCCGGGAGGGCAGGCTGGTGTCGCTGCGGCAGGACCCGGCCACCGACGTGGTCGTGCTGCCCGGCGCTGGCTACGCCCGCACCGGCGACGGCGCGTGGACCAGGCTCGACCCCGCCGACCGCGCGCCCGTGCGGACCGACACCACGGTCGCCGGCCTGGCCGACGAGGTGGACCCGGCGTCGGTGGTGCGGTCGCTGGCGGGCAGCGCGCTCGTGGACCAGGCCGACGAGCGGCTCGACGGCGTGCCGACCCGCCGGTACACCCTCCTGGTCGACCTGTGGGCGCAGGCCGGGCGCACGGCCGACAGCTCGCGCCGCGCCCAGCTCCTCGCGGCCTACGACTCCGGCTTCACCGCGTCGGCCACCGTGTGGGTGGGGCCCGGCGACCTGCCGGTGCGGGTGGAGCAGGTGCTGAGGACCGCGGAGGAGAACGTCTTCCAGAGCACCGTGCACCGCTTCACCGACTGGAACGCCGACATCCGGGTGGGCGCGCCGATCTCCTAGCCCGTGCGCCTGGCCCGCAGGACGTCGGTGGTCAGCGCGGGCCGGCCGTCGACCTCGCTGTCCGGGTTGGGCGCGATCCCGCCGGCGGCGACCCGGTCGAGGGTGGCCAGCCCCTCGGGGGTCACGCGGCCGAAGACGGTGTAGTTCGGCCGCAGCACCGAGTCGGACGTGACCAGGAAGAACTGGCTGCCGTTGGTGTCGGGGCCCGCGTTGGCCATGGCGAGCGTGCCGCGCGGGTAGACGCGGCGCAGGCCGGTGGGGTCGTTCGGGGCGGGCGCGAGGTCCGCGGGCAGCTCGTCGCGGTAGCGGTAGCCGGGCCCGCCCTCGCCGGTGCCCGTCGGGTCGCCGCACTGGAGCACCTTCAACGTGGGGTAGGCGGTGAGCCGGTGGCACGTGGTGTCGTCGTAGAACTTCCGCCGCACCAGGTGCAGGAAGCTCTGCACGGTGCACGGCGCCTGCGCGCGGTCCAGCACCAGCGGCACGGGGCCGCGGTTGGTCTGCAGCACCACCTCGGCGTGGCCGCGGTCGGGCGTGTGCCGGGGGTCCGGGGGCAGGGGCACGGGCCGGGCGGCCGGCTCGTCGGGCGTCACCGCGTACCCGCACGGCCCGCGGGTCGTGCCGGGCGCCTCGGGGGACGCCTGCGCGACCCCGCCGCCGAGCACCGCCGTCACCGCGACCGCCACCAGGATGATCCTCATCCGACCAGGTGTAACGGACCCGGCACGACCCCGCTAGGGCCGGTCGGCGGGTCCGAGCGAGGCGGCGTACGCGCTCAGCGCCTCCCGGTCGGGCCGCGCGGTCTTGGTGAGCAGGCTCGCCACGTGCTTCTCCACCGTGCGCGGCGAGATGTGCAGCCGGGTGGCGATCGCCTTGTTGCCCAGCCTGCCCGCCAGCAGCCGGAACACCTCGAACTCCCGCACGGTCACGCCCAGCGCCCGCAGCTCGCGCGGCACCTGGTCCGACCCGGTCCGCCGCTGCGGCACCGACGCGCCCACCTGCCGCAGCAGCCCGCGGCACGCGCTGGCCACGGCCGGCTGACCCGCCTGGTGGAAGTACTCCTCGGCGCCGCGCAGCCACACCACCGGCTCGCCCCACCCGTCGGCCACCGCCGCCTCGGCCACCAGCCGCAGCCCCAGGTGGCGGGCCAGCGGGTGGATCGCCGCCGCGTCCCGGCCCGCCCGCACGGCCTGCGCCGCCTCCGCCTCCCGGCCCAGCCTGCCCAGCAGCACGGCCAGCGCGAACTGCGCGAACGCCCGGTTCCAGCGCATCCGGGCCGCCGCCGACCGGGTCACCTCGCGGTAGCCGTCCAGGTCCAGCGCGCCGGACAGCGCGTCCAGCAGCAGCCGCAGCCCGTGCCGACCCGACAGGTGGTACACCGTCGGCGCCTCGGCCTCGTAGGCGATCGCGCGCGCCAGGTCGTGCCCGGCGGTCACGCGGTCCTCCTCCAGCAGCGCGCAGAACGCCCGCGCCAGCCCGAAGCACAGCGGCCGCTCCTGCGAGCCGACCCCGCCGACCTCGTCGAACGCCTCGATCGCCGCGTCCATCTCGGCCCGCCTGCCCTGGTGCGCCGCCGCGGTGGCCTGCGCCATCAGCCCGTACAGGGTCAGGTTGCGCAGCCGCAGCCGCCGGGTGTCGGCGATGATCCGCGGCAGGCGCTCGGCCGCGGCGGCGTACTGGCCGCGCAGCACGGCGTCCAGCCCGAGGATCGAGTCCACGTTGTAGGCCACGCTGATCGCGCCGATCAGCAGCGCCTCCTCGCGCGCCTCGGCCAGCTCCGCCGCGTTGCCCTCGGCCAGCCAGTCGAGCCCGGCCTGCCGGATCACCGCGTAGGCCCGCTGGATGGGCAGCCCGTGCTCCTCGGCCAGCGCCCGCGCCCGGCTGAAGCACTCGGCCGCCTCCTCCAGGTCGCGGTCCCGGGCCAGCACGCCCAGCAGCTGCCACGTCTCGCAGCCCACCTCGGGCAGCGGCACCCGCTTCGCCGCGTCGGCCGCCCGCCGGGCCAGGAACTCGGCCGACCCGATCCGGTCGGGCACCTCCAGGTTCAGCGTCAGGAACGCGGCCACGGCGTCGAGCCGGGCGGTGTGCTCGTCGCCCGCGTCCACGCCCAGCAGCGCCCGCGCCGTCTCCACGTGCGCGATGCCGTCGGTCCACTGGCCCGCGGTGTTGGCCACCTGCGCCAGCTTGGTGTGCAGCTCGGCGCGCCGGACCCGGCCCAGGCCGGCGGCCGACAGCTCGGCCACCGCGTCCACCAGCGCGAACGCCCGGTCGAACTGGCCCGCCTCGGCCAGCGCCGGCAGCAGCGAGTCCAGCACGTCGGCGCGGATCGCCACGTCGACCTCGCTGGCCAGCAGCCGGTGCGCGTGGTCGAGCAGCCGCACCGCCGACCCGGCCGCGCCGTCGGCCAGCGCCCGCCGCCCCGCCTCGGCCAGCAACGCGCCCGCCTCGGCCGTCTGCCCGGCGTCCAGCCGCAGCGACGCCACCAGCGCGCACCACTCGCCCCTCAGGTCGGGGTGCAACTGCTGCACGGCGTCGGCGGTGCGCCGCGCCAGCTCCGCCCGGTACGGCGGCGGCATCTGCGCCAGCAGCGCCTCGGCGGTCAGCGGGTGCCGGAACGCGTACCAGTCCGGCACCGGCTCGTCGGGCGTGACGAGCTGCGCGGCCACCCCGGCGTGCAGGTGCGACAGCAGCGCCCGGTCGTCCATCCCGGTCACCCGGCGCAGCACCGGCAGCGGGAACCGGTGGCCGAGCACCGCGGCCACCGACAGCACCTCCCGGCCCTGCGGCCCGAGCCGGTCCGTGCGGTGCGCGATCAGCCGCACCAGCGCCGACGGCACGTCGATGCGCAGCTCGCCGAGCACCTGCCACCCGGTCGGCCCGCGCACCAGCAGGCCGCCGCTGACCAGGCCGTGCAGCATCTCCTCGACCACGAACGGGTTGCCCGCGCTGTCGGCCCACAGCCGCTGCACGACCTCGGCGGGCACCTCGTCGTCCTCCGCCTCCAGGCACAGGCCGACCATCCGGCGCACCTGCCGCTCGTCCAACCGGTGCAGCTCCAGCAGCACGCCCGCCTGCCGCTGCGCGGCCGAGCGGACCACGTCCAGCGTGGGCCCGGAGTCGGCGCGGGTGGTCACGAGCAGCGCGGCGGGCGCCTGGTCGAGGTTGTCCACCAGGTAGTCCACGACGGCCAGCGTCTCGGCGTCGGCGTCGTGCAGGTCCTCCAGCACCACCAGGCACGGTCGGGTGCGGCCGACCACGGCCAGCAGCCGCAGCACGGCCTCGGCGAGCACCAGCACGGAGTGGTCGGACCGCTGCGCCTCGGCTCCCCACTCGGGCGCGAGCCGGCCCAGCGCCGACTGGTAGGGGCCCAGTTCCCGCAGGTCGAGGCCGTCCGTGCCGCGCAGCAGGGACATCAGGGCCTCCGCCAGCGGCCGGAACGGCACGATGGGCCCTATCGTGCTGCCGCGACCCCGCAGCACCCGCATCCCGCGGTCGAACGCGGCGCCGGCGGCGTAGCGCGCCAACCGGGTCTTGCCGATGCCCGGTTCGCCGACGAGGAACACGGCGCGGCCGCGGTGGGCGCCCGCGTCGACCAGCACGCGGTCGAGCACGCGGAGTTCTTCGTCGCGGCCGACCACGACCGGCGCGCGGGTGTGCATGGGCCGACCTTAGTCAAGCCACTCGACCACATGCCAAACTGCCCGCACCCCCAGTGTGGGCGGGCAGTTCGGCGGCGGTGCGAGCTGGTCAGAGGGGCAGGCCGGGCGCGCTCACCGTGGTGTTGGTGGCCTCGCTGACGGCGACGGCCGCGTACGCGCCGACGGCCAGCGTCAGCCCGGCCAGCGCCCGGGCGCGGGCGCCCGCCTTGGCCTTGCGGGACAGCGCCATCTCGCCGGCGGGGTGATCGCCGTCCTGGTCCTCGCGCCAGGTGGTGACCTCGTCGCGGTTGGCGTCGTTCATCGGGTGTTCTCCTCGCGGGGGTGGATGTCGTGCGTTGACCCGAGCAGGAGCACCGAGGGCACCTGCTCGGGGAAACCGAGGCGGAGCAAGCCGTACCCGATGCCCGAGAGCCCGGTGAGCAGGCCGGCCGACGGCACGCCGCCCGGGGTGCCGCAGCGCGCCCCGTACTGGTCCAGCGCGCCGAGGACCAGCCCCGCGCGCCGGGTCTGCATGGCCGGGGCCAGCCCGTGCCCGCGTTCCGCGAGGACGGTCAGGGCCTCGACCACGCCCAGCTCACCGTGGCACAGGCTCAGGTCTCGCAAGGGTTCGTGCACCGCCAAGGCGTTCAGGCACCGGTCGACGTGCAGGGTGTGCGCGTCGACCGGCTGGTCCGGGTGGGCGCAGTGCGCGAGCACCGCCCCCGAGAGCCCGGAGCACCAACTGTGGTCCGCTTCGGCCACGTCGAGCAGGCGTTGCCGGAGCGCTCGGTCGGCCCGCAGGTTCGCGCGGCCGACCACACCGTAGCGGTCGTCGCCCGCGGCGCGCGCGTAGCGCAGCAGCGCCCAGCCGACACCGGCCCGGCCGCGGGCGAACCCGTCACCGCCCGGGGTGGCCGCGAGCAGCCGGTCCGCGTAGGCGCGGGCCAGGGCCGAGGCGGCGGGCAACCCGCTCTCCGCCCGCACGGCGAGCATCGCGGCCAGGCCGCCCGCCCAGCCCTCGACCACGTTCGCGGGCTCCTCGCCGAGCGCCTCGACCGAGGCCGCGACGTCCAGCGCGACGCGCAGCGAGTCGGTGATCCCGTCGTCGTCGAGCAGGTTCGCCAGGCGGGCCAGCGCGTAGCAGATGCCGCCCAGGCCGTGGAACGCGCCGCTGCCGACGGCCGCCGCCAGCTCGGTGTCCTCCGCGAACGCCGCCAGCAGGCCCGGGATGGGGCGCAACGCGTCCCGCGCGTACTCCGTGTAGCGGGCGGCGCCGGTCAGCCGGCCGAGCTGGGCGAGGAACAGCGCGACGCCGGTGTAGCCGTTGGACAGCCCCGCGCCCATCGGTGCGACCGCCCAGTGCCGGTCGTCCGCCAGCTCCAGGCCGATCCAGTTGACCCGGCCGGGCGCGGTCGCGGCGTGCGCCAGCACCTCGTCGGCGATGCCGCACGCGGCGACCAGCAGCCGCTGCGGGTCGGGGACGCCCGCCTCCACCGGCGCGCCCACGGCGCGGCCGGTGCGGTGCTCGACCGGTCGCGGCCTGCTCGCCAGGCCCGCGCCGATCAGCCACTGCTGGTCGTGCTTGTCCACCTCGTCCAGCGCTTCGACCTTGGCCGCGACCGCGTCCGCCGCCGACACCGGCAGCAGGTCCGGCAACCGCTGCCCGGTCGAGGTCCACACGTCGCGGCTGCCGGGCCGGGTGGTGAACAGCGGCACGTCGCCCGCCCACAGGTCGCGCACCTCGTGCGGCACCAGGGCGCGGACCAGCTCGTCGGCCTCGGCGTCGTCCCACAGCACGTCGAGCACGTCCTGGCGGTCCGCCGCGCCCCGCAGCACGTCCGGGTGCGTCGACTCGTCCAGCAGCGTCGCGTAGAGCTGGGTCATCCGCGGCACGAACCGCACCGGCAGGTCGGCGAACCGGCCCAGCAGCCCGTCCGGGCCGAGCAGCTCGGCGCGGTGGTCGCGCAGGGCGTCGTAGCCGACGCCGAAGCCCGCGAGCAGCGCGCCCTGGTAGTCGGCGGGCTCGGCCTCGCGGCCGTCGAGCACCGGTCGGTTGCGGGCCGGCGGCATCGGCGCGGGCCTGCGCACGAGCCGCATCCGGTCCGTGCCGGGGTGCAGCCACGCCACGCCCTCGGTCGGCGGCCGGTCGCCGTGGTCGCCGCCCAGGCCGCCGACGTCCAGCGCGCCGTGCTCGGCCAGCAGCACGCGCGGCAGCACGGCGGTGCGGTGCACGGACCGGGCCAGCGCGGCGACCGCCGGGTCGGGCGGCGCGGCGACGTTCGGGTGGAACACCGTCTCGACGTCCACCAGCACCGGCTGGTCGCCCGCCGCGATCAGGTTCTCGTAGTGCACGTCGGTGCCGTCCACCGCGTACAGCAGGGCGAGCAGCGCGCCCAGCCGCTGGTAGAACCGGCTGACCTCGGCGACGTCCGCGCACGGCCGGTGCTCGACGTACTCGACCCACCCGTGCTCCGGCCGGACCAGCACGCGGGGCAGCCGCAGGCCCAGGCCCGTGTGCCCGTCCAGCCACGCGACCAGCTCGGTGAACGCCCGGTGCAGCGCCACCGGGCGCGGCTTGTAGACGACCCGGCGGCCGTCGGTGAACGTCAGCACGGCCACCGAGCGCCCGCCGGCGTGCGGGTCGCCCCGACCGGTCTCCACGTGGGCGAGCGAACCGGGGTCGCGGCCGTCGAGCAGGGTCCGCACGATCCCGGCCCGGTCGGCGGCGAACCGGTCGAGCAGCTCGCGGTGCGCGTCGACCGCGTGCAGGCACGCCTGGCCGAGCAGCCGGGCCAGCACGGGGTAGCGGGTGAACAGGGCGGGCAGGTCGACGTGCCGGACGAAGTGGTCGAACCGCTCCCGCGGGGTGTCCCCGACGAGCCTGCCGCCGAGCCGGTGGAGGTTCAGCTCCAGCACCAGGGTCCGGGCGGCGATGCGGGCGAGCCGCTTGCCCAGCGCGCGGGCGAAGTCGGCGTCCAACCGGGGGTCGAGCGCCGTGGCCGTCCGGACGAGGGGCCTGAGCGCGAACGCGAACGCCTCGTCCCAGGTGCCGCCGGCGAAGTCTGCACGGGCCGCGGTCGTGGTGGCGCGTTCCACGAACGCGGCCCATGAGGGCCGTCCACGGGGGACGACCAGCTCTTGGGCGCTCCCGCGCACACCGCTGAGCCACCACGCTGCGGGGGGCCGTTCTACGGCGGAGGGGAACACGCCGCACAACGTGACACGGGCGCGCGGTGGCGCACATGGGGGCACCGCCCCCAGATTTGCCCCGTCGCGTGGACGAGACCGCAGAAGTGCGGAAAACAGCTCTCGTCGCAGGTCACCAACGCCCCGGGCACGGCGGGCCGGCCGCGGGGTCAGGCGCAGTTCTCGGCCTGCTGGGCGGCGGCGCGGAAGTCGTCGGGCAGCGAGACCACGCCCATCTTCTCGACGGCCTCGTTCATCACCGTCACGGCCTCGGTCATGTCCTGGAGCACCGCGGAGTAGACGTCCGCGGTCAGCTCGGCCGCGGAGTCGACCGTCGACCTGGCCGAGACGAACTTGTCCCGCGCCCTGGCCAGGGGGTCGGTGATGACCTCGACCGCGGTGTCGGCGGCGGGCGCCGGCGCGGGGGTCAGCGCGTCCAGGTCGTGCAGCGCGACGTTGAGCACGTCGACCACGCGGCCCAGGTTGTCGCTGACGGCCTTCTTCGCGGCCGCCGGGTCGGTCTGGTCCTGCTTCTGGTCGAACGACACCCCGCCCGAGGCGACCAGGTACTTCGCCACGCCGCAGAAGTTGTTCACCCAGCGCAGGACCTCGGGCTGCGCCGCGGCGGCCGACGACGTCGGGCCGGCCACGGGTTGCCCCGCCACGGACACCGAGCACCCCGTCAGGCCGACCGACGCCGCACCGACCCACGCCACCGCAACCACCCACCGCTTCACGGGAGAGTTGTACCCCGTCGTCACCCGATGGTGGTGCGGAACATGACAACCGGGGGAATCGTCGGCCACGATGGCCGCGTCATGGCCGTCTCACTCGACGTCTCCGGCGGGATCGCGGTCATCCGGATCGGCGAACCGTCCGACACCGTGCTGTCCGACGTGCGCGCGCTGCTGCCGGTGGCCGCCGGTGCCCGCGCGGTCGTGCTCGTGGTGGACCCCGGCCTGTGCGCCGTCGACATCAAACGCCTGGTCCGGGCCTCGGCGACCCAGCGCGAGGCGATCGCGGCGGCGTTGCGCGGGGTGCGGGAGGAGCTGGCCGGGTTGCCCGTCCCGGTGGTCGCGGCGATCGGCGGCAGCCCGTTCGGGGAGGCGGCGGACCTGGTGATGGCGTGCGACCGGCGGGTGTTGTCCGCCGACGCGGCGCTCGGCCGGGTGACCGCCGGCCGGGTGACCGACGGACAGGTGCTGGTGGCACGCCGCGTGACGGCCGAGGAGGCGTTGCGCACCGGGCTCGTGGACCGGGTCGTGCCGCCGTCGGCCGTGCTGCGGGCGGCCGTCGAGCTCGCAAGCGAGTGCAAGTCAACGCAAGCAGGGCGTAAATCCTGCCGTATAGTTGCTCCATGACGCAACGGCGGTTGGCGGAAGTGGCCGCGAAGGTCGGCGTGAGCGAGGCGACGGTCAGCCGGGTCCTCAACGGCAAGCCCGGGGTGTCCGAGGCGACGCGCTCGGCCGTGCTCACCGCCCTGGACGTGCTGGGGTACGAGCGGCCGACGCAGCTGCGCGGCGAACGCGCCCGCCTGGTCGGCCTGGTGCTGCCGGAGCTGCAGAACCCGATCTTCCCGGCGTTCGCCGACGTGGTGGGCAACGCGCTGGCGCAGCGCGGCTTCACCCCGGTGCTGTGCACCCGCACGGCGGGCGGCGTGACCGAGGCGGACTACCTGGAGCTGCTGTTCGAGCAGCACGTGTCCGGCGTGGTGTTCGCCGGCGGGCAGTACGCGCAGGCCGACGCGTCGCACGAGCACTACCGGCAGATGACGCGGCGCAAGCTGCCCGCCGTGCTGGTGAACGCCGCCATAGACGACCTCGGGTTCCCGCGCGTGTCGTGCGACGACGCGGTGGCGGTGGAGCAGGCGTTCGGCCACCTGGTGGCGCTCGGGCACGTGCGGATCGGGGCGGTGCTCGGGCCGTCGGACCACGTGCCGTCGCGGCGCAAGCTGACCGCGCTGACGTCGTGCGCGTCGGCGGCGGGGGTGGAGCTGTTCGAGGAGCACGCGATGTTCTCGCTGGAGGGCGGGCAGGCGGCGGCGACCCGGCTGCTCAACCGGGGCGTGACGGCGATCATGTGCGCGTCGGACCCGTTGGCGCTGGGCGCGGTGCGCGCCGTGCGGCGGCACGGGTTGAAGGTGCCGCACGACGTGTCCGTGGTGGGTTACGACGACTCGCCGCTGATGACGTGCACCGAGCCGCCGCTGACGACCGTCCGCCAGCCGATCGAGGCCATGGGCCGCGCCGCCGTGGAGCTGCTGGCCAACCAGATCTCGGGCACCCCGGTCCCCGACGAGGAACTCCTCTTCGAACCGGAGCTGGTCGTCCGCTCCTCCACCGCCCCCGCCCCCCGCTAACCCGAGAGTCCTACGTCCAGGCCGCGAGAGTCCAACGCTCGCGACCCTCGAGTTCAACGCTCATGACTAACAACGTGAGCTTTGAACGTTCAACTCGGGGTGTCTGAACGTAGGACTCTCGCGCGTTCAACGTAGGACTCTCGCGGGCAGGCACGGAGGCGGGGCGGGCTTACGAGTTGATGTCGAGAAGTTGCGACTTTTCGTAGACATCTTGCGGCGGAGTGTTGGGGCGACTTACCGTGTGCGCCACACCACAGCCGAGGAGGGTCCGCCCCCATGAACTCATTCAGCCTCCGCAGAGCGGCGGGGTTGCTGCTGGCAGGCAGCCTGAGCCTCACCGCCGTCGCGTGCTCGCAAGCCGATGGCGGCGGCACGGCCGCCGGCGGCAAGGTCACGATCTCGGTCAACGGCCAGCCGCCGCAGACCCAGGCGTTCGACCGCAAGGTCTTCGACGAGGACGTGGCCGAGTTCGAGGCCGCCAACCCCGACATCGACATCGAGCCGCACGAGGGGTTCATGGACCCCAAGACGTTCTCCGCGAAGCTCGCCGGCGGCCAGCTCGAGGACGTCTTCTACGCCTACTTCACCGACCCGGCGAACCTGATCGCCCGCAAGCAGGCCGCGGACATCACCGCCTACGTCAAGGACGTCCCCCACTACGACGCCATCCGCCAGGAGCTGCGGGACGTCTTCAGCAAGGACGGCAAGGTCTACGGCGTCCCCACGGCCAACTACTCGATGGGCCTGCTCTACAACCGCGCCCTCTTCACGCGGGCCGGCCTGAACCCCGACCAGCCGCCGAAGACGTGGGACGAGGTCCGCGAGGCCGCCAGGAAGATCACCGCGCTGGGTGACGGCAAGGTCGGCTTCGCCGAGTACAGCAAGAACAACCAGGGCGGCTGGCACTTCACGGCGTGGATGTACTCCGTCGGCGGCCGGATCGCCCGCCAGGACGGCGACAAGTGGGTCGCCGACTTCAACAACGACAAGGGCCGCGAGGTCCTGCAGCACCTCAAGGACATGCGCTGGACCGACAACACGATGGGCGAGAAGCAGCTCCTCGTGATCGAGGACGTCCAGCAGATGATGGGCGCGGGCCAGCTCGGCATGTACCTGGCCGCCCCGGACAACGTGCCCACGCTGGTCAACCAGTTCAAGGGCGACTACGCCGACTACGGCCTGGCCGGCATCCCGGACGGCGACGGCACGCTCATCGGCGGCGAGGGCTACATGCTCAACCCCAAGGCGTCGCCGGAGAAGATCAAGGCCGGCCTCAAGTGGATCCAGTGGAAGTTCCTCAACCCGGACCGGTTCGAGAAGAACCTCCAGCGGTACAAGGAGCAGGGCCAGCCGATCGGCCTGCCCGTGCCGCCCGTCGCCGACGTGTGGACCGGTGACATCGCCGCCGAGCAGACCCGGCTGAAGGAGAGCCTGGCGACCGTGCCGGTGGCGAACTTCAAGTCCTACGTGGACGCCACGCCCAAGGGGCGGATCGAGCCGCCGAACGCCCAGCAGGTCTACGCGATCCTCGACAACGTGATGCAGGCCGTGCTCACCAACCGCGACGCCGACGTCAACGGGCTCCTGGCCGACGCGGAAGCCAAGGTGAACCCCGTCCTGGCACAGGTCAAGTGATGCGCCGCCGCGTCGCGGAGAACCTGGCCGCGTACGGGTTCCTGTCCGCCGCGCTGGTCTGCTTCGCGGTGTTCTCCTGGTACCCGATCGCGCGCGGGGCCGTGCTGGGCTTCCAGCAGGTCGACTTCGTCACCGACCCCGCGTGGGTCGGCTGGGAGAACTTCGAACGCCTCTTCGCCGACCCCCTGTTCGCCACGGCGTGGCGCAACACCCTGCTGTTCACCGCGCTGGCGCTGGTGTTCGGCTTCGCGGTGCCGTTCGTGCTCGCGGTCGTGCTGAACGAGCTGCGGCATCTCAAGGCGTATTTCCGGCTCGTCGTGTACCTGCCCGTGATGCTGCCCCCGGTGGTGGCCGCGCTGATCTGGAAGTGGCTGTACGACCCCGGCCCGGGCCTGCTCAACACCGCGCTGCGCGGGCTCGGGCTGCCGGGCGCGCCCTGGCTGGACAGCGCCGACACCTCGATGCTGTCGCTGGTGATCGTGTCGACCTGGGCCAACCTGGGCACGGCGACGCTGATCTACCTGGCCGCGCTGCAGGGCATCCCGGGCGACCTGTACGAGGCGGCCGAGCTGGACGGCGCGAACGCGCTGCGCAGGCTGTGGCACGTCACCGTGCCGCAGACCCGGTTCGTGCTGCTGGTCCTGCTGCTGCTGCAGGTCGTGGCGACCATGCAGGTGTTCACCGAGCCGTACGTGATGACCGGCGGCGGTCCGGAGGACTCCACGGTCACCGTGCTGCTCCTGCTGTACCGGTACGCCTTCTACTACAACGACTTCGGCACCGCGAGTGCCCTGAGCCTGTTGCTGCTGCTGGTGCTGGGCGCGTTCACCGCCCTGTACCTGCGGGTGACGCGGAAGGCGGACGCGTGAGGACGCTGATCGCGCCGGGGCGCCACCGGGCCGGTTACCACGTGGCGCTGGCGGTCACGGCCGTCGTGCTGACGGCGGTCTTCGTCGTCCCCCTGGTGTGGGTGGTGCTCTCGGCCATGAAACCGGCCGCGGAACTGGCCCGCGTGCCACCGACGGTCCTGCCGCGGACCTGGACGCCCGGCACGTACGCCGAGGCGTGGGACCTGATGGACCTCGGCCGGTACTTCGTCAACACGATCGTCGTGGCGGTGGGCACGTGGGCGGTGCAGCTCGCGGTGGACGTGCCCGCCGCGTACGCGCTGTCCCGGCTGAGGCCGGTGCTGGGCAAGGGGATCCTCGGCATGATGCTGCTGACCCTGATGATGCCCGCCGCCGTGCTGCTGGTGCCCACCTACCTGACGATCTCCGACCTCGGGTTGCTCAACAACCCGGTGGCGCTGTGGCTGCTCGGCGCGGCCAACGCGTTCACGGTGTTCCTGCTCAAGCGGTTCTTCGACCAGCTGCCGGTCGAGGTGCTGGAGGCGGCGCGGATCGACGGCGCGGGTCAGCTCACCATGCTGTGGCGGATCGTGCTGCCGCTGTCCAGGCCGATCCTGGCGGTCGTGTCCATCTTCGCGGTCGTGGCCGCGTGGAAGGACTTCATCTGGCCGCTGCTGGTGTTCTCCGACCCGGCGCGCCAGACGCTCAGCGTCGCGCTGCAGCGCTTCGCCCCCGACACACCGGTCAACCTGCTGCTGGCCGGTCTCGTGCTGTCCAGCGTGCCGATGATCGGCCTGTTCCTGGTGTTCCAGCGGCACGTCCTGGCGGGGCTCACCGCCGGCAGCGTGAAGGGCTGACGCCACTACCGAGGGAGGATCCACATGAACTGGTGGCGCGGTGCGGCCATCTACCAGGTGTACCCGCGCAGCTTCGCCGACGGCAACGGCGACGGGATCGGGGACCTGGCGGGCCTGCGCCAGAAGCTCCCGTACCTCGCCGAGTTGGGTGTGGACGCGATCTGGCTCAGCCCCTGGTACCCGTCGCCGCTGGCGGACGGCGGCTACGACGTCGCCGACTACCGCGACATCGAGCCGGTGTTCGGCACGCTCGTGGAGGCGGAGAAGCTGATCGGCGAGGCGCACGCGGTGGGCCTGCGGGTGATCATCGACATCGTCCCCAACCACTGCTCGGACCGGCACCCCTGGTTCCAGGAGGCGCTGGCGGGCCGGGGGAGGGACCGGTTCTGGTTCCACGAGGGCGACGCGCCGCCGAACGACTGGCGGTCGCGGTTCGGCGGCCCGGCGTGGAGCCAGGCGCCGGACGGCTCGTGGTACCTGCACCTGTACAGCCCGGAGCAGCCGGACCTGAACTGGACCAACCCGGAGGTGCGGGCGGAGTTCGAGTCGATCCTGCGGTTCTGGCTGGACCGCGGGGTCGACGGGTTCCGCATCGACGTGGCCGACGGCCTGGTCAAGGACTTCTCCAAGCCCGACGCCGAGCTGCCCTACTCCGACCAGGACGGCGTGCACGAGATCTACCGGTCGTGGCGCCGGGTGCTCGACGAGTACCCGGACGAGCGGGTGTTCGTCGGCGAGATGTGGCTGCCCGACCCGGAGCGGTTCGCCCGCTACCTGCGCGCGGACGAGCTGCACTCGGCGTTCAACTTCGACTTCCTGTGCTGCCCCTGGGAGCCGGGGGAGCTGCGGCGGGTCATCGACGCCACGCTGGCCGCGCACGCGCCGGTCGGGGCGCCGCCCACGTGGGTGCTGTCCAACCACGACGTGACGCGGCACGTGTCGCGGATGGGCCGGGAGGACTCGTCGTTCGACTTCGGCCGCCGCCAGCACCTCACGCCCACGGACCTGGAGCTGGGCACGAAGCGGGCGCGGGCGGCGATCATGCTGACCACGGCGCTGCCCGGGTGCGTGTACGTCTACCAGGGCGAGGAGTTGGGGCTGGAGGAGGTCGACGACCTGCCCGACGAGCTGCGCGAGGACCCCGTGTGGGTGCGCTCCGGCCACACCGACCGGGGCCGGGACGGGTGCCGGGTGCCGATCCCGTGGGGTGACGACGGCCCGTCGTGGCTGCCGCGGCCGGAGCACTGGCGGTCGCTGTCGGTGGCCGCGCAGACCGGCGACCCGGACTCGATGCTCGCGCACTACCGCACGGTGCTGGCGCTGCGGCGGGCGGAGCGCTCGCTGGGCGACGGGCCGATGGGGTGGCTCGACCTCGGGCCGGGCGTGGTCGCGTTCACCCGAGGCGACGACTTCGCGTGCGTGCTGAACCTGTCCGCCGAGCCGGTCGCGCTGCCCGCGCACGACGGCGTGCTGCTGACCAGCGGACCCCTCGTGGACGGCGCCGTGCCGCCCGACACGGCGGCCTGGATCAGGACTCGCTGATCCGCGCGGGCCGCTGGGTCCGCGCCGCCAGGTTGCACTCCAGCAGGCCGAGCACCCTCAGGGTCTCGGCCTGCTGGGCTTCGTCCAGCTCGCCGAGGGTGGCCGCCTCCAGCTCGCGCCACACGCGCTCGACCTCGTGCCGCAGCGCGTGGCCCGCGGCGGTGGACTCGACCAGCACGGCGCGGCCGTCGGTCGGGTCGGGCGAGCGGTGGACGAAGCCCGCGCGTTCCAGCCGCTGCACGGTCCTGGTCATGGTGGGCGAGTCCGAGCCCAGCTCCTCGCACAGGTCGGCCTGCCGCCGCGGGCCGCGGTCCCACAGGTGCATCATCACCACCTCCTGGCCGGGGTGCAGGTTTGCCTGCCTGAGCAGTTGTGCCGCCAGGAGGCGGTGGAGGCGGGCGACGCGGAAGATCGCGTGGCTGACCGGGCCGCCGTCCGCGACCTGGGGAACCGGCGTTGACGTGGGATTTTGTCCTGTCGTGGCCATGTTTCGAGTCTAGCCACCCGTGGGAGTGACGGCCATCACGTGATCGTGCGGGAATCATCCGAGTTCGGATTACTGTTCGGGCAGGTAAAGACAGCAACCTGGAGGAAGCCATGAGCGGCAGCACCGCGTTCGAACCCCTCGACCTCGCCGGCACCAAGCTCGCCAACCGGATCGTGATGGCCCCGATGACCCGCAGCCGCGCGTACGAGACGGTGCCGACGCCCCTCATGGCCGAGTACTACGCGCAGCGCGCCGGCGCCGGGTTGATCATCACGGAGGGCATCCAGCCGTCGGTCGTCGGCCAGGGCTACCCGTTCACGCCGGGGCTGCACAGCGCCGAGCAGGTCGCGGGCTGGCGTGCCGTCACGGACGCGGTGCACGCGGCGGGCGGGCGGATCTTCGCGCAGCTCATGCACGCCGGCCGGATCGGCCACCCCAGCGTGCTGCCCGGCGACCTGCACCCCGTGGGCGCGTCCCCGGTGCGCGCGGCGGGTTCGCTGTTCACCGGCACGGGCATGGAGGAGTACCCGACGCCCGCGGAGCTGAGCGCGGCGGAGGTCGAGGCCACCATCGCCGACTTCGCCACCGCCGCCCGCAACGCGGTCGAGGCCGGGTTCGACGGCATCGAGCTGCACGGCGCGAACGGCTACCTGCTGCACCAGTTCCTCGCCGACAACACCAACCTGCGCACCGACGAGTGGGGCGGTTCGGTGGCCAACCGCATCCGGTTCGTGGTGGAGGTGGTCCGCGCGACGTCCGAGGCGATCGGCGCGCACCGCGTCGGGCTGCGGATCTCGCCGGCCAACCCGTACAACGACATCGCCGAGGAGTCGACCCACGAGCTGTACCCCGCGCTGGTGGACGCGATCGACCCGTTCGGCCTGGCGTACCTGCACATCGGCGAGACCGGCGAGCGGGCGTTGACGCTGGAGCTGCGCAAGCGGTTCTCCGGCGTGCTGATCCTCAACCCGCACACGCCCGACGGCGTGACCGGCCCGGACGAGCTGCACCTGCTGGACGACGGCGTGGCGGACGCGTTGAGCTTCGGCGCGCTGTTCCTGGCGAACCCGGACCTGCCGGCCCGCCTGGCCCGCGGCGGCCCGTTCAACACCCCGGACCCGGCCACGTTCTTCGGCGGCACCGAGGTGGGCTACACCGACTACCCTGCGTTGACCGGCGTGAACGCCTGATCTCCCGCCCCGAGCGTTGAACTCGGGGGTCGTGAACGCAGGACTCTCGCGACCTGAACGTACGACTCTCGCGAGAGTCCTGCGTTCGGGGCGCGAGAGTCCTGCGTTCGCGAGGGGTGGGTTCAACGCTCGCGTTCGGCGGGCGCGGCGGGGACGGGGTGGGAACGGGCAGCCGCACGGGCCCAATCGGGCACGGAAGCGGCGGGACGTGTGCGTTCGGTCAGGGGAAACGGGCCGAACCCGGGCACCGATCACGCCGCTGTGGCGCTGGCCACACCGATCGGGCGGTGTTAGACCTTGAAGGGCGGCCCGAACGGGCAGCGACGGTCCGACCGGGCAGGGAGGCGACGTGCGGGCGGACGAGCGCAAGCGCCGGATCCTGGCCAGGGCCCGGGCGGACGGCCGGGTCGAGGTGGCCGACATCGCGGTCGAGCTGGACGTCGCGCCGGAGACCGTGCGGCGCGACCTGCGGGTGCTGGACGAGCACGGCCTCGTCCGCCGCACGCACGGCGGCGCGTTCCCGGTGGAGAGCGCCGGGTTCGAGACGGGGCTGAAGTTCCGCTCCGCCTCGATGGTGCCGGAGAAGCGGCGGATCGCCCGTGCCGCCGCGGACCGGCTCGGCGACGCCGAGACCGTGTTCGTCGACGAGGGCTACACGCCCCAGCTGGTCGCCGAGGCACTGCCGACCGGCAGGCCGTTGACGGTGGTCACCGCGTCCCTGCCGACGGCCGCCGCGCTGTCGGAGGTGCCGTCCACGACCGTGCTGCTGCTCGGCGGGCGGATGCGCGGCCGCACGCTCGCCACGGTCGACCACTGGGCCACCCGCATGCTCTCGGAGATGGTGATCGACCTGGCCTACATCGGGGCGAACGGCATCTCCCGCGAGCACGGCCTCACCACGCCCGACCCGGCCGTCGGCGCGGTGAAGGCGCAGGCGCTGGCCTCGGCCCGCAGGCGGATCTTCGTCGGCGTGCACACGAAGTTCGGCGTGTCGAGCTTCCACCGGTTCGGCGGCGTCGCCGACCTCGAAGCGGTGATCACCGACTCGGTGCTGCCCGCGGGCGAGGCGCACCGCTACGCCCTGCTCGGACCGAAGGTCGTCCGGGCCTGACCCCAACCCACGCACGGACCCCTCCGCACCAGGGGTCTGGTTCCGCTCGCCCCGAGGAGGGCAAGACGATGAAGTCATTGCGGTACGGCGGCCTGCTGGCCGCGGTGCTCCTGGCCACGACCGCGTGCGCCGGCGCGGGCGGCGGGAGCGGCGGCGGCGACTCGATCAACGTCCTGATGGTCAACAACCCGCAGCTGCAGGACCTCCAGAAGCTCACCGCCGAGCACTTCACCGCGGACACCGGCATCGCGGTCAACTTCACCGTGCTGCCCGAGAACGACGTCCGCGACAAGATCAGCCAGGACTTCTCCAGCCAGGCGGGCCAGTACGACGTGGCCACCATCAGCAACTACGAGACGCCGATCTACGCCCGGAACGGCTGGCTCACCCCGCTGGACGATTACGTCGCCGCGGACCCGGGCTTCGACCAGGACGACGTGCTGGAGCCGATCCGCCAGTCCCTCACCGCCGCCGACGGCAAGGTGTACGCGCAGCCGTTCTACGGCGAGTCGTCCTTCCTCATGTACCGCAAGGACGTGCTGGACGCCAAGGGCCTGACGATGCCCGAGCGGCCGACGTGGCAGCAGGTCGCCGACCTCGCGGCCCGGGTCGACGGCGCGCAGCCCGGCATGAAGGGCATCTGCCTGCGCGGCCAGCCCGGCTGGGGCCAGCTGGTGGCGCCGCTCACCACGGTGGTCAACACGTTCGGCGGCACGTGGTTCACCAAGGACTGGCGGGCGGCGCTCGACTCGCCGGAGTTCGCGGAGGCCACCCGCTTCTACGTCGACCTGGTCCGGGCGCACGGCGAGGCGGGCGCGTCGCAGGCCGGGTTCGCCGAGTGCCTGAACAACATGACCCAGGGCAAGGTCGCCATGTGGTACGACGCCACGGTCGCCGCCGGCCTGCTGGAGGCCGACGACTCGCCGGTCAAGGGCAAGCTGGGCTTCGCCCAGGCCCCGGTCGTCCGGACCGCGAGCTCGGCGTGGCTCTACACGTGGGCGTTCGGCATCCAGAAGGCGAGCGAGAAGGCCGACAAGGCGTGGAAGTTCGTGTCGTGGGCCTCCGGCAAGGGCTACGAGGAGCTGGTCGGCAAGACCCTGGGCTGGTCGAAGCTGCCCGACGGCAAGCGGAAGTCGACCTACCGGCGGCCCGAGTACCAGGCGGCCGGCGGTTCGTTCGCCCGGCAGGCGGAGGCGGCCATCGCGGGCGCGAAGCCCACCGACCCGGGCGTGCAGGAGCGGCCCGCGAGCGGCATCCAGTTCGTCGGCATCCCGGAGTTCACCGACCTGGGCACGCAGGTGTCGCAGCAGGTGAGCGCGGCCATCGCGGGCAGCACGACGGTGGAGGCGGCGCTGGCGGAGGGCCAGGCGCTGGCCGAGGTCGTCGCCGAGAAGTACCGGGGCAACCGATGAGGAACCCCACGCCGATCGGGCGGACCCGGTGACCACCGTGCGGGAGGCGCCGGCGCGGGCCGTGCCGACGCCCCCGGCGCGGTCGCGGCAGGCGGCGGCAGCGCGCTGGGCACGACGCGCGCCGCTGCTCCCCGCCCTCCTGTTCACCATCGTGGTCACGCAACTGCCGTTCGCCGCGACGCTGGTGATCTCGCTGATGCGGTGGAACTCGCTGGACCCGACCCACCGCGGGTTCGCGGGCCTCGACAACTACGCCGCCGTGTTCACCGACCCGGACCTGCGCTCGGCGATCGGCGTCACGGCCGTGCTGACCGCCACCGTCGTGCTGGTCGGCCTCGTGCTGGGACTGGGGTTGGCGCTGCTGCTCGACCGCAGGTTCGCCGGCCGCGGAGTGGTGCGCACGATGCTGATCTCGCCGTTCCTGGTGGTGCCCGTCGCCGCCGCGCTGCTGTGGAAGCACGCGCTCTACAACCCCGAGTACGGCCTGTTCAACGGCGTGCTGACGTGGCTGTTCGGCCCGGACGCGCCGCAGCCGGAGTGGATCGGCGGCATGCCGCTGCTCGCCGTCGAGGCGTCGCTGGTGTGGCAGTGGACGCCGTTCATGATGCTGATCCTGCTGGCGGGCCTGCAGAGCCGCCCGCACGACGCGGTCGAGGCCGCGCGCGTCGACGGGGCCACGCCGTGGCAGGTGTTCCGCCACCTCACGCTGCCGCACCTGCGCCCGTACCTGGAGCTGGGCGCGCTGCTCGGCTCGATCCACGTCGTGCAGAACTTCGACGCCGTCTTCACGATCACCTCGGGCGGCCTGGGCACGGCGAACCTGCCGTACACGATCTACCAGACCTTCTACCAGGCGCACGACTACGGCCAGGCGTCCGCCGCGGGGGTCGTCGTGGTCGTCGGCTCGATCGCCATCGCCACGTTCGCCTTGCGCGTGGTGTCCTCGCTGCTGCGCGAGGAGGGCGGCGGTGCCGCGGACCCGAAGGGGGCACGGGCATGAGGCGCCTGCTCGGCCTGGCCGCGTGGTGCGCGGGACTGGTGTTCTTCGCACCCGTGGCGTGGATGGTGCTCACCTCCCTGCACAGCGAGCCGGACGCGGCGACCAACCCGCCGTCCCCGGCCGCGCCCGTCACGTTCGACTCCTACGCCGCGTTCTTCGACTCCGACCCGTGGCCGCCGCTGATCAACTCGCTCGGCGCGTCCGTCGGCTCGACGGTGCTCGTGCTGCTGCTGGCGACCCCGGCGGCGTACGCGCTGTCGATCAAGAAGGTCGAGAAGTGGTCGGACGTGCTGTTCTTCTTCCTGTCCACCAAGATGCTGCCCGTCGTGGCCGGCCTGCTGCCGGTCTACCTCGTCGCCCGGCACACCGGCCTGCTGGACAACATCACGTTCCTGGCCGTGCTCTACACGTCGATGAACCTGCCGATCGCGGTGTGGCTGATGCGGTCGTTCCTGGCCGAGGTGCCGGTGGAGATCCTGGAGGCCGCCGCGCTGGACGGCGCGGGCCTGGTCACCACGCTGCGGCGGGTCGTGGCGCCGGTCGCCCTGCCCGGCATCGCCGCGACCTCGTTGATCTGCTTCATCTTCAGCTGGAACGAGCTGCTGTTCGCCCGCGTGCTGACCGGCGTGGTCGCGGGCACCGCGCCGGTGCACCTCACCGGGTTCGTCACCAGCCAGGGGTTGTTCCTGGCCAAGGTGTGCGCCGCCGCCGTGGTCGTGTCGCTGCCGGTGCTCGTCGCCGGGTTCGCCGCCCAGGACAAGCTGGTCCAGGGCCTCTCGCTGGGAGCCGTGAAGTGAAAGCAGCCGTGATCACCGGGGTGGGCGCGGTGGAGGTCGCCGAGGTGCCCGACCCGACGCCGGGCCCGCGCCAGGTCGTCGTGGACGTGGCGGCGTGCGGGCTGTGCGGCACGGACCTGCACATCCTCCAGGGCGAGTTCGCGCCCACCCTGCCGGTCGTGCCGGGGCACGAGTTCGCCGGCGTGGTCGTGGAGGTCGGCCCGGAGGTGGCGGAGGTGGCGGTCGGCGACCGGGTCGCGGTGGACCCCTCGCTGTACTGCCACGAGTGCCGCATGTGCCGGTCGGGGCGCGCCAACCTGTGCGAGCGGTGGGCGGCGATCGGCGTCACGACCGGCGGCGGCGCGGCCGAGTACGCGCTGGCACCGGTGGCGAACTGCGTGAAGTTGCCCGACCACGTGCGGACCGAGGACGCCGCGCTGATCGAGCCCCTGTCGTGCGCGGTGCGCGGGTACGACGTGCTGCGCTCGCGGCTGGCCGACCGGGTGCTGATCTACGGCTCGGGCACGATGGGCCTGATGATGCTCCAGCTCGGCAAGCTGACCGGCGCGTCGTCGATCGAGGTGGTCGACGTCAACCCGGACCGGCTGGCCACGGCCGAGCGCCTCGGCGTGACCGCCACCGCCACCACGCCCGACGAGCTGGACCGGCCGGGCGGGTGGGACGTCGTCATCGACGCCACCGGCAACGAGGGCGCGATCCAGGACGGGCTGGGCCGCGTCGCCAAGGGCGGGACGTTCCTGCAGTTCGGCGTCGCCGACTACGCCGCGCGCGTGACCATCGACCCGTACCGGATCTACAACGAGGAGATCACCATCACCGGCTCGATGGCGGTGCTGCACTCGTTCGAGCGGGCGGCCGACCTGTTCGCGGCGGGGGTGCTGGACCCGGAGGTGTTCATCAGCGACCGCCTGCCGCTGGGGGAGTACGCCTCGGCGCTGGCACGGTTCCGGGCGGGCCGGGGTCGCAAGATCCAGGTGCTGCCGTAGGGACGGCTCGGGCCCGGCCACCACCGCGGTGACCGGGCCCGAGCCGTCGAGGTGCTAGTTGTTCGCCGCGCGCTTGCGCAGCACGACCAGCAGGGCCGCGCCGCCGCCGAGCAGCACGAGGCCGATCACCAGCGGGATCGCGATGCTCGCGCCGGTGTTGGCCAGCGGCTTGGTGTCGCCGGCGGGCACGACGGCGGCCTCGGTGGTCGTGGTGACCGCCGGCGCCGACTCCGTCGTCGTCTCGACCGTGGTGGTGGTCGCCTCGACGGTGGTCGTCGTCGTCGTGGTGGTGGTCGTGGTCGTGGTGGTCGGCGGGACGCCCTTCACGCACGCCTCGGTGCTGCGGTCGAACGTCCGCGTGAACTTCTTGTCACCGTTCGGGTCGTCCCACGCCTTGACCTCGACCTTGTACTTGTGGGTCACCGTGGCGGGCTCGGTGGTGAAGTTCTTGCTGAAGTCCTTGTCGAACTCGAAGGTCTTCGGCTCCTGGTCGTCGACCGTCACGACGACCTTGTTCTTCTTGCCCTGCTCGACGCGGTAGTCCTTGAGGTTGACGCTCAGCGTGCTGACCTTGTCGACGCAGGCCGCGTCGACCGTCGGGGTGTGAGCGGAAGCGGGGACGGCGGCGAAGACGGTCGCGGCGACGGCGGCGGTGACGGCACCGACCAGGGCGCCGACTCTGGCGAACTGCATGTGAGGGCTCCTGAGGGAAGGGCAGAGGAACCGCGTCACCATATCGGGGACTATGTAACAACTCGATCCGGGGTTAGGTAACTACTTCCCGTAGTTTTGAGACCTCCGGGTAACTCCACCGGTCGGAATCGGCTGGTCCGTTCGGACGGTCCTCGGCGGACTGGCCGTTTTCCTCCCGTTCGAGTGGTTCCGCCCTCCCGGAGCCGGGTGGCGCGGCGGCCGGTGGACCACCGCGCCACCCGCCGCCGTCAGCCCCTCGCGTACACGTCGGTCTTCGGCACCGAGGTGCTGTAACCGCCCGCGAACAGCTGGTTCACCCGGCTCGCCTCCTGGGCGTTGGGGTAGGGGTTGCGGCACGACGTGCCCGCGCTGCCACCCGACATCAGGTACGAGCAGATGCCGTTGTAGTTGTCGGGCAGGCCGAGGCCGTGCCCGATCTCGTGGGTCACGATCCGCAGCGCGGAGTTGCCCGCCGCGACGTCGCGCGAGTCGATGTAGATCGTGGCGCACCCGAGCCCGCAGGGGTAGGCCCGGGAACCGCCGCCGGTGGTCGGGTAGATCCGGATCGTGGCGCTGCCGCCGCGGACCATCCGCACGTTCGGCGCGCTGGAGTTCCAGATCTGCGCGGCCTGGTCGGCTTCCGCCGAGTAGCCGGAGGCGCTGTAGTAGACGGTCCTGGCCAGGGCCGACGGCGCGGTCGCCGCCGACGCCGGGCCGACCAGGACGGTGCCCACCAGTGCGATGGTCGTGAACAGCGCCCCGGACAGCAGGCGCAGCACTCTCTTCGTCACACGATCTCCTTCGGTGCAGGGTGAGGAGGTGTTCGTGTGTTACGACATTAAGAGCGGGTGAACGGACCGCGTCATACGGTTTGGCCATAGCCCCCGTCGATGTCCCACCGGGCGGCGTCGGCCATCAGCCCGATCATCCCCGAGACCAGGCGGAGCTGGTCCACCCCGCGGACGTCGGCCTCCACCAGCCGCGGCGAGCACACCACGACCGCCACCGCCTGCGCGCGCGACAGCGCCACGTTCAACCGGTTGCGGGACAACAGGAAGTCGAGCCCGCGGGGCAGGTCCACGGCGGCCGACGAGGTCATCGTGGTGATCACCACGGGCGCCTCCTGGCCCTGGAACCGGTCCACCGTGCCCACGCGGACGTGCTCGTAGCCGTGCTTCTCCAACTCCCGACGCACCAGGCGCACCTGGAGGTTGTACGGCGCGACCACGAGGACGTCCGAGTCGTCCAGGGCCCGCGCGTTCGGCCCGTCCGTCCACATGCGACCCATCAGCGACCGCACCAGGCCGACCACCGCCGCCGCCTCCTCGGCGGACGACGTCGTGTTGTGCGAGTGCGGCACCGAGTGGACGTACACCCCGGACGGCACGCCCTCGATCCCGCGCGCGGCCGCACCGGGGTGCGCGTGCAGCAGGCCCGCGTACGACAGGTTCGACACCGGCGCGCACACCGCCGGGTGCATGCGCCGCGTCTGGTCCAGGAAGTAGCCCAGCTCCGGCGGGATCACGTCCGCGTCGCCGATCAGGTGCCCCAGCGCCGACGCCTCCGCGCCCGCCGGGTGCGTGCCCTGCACGACCTGCGGCAACTGCTGCGGGTCGCCCAGCAGCACCAGGTTGCGGGCGCACGTGGACACGGCCAGCGCGTCGGCCAGCGCGAACTGCCCGGCCTCGTCCACGATCAGCACGTCGAACGGCCGCTCTCGCAGCGCCGCGTTGGCGAACGTCCACGCCGTGCCGCCGACCAGGTGCCCCCCGCCCTGGTCGTCCCGCCAGCGCACCAGCGCCGGGTTGTCGCGCGGCTGCTCCCACGCGCAGTCCTTCGCGGGCGCGCCCTTGGCCCGCTTCGCCGTCGGGATCCGCACGCCCAGCTCGCGGCCGGCGGCCAGGGCCGCGGCCAGCACGTTCTCCACGGCCTTGTGGCTGGTGGAGGTCACGCCGACGCTGCGACCGCTCCGGACCAGGTGCGCGATCAGCCGTCCCGCGAGGTAGGTCTTGCCCGCGCCCGGGGGGCCCTGCACGGCGAGCGTGGAGCCGTCCAGCGCGTCGACCGCGGCGATCACGTCCGCGATCGTGTCGCCACCGCGGGGCAGCGCACCCGTCCGCAGCCGGGGCGGGGTGCGGCGGACCAGGTCGACGCCGGGGTGCGGCGGCAGCACGGGCAGCTCGTCCACCACGGCCCGGGCCAGGTCGTAGACCGCCTCGTCCTTGGGCGTCGGCCGCACGGGGCTGCCCGGCAGCACGGCGATCGGCTGCCCGTCGTGCACGTCGTCGGGCGCCGCGCTCTCCTGCACCACCAGGTCCTCGGCGGACTCGGCGAGCACCACCGCGTCGCGGGTGACGTTGGCGGGCGTGCCGGGGTAGAGCAGCCGGACCTGGTCGCCCTTGGCGAAGGGGTGCGGCCGGTCCGGGTCGCACCACACCCGCACCTCGCGCCTGGCCTTGCGGACCCGGCCCGACGGCATCTCCCAGCCCTGCGCCCGCACGGACACCGGCACGGCGCACGCGCTGTCGGACTCCAGCTCGCTCAACGGCGCGGCGACCTGCCGGAAGAAGTCCCACCAGGCCGGGTTCGTCTCCCGCCGGTGGTAGCCGACGGCGGCGGCCAGCAGCGCCCGGGCGCGCTCGTCGTCGGTCGCCTCCGCCGGGTTGTCCGGCAGGCCCGCCAGCAGCGGGTCGACCACGGCGGCGAGGCGCTCGGCCCGCTCGGCGCGGCGCTGGGCGGCGATCTCGTCCTCGATCTCCGCGGTGAACGAGGGCTCCGGCACGTGCGGCTCGATGCCCGCCTCCGCGCGGACCTCCAGCAGGAACCGGTAGAGCCGCAGCGTGGACACGCAGTCGTAGGCGTTGTAGTCGGCGATGCCGGTCAGCACCTCCTCGGCGCGGGCCGGGTCGGCGTCCCGCAGCGCCAGGAACTCCTCGTAGGCCTCGATGCTGGACACGGCCGTGGTCACCTCGCCCGCGCGGGCGCCCGGCATGTACAGCGGCTCCAGGTACTTGATCGAGTACGACCGCTGGGACACGCGCAGCGCCTTGCGCACGACGGCGTAGAGGTCGACCAGCGCGCCGGAGCGCAGCAGGTGGTCCACGGCGTCCTCACGCGTGCCGTGCAGGGCGGCGAGCTTCTTGAGCGCGTTCACCTCGTACGGGGCGTAGTGGTAGACGTGCGCGTCGGGGTGCTCTTGGAGCGCTCGCGCGGCGTGGTCGACGAACCGCTCGAACGCGGCCTTCTCCTGCGGTCGGGTGTGCGCCCAGAACGGCGTGAACCGCTCGTCCGCGCCGACCACGCCGAACAGGTACTCCAGGCCCTCGCCGTCGAGGGCGAACGGGTCGCCCTCCATGTCGAAGAACAGGTCGCCGGGGCTGGGCACGGGCAGGGCGGCCAGGGCCTCCGGCGCGACGACCTCGTAGGCGACCTTGCCGACCGGGTCGTCCTCGGTGCGCGAGTCGTCCTGGATGACCTGCAGCGCGGCCTGGGCGCGCAGGCCGGTGAACGTGGCCGCGGACATCGTGGCCGGGCGGTCGGCGCGGGTGGCGTTGGCCAGGGCGTCGATCGTGCGCAGGCCGGCGGCGGCGAGCTTGCGGCGCTGGTCGGCGCGGATGCCGGCGACCAGGGACAGGTCGCGGTCGGCTTCCCGGCCGGTGGCGCAGTGCCTGCCGAACCGGCAGGTGGCGCAGGCGGGGCGTTCGTCGTCCCACAGCCGTTCGGGCAGGCGGGCGGGTGCGGCCAGGCGGGCCCGCAGGCGGGCCTGGAGGTCGCGGACCAGCGGGAGGAAGTCGGCGACCCGGAACGTCTTGGTCGTGCCGTCGCCCAGGCGCAGGTGCATGGCGGGGCCGGCGTGGCGGCCCAGCGCGTTGGCGTAGGCGGTGAGCTGGACGACGGCGGCCGGGGTGGCGTGCCGGGCGAGCTTGGCGTCGTGCGGTTCGTAGCCCCGGTCGGTGGCGACGAGGAAGTCGGCGCGGCCGTGGAAGCCGTCGGCGTAGAAGACGGCCTGGTAGATGACCGGGGCGCGGTCGGCGATGGCCCGTGCGGTCAGGGCGGCGGCCTCGGTGAGCGCGTCGTGCGTCGGCGCGGGCTGGGGGATCTCGACCACGTCGTGCTCGGCGCGGAACCGGGCCAGGACCGCCTGCTCGTGCGCGTGGCCGTGCCGGGTGGCGAGCGCGTTCGACCGGTCGTCCGGGGTGGGCGCGCCGGGCAGTCCCGCGGCCAGCGCCAGCGCCAGCCTGCTGCGGTGGTCGCACTCCACCAGGTCCACCAGGTCCGCCGGGGAGTGCACCAGGTGGCCGTCGGCGGTGAGCATGGCGGGCAGTATCGCGGCCGGACGGGTGATCGCCGGGGAGCGCGCCCGGCGAGTCGCCGGACTGCAACCCCCACCACGTCCCGAGCGTTGAACTCACCGCTCCCGAACGTTGAACTCACCGGCTCTGAACGTACGACTCTCGCGCCCCGAACGTAGGACTCTCGCGAGAGTCCTACGTTCAACGCCCGTGTGTCGTACGTTCGCGACCCCCGAGTTCAACGCTCGGGACGGTCACCAGGGGGCGGGGGCGTAGTCCTTCAGGAAGCAGCCGTACAGGTCCTCGCCCAGTTCACCGCGCACGATCGGGTCGTACACCCGGGCCGCCCCGTCGACCAGGTCCAGCGGCGCGTGGAAGCCCTCCGCCGCCAGGCGCACCTTCGTCGGGTGCGGGCGCTCGTCGGTGATCCAGCCGGTGTCCACGGCGGTCATCAGGATGCCGTCGGTGGTCAGCATCTCCTCGGCGCTGGTGCGGGTCAGCATGTTCAGCGCGGCCTTGGCCATGTTGGTGTGCGGGTGGCCCGGGCCCTTGTAGGCGCGGCTGAACTGGCCCTCCATCGCCGAGACGTTCACGACGTACTTGCGGCGCGCGGGGGAGGCGGCCATGGCCGGGCGCAGCCGCGAGATCAGGATGAACGGCGCGGTGCTGTTGCACAGCTGCACTTCCAGCAGCTCGACCGGGTCGACCTCGTCGACCCGCTGCACCCAGCTGTTGACCGGGGCCTCGTCGGGCACCAGGCCGCCCGCGTCGATCTCCTTCGACCCGGCGGTCAGCGCCAGCGCCGTGACGGCCGGGATCGCGTCGGTCGACGTGCCGGCCAGCGCCACCGGGTGCGCGGACAGCGTGTGCCCGAACGTGACCAGCTCGGGCAGCGGACCCGTCGGCAACGGCTCGGACTCGGCCGCGACCAGCGGCGCGTAGGCGCCGGCCGACCGCCGCACGGTCTGCGCGGCGTTGTTGATCAGGATGTCCAGCGGCCCGGCGGCGGCCACCGAGTCCGCCAGCCGCACGACCTGGGCCGGGTCGCGCAGGTCGATGCCCACCACGCGCAGCCGGTGCAGCCAGTCGGCGCTGTCGGGCATGGACGCGAACCGGCGCACGGCGTCGTGCGGGAACCGGGTGGTGATCGTGGTGTGCGCGCCGTCGCGCAGCAGCCGCAGGGCGATGTACATGCCGATCTTGGCCCGGCCGCCGGTGAGCAGGGCGCGCTTGCCGGTCAGGTCCGCGCCCTGGTCGCGCTTGGCCCGGTTCAGCGCCGCGCAGTCGGGGCACAGCTGGTGGTAGAACGCGTCGACCTCGGTGTAGCGCCGCTTGCACGTGTAGCAGGACCGGGCGCGCAGCAGCGTGCCCGCCACCGCGCCCGCCTCCGGCTCGCGCAGCAGCAGGCCGCGCGTCTCGTCGTCGATGCGGGACGGCGAGCCGGTCGCGGTCGCCTCGATGACGGCGCGGTCGGCGGCCGTGACGGAGGCCCGGCGCTCGGCCTTGCGGCGCTTGCGCAGGCTCTTCCAGATGCCGGCCGTGGCCCGGCGGACGGCTACCGCGTCGGGGTGCTCGGTGTCCAGTTCGTCCACTTGGGCGAGCACCTTTAGGGCGATTTCCAGCTCGGCGGGGTCAATCGACACGCCCAGCACTCTACCTGCGGGGATTTCCATCCCCGGACGGGTGAAATTCCCGTGAGGCCCCGCTAGGGTGCCCGGCATGCCTACAGCGGGCCCGCGGGTGCGGCGACTGGCCCATCCCGACGCCGACGTCCGGGCGCGTGCCCTCGGCCTGCCCCGCGGCCGTCCGGTCCTCGTGGTGCTAGGCACGGCGGGTGCGCTGGACACCGACCTGGCCGCCGCCGTGCTGCCGGTGCTGCGGTCCGTGCTGGCCCGGGCGTCGGCGGCGGACGCGGTCGTGGTCACCTCGGGGGCGGACGCCGGCGTGACGCACCTGGTCGGGCTGGCCGCCGAGTCGCTGGACGGCCGGTGGCCCAGGATGGTGGGCGTCGCGCCGTCCGGTCGGGTCGCGGCGGAGGACGCGGAGCCCGCGGAGGGTGAGCTGCGGCTCAACGTGAACCACGACACGGCGGTGCTCGTGCCGGGCTCGAAGTGGGGCGAGGAGCTGCCCGCCCTGTTCCGGGTGGTGGACGCGGTGGCGGGCCGCAAGCGCCCGGCGCCGGCGCTGCTGGTCGGCGGGGACGGCACGGCGAGGTCGGCGCTGGTGGACCACCTGAGCCGCGACCGGCCGCTGCTCGTGCTGGCCGGCACGGGCGGCCTGGCCGACGAGATCGCCGCCGGCACACCCACCGCCGCGAACGCACCGCTCGTCGGTTCCAGCGCCGAGGAGCCGGACCCGGCCGGTCCGACCGCGGACCCCGGAGCCGGCGCCGAGGCCACCCCCGACGGGCAGGACGACGACCTCGCCGTCCTCGTCCGCAGCGGGCAGGTGGCCGTCGTCCACCTGGACGAGGGCGCGGACAAGGTGGTGGCCGTCGTGCGGCGCGTGTTGGGCAACCGGCCCGGCTCGCGGCTGCACGCCGACGCGCCCCCGCCCGCCGTCTGGCCCCGGTTCCGGTTCCGCGCGCCCGAGCCGCACCCTGTGATCGACCCCGGTTACGTGCTCGACTACCCGCTGCTCGCCGACGCGATCCACGACGCCAACCAGCTCGTCGCGCCGGCGCTGCACGAGTCCGAGGAAGCCGCCCTCCGCTCTCGCGAACGCGCCCGCCTGCTCACCGTCCTCGCCCTGGCCGCCGGGTTCGGCGCCACGGTGTTCGCCGCGCTGCAGGTCTGGCTGCGGGACCAGCCGTGGCCCGGTGTGCTGCTCGCCGCGTCCGGTGCGGCCGCGGCAGTGCTCGCGGTCGTGGCGCGCGGCGGGGAGGACCCCGAGGCCGGTGCCCGGGCCGAGCGGTTGCGCGCCCTGTACTTCGACCACCTCGCCGCGCCACCCGCCGCCGACGACGCCGAGCGCGAGGAACGCGCCCGCGAACTGGCGACGGCCGTGGCACGGCTGCGCCACGGATCGGTGGACCGCCCATGACCGGCACCGGACCGTCGCCCACGGCGGTGGACGACCACCGCGAGCAGTTCCTCCGCGCCTACCTGCGGCACCGGCTGGGCGATCGCCTCGCCGCGTTCGAGCGGGCCCGCTCCCGCTACACGACCGCCCGCCGCTGGACCACGGGCCTGACCGTCCTGCTGTTCACGGCCGCGGCGGCGCTGGGCGCGGTGGCGGTGGCCGACGGCGGCAGGCGGGCGCTGTGGGCGTTCCTCGCCGCGGTCGCGACCGCGCTGGCCACCGCGATCACCGGCTACGAGGCCGCGTTCTCGTTCCGCGCGCTGTCCCGCCGGTCGGCGCACGGCGTGGCGCTGCTGCACCTGCTCCGGGCGCACGGCGCGCCGGAGGGCGAGGACGGCGTCGACGCGTTCCGCACCGAGGTGGAGAGCGTCCTGCGCCACGCGGACCGCTGACCGGGCCGCGCGAAAGGTTTCGCGTTCCCGAAGGGTGGACGCGCGACCACGCCGGTGGTCCCGTTGGCGCGCCCACCCCTCGCGACCTGCGGCACCACCGGGTCGGACCCGTCCGCACCGGGACCGGCCGCGCCACCACCACCGAACCTCCGGCGAACGCCTGGCGAACGCGCGTGGCCGAGCCGGTGGCCGCCGCGCACCCGGAATCGCTAGGTTCCGGCGGTAGGCCGTTCGGTGGCAATCGTTTCCGCCCCGACGCGCCGCGGCGAAGGTCCCCGTCGTCACGCCCGGGCGTTCGCCGGTGACGACGCCGAATTCCGATGGTGGGGCGATAGCCGTGGAGATGCGCCGACTCGACCCCGGCGAACTGGTCCGGGACAGCGGGCTCTCGGCCCGCAGGCTGATGCCGTGGCCGCTGGTCAACGCGCCGTTCGACGGCTCGTGGTGCGTGGTGCGGCCGGGTGCGGCGTCGAGCACGCACGCCCACCGCGAGCACGAGATCTGGGTGGCCGTGTCCGGTGAGGCGGAGATCGTGACCGACGAGGGGCGGATGCCGTTCGCGGCGGGCGACCTCGTGCACTTCCGCCCGTACGAGGAGCACCAGCTCGTCAACGACGGCGACGCCGACTTCCAGTTCTTCGCCGCCTGGTGGGACGTGGAGATGGCCGAGCGCTTCAGCGCCCACGACCAGGACGCGCGCTGAGCCCCCGCCCCGCGCGGAACCGCCGAACGGGAGCACGCGTCACACCCCGCGTCCCGGGCCGCGGACCGGTGCCGGGCGGCACCCCGCGGACCGCGGTCCGGGACCCCGCGGGTGCCCGGTCGGGACGTCAGCTGGCCGCCGCGGTCAACCCGGCGGGCGTGAACTTCGCCGTGCGCGGCCCGTGGCCCCAGATCCGCTCCTGGTAGGCGCGCAGGAGGGCGGCGTGGATCTCGTCGACGTACTCCGCCGCCGCGCAGTCCCGCCGCCACACGACCGCGACGCGCCGGTGCACCGGGTTGCCCACGATCGGCTTCAGCAGCACGCCCGGCAGGTCCTGCCCGGTCGGGAAGAAGCACGCCACGGTGTGCGCCGAGCGCACCAGCTCCGCGGCCGACTCCGGGTCCACGCCGAAGTGCGCGCACCGCGGCGTGAACCCCGCCGCCTCGCACGCCAGGTGGAGGTTCAACCGACCGCCGCCGTAGCCCTCCTCGGAGACCGCCCACTCCTCGTCGGCCAGTTCGGACAGCCGAATCTCGTTGCGCGCCGACAACCGGTGGCCGACCGCGATCCCGACGAGCATCGGTTCCGCCACGACGGTCCGGCTGTCGAGTTCTTCGGGAATCCGCAGTGGACTGTGGGGGAACTCCGTCACCAGCGCCAGGTCCAGCTTCGCGGTGCGCACGAGGTCCAGCACGGCGTCGCTCGTGCGTTCCAAGTGGGTGGTCTGCGGGTGCGTCGGCAGCAACGCGCGCACGACGGCGACCAGCAGCGGCGTCAGCGAGCCGGTCACGCCGCCGAGCCGGATGCCCGTGGCGTCGCTCTCCGCGGCCAGCTTGCGCGCGGTCTCCATCAGGTCGTCGAACCGTTCCACGAGGTCGCGCGACCGCAGCACGACGTGGCGGCCCAACTCGGTCAGCTCGACGCCGTCGGTGCGCCGCAGGAACAACGGACCACCGAACCCGCGTTCGATGCGGCGCAGCTGGGCGGTCAACCCCGCCTGCGCGATCTTCAGCAGTGACGCGGCCCGGCTGATGCTGCCCGCCTCCGCGACGGTCAGCACGACGTGGAGGTGCCTGAGCTCCATGTTCACTGCGGCAGCCTAGGGCAACAAGACAAACCGAACACCGGTCGCGCGCGTGGCGCGGGAGGCGACCGCGCGCCGGTGGGCGCCCGCCGCGTTGCTCCAACAGGTGCATAACTGACGAGTTATCGCCACCTCACACCTCCCGCCGCGCTCACCGGTTCGACCACCCTGCTGGATGGCCGACACCGGACCACGAGGAGGTGTGAGCGACATGACGAAAGCTCTGCGCCTGCGGCGCCTTTCCCGACCGCGCGACGACAGGTACCTCTTCGTCCCGCTCGACCACAGCGTCTCGGACGGCCCGGTGGTCCCGCGCGACCGGTGGCACGAGCTGATCGACTCGGTGGTCGTCGGCGGCGCCGACGCCATCATCGTCCACAAAGGACGAGTCCGGACGATCGACCCCTCCGTGCTCGCCGGCTGCGCGCTGGTCGTGCACCTCAGCGCGGGCACCGCGCACGCCGCCGACACCAACGCCAAGGTGCTCGTCGGCGAGGTGGACGAGGCGCTGCGGCTGGGCGCCGACGCGGTGAGCGTGCACGTCAACATCGGCTCGGACACCGAGGAGCGCCAGCTCGCCGACCTCGGAGTGGTGGCCAAGGCGTGCGACGAGTGGAACGTGCCGCTGATCGCCATGGCGTACCCGCGCGGGCCGCGCATCGCCGACCCGAACGACCCCGCCCTGCTCGCGCACGTGGTCAACATCGCGGTCGACCTCGGCGCGGACCTCGTCAAGACCAACCTCGCCCGGCCCGCGGCGCGGATGGCCGAGGTGGTGGCCAGCTGCCCGATCCCGGTGCTCGTCGCGGGCGGCCCGGCCGGCGCGGGCAGCGTGGTCGACCACGCCCGCACCGCGATGGCGGTCGGCTGCGCCGGCCTGGCCGTCGGCCGCCGCGTGTTCACCGCGCCCGCGCCGATGTCGCTGGTCGCGGAACTGGCGTCGATCGTCCACGACGACACCGAGGCGGACCTGGTCCGCGCGATGACGGGGGTAGTCGCCTCGTCATGACCCCGTTGCCAGCGGCCGCCGCCGGTCACCCGACCGGCGGCGGCCCGTCCGCACGCCGATCGGGCACTCACCCCTTGGAGAACCGTTGAAGTTCGCCTGGATCGACCTCCGCACCGTCCCCGAAGCGCACCGCGAGGCCGTCGTGGACGCCGCCGTGCACGCCCGCCTCGCCGGCGTCGTGTCCGACGACCCGGCGCTGCTCGACGCGCTGCCGCCCACGATCACCCGCGTGCTCGTCGCCGACGCCGCCGTCGAGAGCCCGCACCTGGTCACCGTGGTCGTCGACGACCAGGACGCGCTGGAGCGGCTCACCACCGACGCCGCGTTCGTGCAGGTCCGCGACGACCGCACGCTCAAGCTCGCCTGCGCCGCCGCCGTGCGGCTCGGGCACACCGTGGTCGCGTTCACCGACCCGACGAAGATCCCGCTGGAGATCGTCATCGCCGCCGCCGACGGCTCGCCAGGCAAGCTGGTGACCGTCGTGGAGGACCTCGAAGAGGCCGCGATCGTGCTGGACGTGCTGGAGCACGGCTCGGACGGCGTGCTGCTGGCGCCGCGCGACGCCAACGACGTGTTCAAGCTGGCCAGGCTGCTGGAGGCGACCACCCCGCCGCTGAACCTCACCACGCTCACCGTCGAGGGCATCACCCACAACGGCCTCGGCGACCGCGTCTGCGTGGACACCGCGTCGCACTTCCAGGAGGACGAGGGCATCCTCGTCGGCTCGTTCTCCTCCGGGTTCATCCTGTGCTGCAGCGAGACCCACCCGCTGCCCTACATGCCCACCCGGCCGTTCCGGGTCAACGCCGGGGCGCTGCACTCCTACGTGCTCGGTCCGGACAACCGCACCAACTACCTGTCCGAGCTGCGCTCGGGCAGCACGGTGCTCGCCGTCAACTCCGAGGGCCGCACCCGCAAGCTCACCGTCGGCCGGGCCAAGCTCGAGTCGCGCCCGATCCTGACCATCACCGCGCACTCGCCCGAGGGCGTCGAGGTGAGCCTGACCGTGCAGGACGACTGGCACGTGCGGGTGCTCGGCCCCGGCGGGAAGGTCCGCAACGTCACCGAGCTCCAGCGCGGCGACGAGCTGCTCGGCTACATCGCGACCGAGCAGCGGCACGTGGGCATCCCCATCGGCGAGTTCTGCAAGGAGTCCTGAACCGAGATGCGCGAGTTCGTCACCGACCTGCTGGCCCGCCACGGCGACGACCTGCCGGTGTTCACCCACGACCACACCGTGACCCGCGGCTCGCTGCGCGCCTCGGTCGCCGCCGAGGCCGCCGTGTTCGCGGCGTCCGGGGTGGGGGAGGGCACCACGGTCGCGGTCCAGGTGCCGCCCAGCTTCACCCAGCTGGAGGCGGTGCTGGCGCTGTGGACGCTCGGCGCGAGGGTGGTGCCGATCGACCACCGGCTCACCCCCGCCGAGGTCGGCGTGCTGCGCGAGCTGGCCCGGCCGCAGTTCGTCGTGCGGGCGACCGACCGGTTCACCGGCGCGTTCCGCGAGCGGTACGAGCTGGTCACCGAGCGCCGGCGCGACGGCCTGCCCGCCGCGACGCGGCACCGGCTGGTGCAGTTCACCTCCGGTTCGACCGGCCGGCCCAAGGTCGTCGGCCGCAGCACCGAGTCGGTCATCCGCGAGGTGATGCGGTTCGCCGCCGCGGGGGACATGGCCCGGCACGGCGAGAAGTTCCTGATCCTCAACAACACCGCCTACAGCTTCGGGCTGATGGGCGGGCTGCTGCACGCGCTGGCCGCCGGGGTCGAGCTGGTGTTCGCGACCCGGTCCTCCTCCGCCGAGGACATCCTGCGCGCCGCGGGCCGGCACCGGGTCGACTTCCTCTCCGGCCAGCCGTTCCACTTCGACCTGCTCGCCAAGGCGGGGCCGGCCGAGGGGGGTCCTGCCGGGGCGGATCCTGTCGGGGCGCTGCGGACGGTGCGCGGCGCGCTGGCGGGCGGCGAGCTGATGCCGCCGGAGGTGGCCGAGGCGTTCGCCGCCGTCCACGGGTTCGCGGTCGGCGAGTGCTTCGGCACCACGGAGACGGGCGCGTTGACGATGGACGTGAGCGGCGCGTCCCGGCCGTCGGTGGGCAGGCCGCTGTCCGACACCACCATCCGGGTGCGCGAGGGCCTGGTCGAGGTCGCGTTGGACGAGTCGCCGTACCTGACCGAGGACGACGGTCCCTCCCGTTACTCCGACGGGTGGTTCCGGACGGGTGACCGCGGCGAGTTCGACGCCGAGGGCAACCTGCGGCTGCTGGGCCGGTCCGACTCCCTGGTCATGGTGCGCGGCTTCAACGTGGACCTGACCGAGGTGGAGGGCGCGCTGCGGGCCCACCCGCTGGTCACCGAGGCCATCGCGGTGTACGACGCGGCGGTCCAGGCCTACATCTCGACCGGGTCGGACACGCTCACGTCGGACCAGGTGGCCGCGTGGTGCGCGGAGCGGCTGGCCGAGTTCAAGCTGCCGGAGCGGGTGCACGTGCTGCGCGCGCTGCCGCGCACGCCCAGCGGCAAGCTGGTGCGCAACCCCAGGGTGCTCGCCGACGCGCGGTGATCGCGGTTGTGGCAGGGTGGGCGTGTGGAACAAGTCGTGCTCCTGGACGAGTCCGGTGCCGGGATCGGCGTGGCCGACAAGGCCGCCGTGCACCACACGTCCACCCCGCTGCACCTGGCGTTCTCGTCGTACCTGTTCGACGGGGCCGGTCGGCTGCTGCTGACCCGGCGAGCCCTGCACAAGAAGACGTGGCCCGGGGTGTGGACCAACTCGTGCTGCGGGCACCCCGCGCCCGCCGAGCCGGTGGTGGCGGCGGTGTCGCGGCGACTGGCCGACGAGCTGGGGCTGGCCGGCGTGTCGCTTGACCTGGTGCTGCCCGCGTTCCGCTACCGGGCGGTGATGGAGAACGGGGTCACGGAGAACGAGATGTGCCCCGTGTTCCGCGGCGTGGTCACCGGCGACCCGGAGCCGAACCCGGACGAGGTGGACTCGTTCGAGTGGGTGTCGTGGGCGGAGTTCGCGCCCGCCGTGCTGGCCGGCGCCCGTCCGGTGTCGCCGTGGTGCGCGTTGCAGGTGGCCGAGCTGTGGGAGCTGGGCCCGGACCCGCTGGCCTGGCCGACGGCCTCGCCCGACGCCCTGCCCCCCGCCGCCCGCCTGCCCTGACCGCCACCGGCGCCCCGAACGCAGAACCCCCGCGCCCCGAACGCAGAACTCCCGCCCTCTGAACGTAGGACTCTCGCGCTCCGAACGTAGGACTCACGCGCTCTGAACGTAGGACTCTCGCGTGAGTCGTACGTTCAAGCCGCGTGAGTCGTACGTTCAGGTCGCGAGAGTCCTACGTCCAGGACCGGTGAGTTCAACGCTCAGGTGAGAGAGCGCTCTCTCGGTCGGTGTTCCGGGATGACCGGAACCCGGCACTTTCCTTGACTGATACAGGGGGCGGTCCTACGTTCCGCTGTGAGAGCGCTCTCTGAAACCTCCCTGTAACGCCCTTCGAAAGGGGAGTCGTGATCCCCACCATTCGCCGATGGCGTCGTTTGGTCACCGCACTCACCGTGGCGGTGCTGACCACGTCCGCACTGACCTTCGTCACCTCTCCCGCCTCGGCGGCCCCGGAACTGCTGTCCCAGGGCAAGGCCGTGGCCGCCTCCTCCACCGAGAACGGCGGTACGCCCGCCTCCGCCGCCGTCGACGGCAACGCGGGCACCCGGTGGTCCAGCGCCGCGTCCGACCCCCAGTGGCTCCGGGTCGACCTCGGCACGTCCACCGCCATCAGCCAGGTCACGCTGAACTGGGAGGCCGCCTACGCGCGCTCCTTCCAGCTCCAGACCTCTGCCGACGGCAACGCTTGGACCACCGTCGCCACCGCGTCGGGCACCGTCGGCGTGCAGACGCTGGCGGTCTCGGCCACCGCGCGGTTCGTCCGCGTCTACACCACGGCCCGCGCCACCCAGTACGGCGTGTCGCTGTGGGAGTTCCAGGTGTTCGGCCCGCCCACCACCAGCGGTCCGATCGTGCGGGTCGCCGAGTTCCTGGCGGAGTGCCCGTACAGCCACCGCCTGCCGGACGACCCGATCGTCGCGCCGAACCTGCCGGGCGCGTCGCACATGCACAGCTTCTTCGGCAACACCACCACCAACGCCCGCACCACCGTCCAGACCCTGCTGACGGGCACGAGCACGTGCAACCCGGGCGTCGACCTGTCCTCCTACTGGGTGCCCACCCTGTACGCGGACAACCAGCCCGTCGAACCGACCGGCACCACGTTCTACTACCTGGGCGAGGGCGTGCGCGACGACGTGATCGCGCGCATCCAGCCGTTCCCGCTCGGCCTGCGGATCGTCGCGGGCAACGCGAAGGCCACGGCCCCCGACGCCAGCACGATCTCGCGCTGGTCCTGCCTGCACGCCGGGCACGTGGGCGCGTCCAAGGACTTCGTGAACTGCCCGGCGGGCACGATGCTGGAGTCCTACCTGGACTTCCCGCAGTGCTGGAACGGCCGTGACCTCGACTCGGCCGACCACAAGAGCCACATGGCCTACCCGGTCAACGCCGAGTGCCCGGCGACCCACCCGGTCCCGGTGCCGAAGCTGCGCCAGGTGCTGCGCTACCCGGTCAACGGCGACCCGGCGCGGTTCCGGCTGGCCTCCGGGCCGGGCTTCACGATGCACGGCGACTTCTTCAACGCCTGGCCGGAGGCCGAGCTGGCCCGCCGGGTGCGCGACTGCATCAACCCGATCATCAAGTGCGGCGCGGACGGTCGCCCGTGACCAGGTCATCGCTGATCCGCGCCGGCGCGGCCCTCGCGCTGCTGACCGCGCTCGTCGTGCCGACCACGGCGGTGCGAGCCGCCGAGTGCGGCACGGGCAACGCGGCGCTCAACGCCCCGGTCACCGCGTCGTCGGTGGAGACGGGCAGCCCGTTCACGGCGGCCTCCGCGGTGGACGGCAACGCCGGCACCCGCTGGTCCAGCGCGTTCAGCGACCCGCAGTGGCTGCGGGTCGACCTGGGCGCGAGCCGGGAGGTCTGCGGCGCGACGCTGCAGTGGGAGGCCGCGTACGCGACGGCCTACCAGATCCAGGTCTCCGCGGACGGCTCGACGTGGACGACCGCCTACCAGACCACGACGAGCACGGGCGGCACGCAGAACGTCACCTTCACCGGCACGGGCCGCTACGTCCGGGTGTACACCACGGCCCGCGCCACGCAGTACGGCGTGTCGCTGTGGGAGTTCGCCGTGCGCACCGGCACGGGCGGCGGCAACCCCCAACCCGGTGAGCAGCTGCTGTCCTACAACAAGCCGGCGTTCGCCTCGTCGTTCCAGGACGACGGCGCGTGCCCCGGCTGCACCCCGGCCAAGGCGCTGGACTTCAACCCGGCCACCCGCTGGGCCACCAGCGCCACCACCGGCTGGGTCGACCCCGGTTGGATCTACGTCGACCTCGGCGCGACCGCCCAGGTCAGCAAGGTCGTGCTGCAGTGGGACCCGGCGTTCGCCACCGGGTTCCAGATCCAGACCTCGGCCGACGCGGCGAACTGGACCACGATCCACACCGTCACCAACGGCACCGGGTTCAAGCAGACCCTCGCCGTCAGCGGCACGGGCCGGTACGTGCGGGTGAACCTCACCAAGCGCAGTGGCCAGTACGGCTACTCGCTGTGGGAGTTCCAGGTCTACGGCACCGGCGGCAGCCCCACCGCGCCGCCGCCGCAGGCCCCGGACCCGGGCAACCCGCTGCGGCTGGTGTGGAGCGACGAGTTCAACGCGGCCTCGGGCACCCGCCCGGACGCGACCAAGTGGCGGCCCGAGGTCGGCACGGGGCAGAACGCGGAGCTGCAGTACTACACCGACAACCGCAACGCGTTCACCGACGGCGCCGGCAACATGGTGCTGGAGGCCAGGCGGGAGGTCACGCCGGGCTCGGCGTGCCCGGTCGACCCGGTCAGCGGCAGCGGCACGTGCCAGTACACCTCGGCCCGGATCATCACCGAGGGCAAGGCGTCCTGGACCTACGGCCGCGTGGAGGCCCGGATCAAGGTGTCGGGCACCAAGGGCCTGTGGCCCGCGTTCTGGATGCTCGGCACCGACATCTTCAAGGGCACGCCGTGGCCCGCGAGCGGTGAGATCGACATCATGGAGCACCTGGGTCGCGAGCCGAACACGGCGTACCAGACGATCCACGGCCCGGCGTACTTCGGCGGCGGCGGCATCGGCCAGGCGCGCGACACCGGGCAGGACTTCGCCAACGCGTTCCACGTGTTCCGCCTCGACTGGAACAGCCGGGGCATCACGTTCAGCATCGACGACGTGACGGTCCTCTCCATCGACAAGGCGACCGTCGAGGCCACGCGCGGCCCGTGGGTGTTCGACAAGCCGTTCTTCATCCTGCTCAACAACGCGGTGGGCGGTGACTGGCCCGGCCCGCCGGACGCCACCACGGTCTTCCCGCAGCGCATGCTGGTCGACTACGTCCGCGTCTACCAGTGACGCCGGAGGTGCGGTCCCGCCTCGGCGGGGCCGCACCTCCCGGTATAAAGGCTGACGTGGACCGCAGACCAGTCACGTTGGAGGAGGTCGCGCGGATCGCGGGGGTTTCCCGGGCCACCGTGTCCCGGGTCGTCAACGGGGTCGCCACGGTGGACCGTGAGCTGCGCCAAGTCGTGGAGAAGGCGATCTCCACGACCGGGTACACGCCCAACCGCGCGGCGCGTTCGCTCGTCACCCGCAGGGCCGGTGCGATCGGGCTCGTCCTGCCCGAGGAGGGCCGGACCGTGCACGACCCGTACTTCGGGCGGGTGGTCAGCGGCGTGCTGCCGGTGATCCGCCCGCTGGGCGTGCAGCTGGTGCTGACCACGGGCGACCACCGCGAGGTGGTGGACGACATCCGCCAGCGCCGGCTGGACGGCGTGATCCTGATCCACACGCACGGCGCGGACCCGCTGCCCAGGCAGCTCATCGACGCGAACCTGCCGGTCGTGCTCGCCGCGCGTCCGGTCCGGCCGATGTCGATCACCTACGTGGACGTGGACCAGGCCGCGGGCGCGGGGCTGGCGGCCGACCACCTGGTGGCCTCGGGCTGCCGGCGGCTGGCGACGATCACCGGCCCGCTGGAGACGCCCGCGGGCCAGGACCGGCTGCGCGGCTTCCGCGAGGCGGTGGCCCGGCACGGCCTGCCGGAGCCCGCGGTGGTCGAGGGCGACTTCTCCCGCGAGGGCGGCGCGGAGGCGGCCCGGCGGTTGGCCGGCGCGGACGTGGGCGGCGCGGACGTGGACGGCCTGTTCATCGCCTCCGACCTGATGGCGACCGGCGCGCTGCCGGTGCTGCGCGCCGGCGGTCGCCGGGTGCCGGAGGACGTCAAGGTGGTCGGGTTCGACGACAGCAGCCCGGCCGTGGAGTGCGACCCGCCGCTGACCACCGTGCGGCAGCCGGTGGAGGACATGGCGGCCGAGATGGCGCGCCTGCTGGTGGAGCGGGTGGAGCGGCCGGACCGACCGGTCAGCTCCGTGGTGTTCGCCCCGACGCTCGTGGTCCGCCGGTCGAGCTGAGCCCGCCGGTCGAGTCGAGGGCGCCGGTCGAGCCGGATCCGCGGGGTCGAGTAGAGCGCGCCGGTCGAGTAGAGCCCGCCGGTCGAGCCGGGTCCGCGTGATCGGGTCAGGTCCGCGTGGTCGAGTCGGGTCTGCGCGGTCGAGTCGGGTCTGCGTGGTCGAGTCGAGCCGCGCCTGTCCGGGGGCTGTCGGTCCGGGCGCGGCGGAACCCGGACCGGTCCTGGTCCGTTCTGTCCGTTGTGCCCACCTCACCGCCAACCCCGCCGCCCACCTCATCGCCCGCCCCGGCCCGCTCGGCGGCCCGCTTCGCCGCCCTCGGTGGCGTGACCGCGGTCGTGCTGACCATCGCCCTGGTCGGCGGGCTGGACCTCTACCGGCTGCGCGGCTCGACCGCCCACCTGCGCCGGACCATCAGCGAGTACGCCCTGGGCCCCTACCGCTGGGTGTTCGACACGGGCGTGCTGCTGCTGGTCGCGGGCTCGCTGGCGATCCTCGCCGTGCTCGTGCGGAGCGGGGTGGCGAGGTGGCGCTCGGCGGGCTCGGTGGCGTTCGCCGCGTGGTCCGCCGGGCTCGCGCTGGTGGTGATCTTCCCGAAGAACAACTGGGCGCTCGGCCCGAGCGCGAGCGGCAGCATCCACCGCTTCGGCAGCCTGCTCGCCTTCGTCGCGCTGCCGCTGGCGGCCGTGCTGCTGGCCCGGCCGTGGCGGCGCGACCCGGTGTGGGGCGGGCACGCCCGGTGGACGTTCCGCCTCGGCGTGCTGTCGGCGGTGGCGTTCACGCCGATCCTGTACGCGATCGCGGTGGACGTCGTGGTCGGCACGTCCTGGTGGCGGGTGATCCCACTCGGCCACGTGGAGCGGCTGCTGGTGCTGACCGAGGTGGTCGCGGTGCTGGTGGCGGGCGTGTGGGCCGTCGCGGCGGCCCGCCGGCCCGCCGGACCTCAGGAGTACAGGCCGTCCAGCACGTCCTTGTAGCGGGTCTCGATCTCCTTGCGGCGCATCTTGAGGCTCGCGGTGAGCGTGCCGTCGTCCACCGAGAAGTCCTCCGGCAGCACGGCGAACTTCTTGATCGTCTCGTGCCGGGCCAGCTTGGCGTTGGCGGCCTCGACGGCACGGCCGACCTCGGCGTCCGCGTCCAGGTCGGCGGGCGCGAGGTCCGGGTCGACGGTGACCAGCGCGACGCAGTAGTTGCGACCGTCGCCGTGCACCAGCACGTTGCCGATGTACGGGCTGTTGGACTTGACCAGGCCCTCCACCGCCTGCGGCGCGACGTACTTGCCGCCCGAGGTCTTGATCAGCTCCTTCTTGCGGTCGGTGATGCGCAACCGGCCCGCCTCGTCCAGCTCGCCGATGTCGCCGGTGTGCAGCCAGCCGTCCCGCAGCGCCTCGGCGGTCTCCTCGGGCAGGCCGTGGTAGCCGCGCATGACCCCGCGCCCGCCGATGAGCACCTCGCCGTCGTCGGCGATGCGGACCTCCGTGCCGACCAGCGGCGGGCCGACCGTGCCGAGCCGGTTCGCGTCCGGCCGGTTCACGAACGACGCCGCCGACGACTCGGTCAGGCCGTAGCCCTCCAGGATCGTGATGCCCGCGCGGTCGAAGAACTCGCCGACCGGCCGCGACAGGGGCGCCGAGCCGGACACGAAGTACTTGATCCGACCGCCGACCCGGTCCCGGAGCTTGCGGAACACGAGCCTGTCGGCGACCTTGCGGCGCAGCGCCCAGTCCGGGTGCTCGGCGACCTCCAGCGCCCAGTCGAACAGCCTGGCCCGGACCCCGCCCGCCTCGCGCATGGACGCCACGACCCGCTGGTGGATCTTCTCGAAGATCCGCGGTGCGGCGGCCACCACCGTGGGGCGCAGCTCCTGGAGGTTGGCCGCGATCCGGTCCACCTCACCGTCCACGGCGGTGGGCACGCCCGTCGCCAGCATGCCGACCTGGAGGACCTTGCCGAACGCGTGGGACATCGGCAGCCACAGGAAGTGCAGGTCGTCGGGCGTGAGCACGCCCAGTTCGCGGATGGCCTCGGCGGTGTAGAGCCAGTTGTCGTGGGTCAGCTCGACGCCCTTGGGCGTGCCGGTGGTGCCGGAGGTGTAGATCAGCGTGGCCAGCCGCTCCGGCGTCAGCTCGTCCACCATCGCGTCGTAGTCGCCGGTCGGGCCGTCGGGCTCCCAGTCGGGCGTGACCACCTTGGCGTCGACCCGGCCCGCGAGGTCCGGGTCGGCGACCACCAGCACGCTGCCGGAGTCGCGGACGATGTGCGCGACGACGTCCGGGGTGCTGCTGGGGTAGATGGTGGTCGTCACGCCGCCCGCCGCCAGCACCGCGAGGTCGGTGAGGATCCAGTCCGCGCTCGTCGCGGCCATGATCGCGACCCGCGCCTCGTCCCGCACGCCCAGCGCCCGGAAGCCCAGCGCCCGCCTGCGCACCTGCTCGCCCACCTCGGCCCAGGTCAGCGAGGTCCACGCGTCACCGGTGCGGAACCGCAGCGCCTCCGCGTCCGGGGTCTCGCGCACGCGTTCGCGCAGCAGATCGGGGATGGAACGGGCCACGGTGACCTCCAGGGAGCGACGCTCTAGAGCGGTACTCTAACGGGCGTGGGAGCGACCGGTCGGCGGGCTGTGCTCGACGCGGCCCTCGCGCTGGTCGACGAGGGCGGGCTGGACGCCGTCACGATCAGCGCGCTGACCGCGCGGTCCGGCGTGTCCAACGGCAGCGTCTACCACCACTTCGGCAGCCGGGCCGGCGTGTTCGCCGTGCTGTACGGGGAGAGCTTCGCGCACTGCGTGGCGGCGATGCTGCCGGCGCTGGACGACGGTGACGCGCAGCGCGCCGTGCGGGGGGCGGTGGCGCGGTACCTGGGGTGGGTGGTCGAGCACCCCGGCCGGGCCCGCTTCCTCTACGCCGCGCCGACGACCGCCGACCCGGCCGCGAAGGCGGAGGTGTTCGAGCCGGTCACCCGCTGGTTCGCCGCCCGGATGGCGGCGGGCGACCTGCGCGAGTTCCCGCTGTGGGCGCTGGACCCCGTCGTGATGGGGCCCGCGCACGAGTGCGCCCGCCGGTACCTCGCCGGCGGCCTCGACCTGGCCGAGGCGTCCCGACCGGTCGGGGATGCGGTGTGGGCGGCGGTCGCGCCCGTAGGGTGATCGCATGGCCACTTGGGGCGACCTCGCCGCGTACGTGCACGACACCTACGACGTCATCGCGGAGAACGAGGACGAGATCAGGATCCTGTTCAACTTCGAGCAGTACGACGAGGACGACGAGCGGACCCAGGTGGTCGTCCTGGTCCGCGAGGTGCTCGACAAGATGCACGAGTGGGTCCAGATCGCCTCGCCGATCGGGCTGGCGGCGAACGTCGACCTGCACGCGTTCCTCGCCGAGGTCGGCAACTCGACCATCGCGTGCGGTGCGGCGATCATGGGGGAGCACGTCGTGCTGCGGCACTCCCTGCCGCTGGCCGACCTCGACATCCACGAGTTCACCGAACCGCTGGCGCTGCTGGCGGGCACGGCGGACCGGCTGGAGGAAACGTTCTTCGGCGGCGACGACTACTAGTGCTAACTTCGCCTGACCCGACCAGAGGGAAGGCGCTGCGTGTCCACACGGCCTGTCGCGATCGCCGGCTACGAGTCCATGGTCGTCCAGGTGCGCGCCGGCCTGGGCGAGCGCCGGTTGGTGGCGGCCGTCCGGGCGCTGTTCGTGCGGCACGAGGTGCTGCGCGCGGAGGGCCACACGGCCGAGTCGTGCGTGCGCCGGGTGGCGCTGCCGCCGTGCCTGCTGTCGCTGGCGGCGGTCGACGACGTGCCGGGTGACGTGCCGCTGCGGGTGGTGTGGCTGGACAGCGGCGCGTCCGGTCGGATCGTGCTGTCCGTGCGCTGCGACGTGCTGGACCGGCTGCCGTGGCACGTGCTGCTGCCCGGCCTGGTGTCGGCGTGGAGCGCGAGCACCCACCTGCGCCCCCGCCTCGGCCACGTCCCCGCGGCCTCCGGCCTCTGACGCGCCGCTCCCGCTGTCGCCGACCGTCCCGCGCGGCTCTCGCGCGCCGTCCACCGTTGACACCGCACGTGCCGGGGTGCTGTGATCCCACGCAACAGATAGGAAACTTTCCTAACTGAACCGCCGCCACCGAGTCCCACTCCACCCCTGAACCGTGGGAGGCACCCCGTGGCACCCCGATGGCCCGTACCCACCCTGCTGGGGCCGCTCGTCGCGGCCGTCCTGTCCGTGCCGACGGCCGCCGCCGACGTCGGCGCCGCGGCGATCACCGAGCACCAGGCCGAAGCCGCCACGATCTCCGGCGGCCTGGTCGAGTCCAACCACGCGGGCTACACCGGCAGCGGCTTCGTCAACTACGACAACGCGACCGGCGGGTACGTCGAGTTCACCGTCACCGCCGCGACCGCCGGCCCCGCGACCCTGTCCTTCCGCTACGCCAACGGCACCACCGCCAACCGCCCGGTCACCGTCACGGTCGACGGCGCGGCCGGCGTCGGCGTGGCGTTCCCCGGCACCGGCGCGTGGTCGACGTGGGGCACGGGCACGGCGACCGTGTCCCTGGCCGCCGGCGCGAACCGCGTGCGCGCCACCGCGACCACGGCCGTGGGCGGCCCGAACCTCGACCGGCTCACCGTCGAGACGGGCGCGGTCACCGCCGGCCGGCCGGCGGACGTCAACGGGCAGTTGCGCGTGTGCGGGCTGAAGCTGTGCAACCGGTACGGCAAGCCCGTCCAGTTGCGCGGCATGAGCACGCACGGCATCCAGTGGTACGCCCAGTGCGTCAAGTCCGCGTCGCTGGACGCGCTGGCCGGCGACTGGGGCGCGGACGTCCTGCGCATCTCGATGTACGTGCAGGAGGACGGCTACGAGACCAACCCGCGCAAGTTCACCGACCTGGTGCACGGCTACATCGAGGAGGCGACCCGGCGCGGCCTGTACGCGCTGGTCGACTGGCACCAGCTCGACCCGGGCGACCCGAACGCGAACATCGCCCTGGCCCGCACGTTCTTCACCGAGATCGCGCAGCGGCACCGCGACAAGACCAACATCATCTACGACATCGCCAACGAGCCGAACAACGTCTCGTGGGCGGGGATCAAGTCCTACGCCGAGCAGATGATCCCGGTGATCCGGGCCCAGGACCCCGACGGCGTGGTGTTCGTCGGCACGCACGGCTGGGGTTCGCTGGGCGTGTCCGACGGGCGCAGCGAGCAGGACATCGTCAACAACCCGATCAACGCCACGAACTTCATGTACACGTTCCACTTCTACGCGGCCTCGCACCAGGACGAGTACTTCGCCGCGCTGCAGCGGGCGGCGGCGCGGCTCCCGCTCTTCGTGACGGAGTTCGGCACCCAGACCTACACCGGTGACGGCGCGAACGACTTCGCCTACAGCCAGAAGTACCTGGACTTCCTGGCCGCCAACAAGATCGGCTGGACGAACTGGAACTTCTCCGACGACTTCCGCTCGGGCGCGGTGTTCAAGGAGGGCACCTGCGCGGGTTCCGCGTTCACCGGCACGGGCGTGCTCAAGCCCGCCGGCGTCTGGATCCGCGACCGCATGCGGACCCCGGACGACTTCCCGACGAGCTGATCCCCGGCGGCGCGGGGGCGTGGCGGTCGCCGCGCCCCCGCTTGCCCCGGTTGCAGGCGTGCGCCCGACCTCGGTGGTGCGGGAGCATCGAGCCGACACCGACGTCGAGGGGGACGTGTGGGCGACACAGCGGCCATGGTGGGGTTCGGGGTGGCGGCGGCGCGCGGTGGGGACGCCGCGGCGGCCGAGGTGTGGTACCGCGCCGCCGCCGAGAGCGGTGACGTCGACGGCATGAACCTGTTGGCGCTGCTGCACGAGGAGCGCGGCGAGCAGGTCGAGGCCTCGCGCTGGTACGCCCGCTCGGCGGACCTGGGCGACGTGGCCGGGATGCACGGCATGGCGCGGGCGGCGCGGCTGCGGGACCGGTTGGACGAGGCGCGGCACTGGTACCGGGAGGCCGCCGACCTCGGTGACGCGGAGGCCATGATGGCGCTGGCGGACCTCGCCGTCCCGGCGGGCGCCTCCCATCCCGGTTCCGACGACGAGTGGTACCGCCGTGCCGCCGAGACGGGCCACCCGCGGGCGTTGGCCGTGATCAGCACGCGGCTGCGGGCCAGGGGCGAGGCGGAGGAGGCCGAGCGGTGGCTGCGGCTGGCCGTGGAGGCGACCGGCGAGGCGTTCTTCATGGTCGAGCTGGGCGAGGTGCTGGCGGCTCGCGGCGACCTGGAGGGCGCCGAGGCGTGGCACCGGCGTGCCGCCGAGGGCGGTGACGTGGAGGCGATGGGCCGGCTGGGCGCGGTGCTGGTGGCCGGGGGCGGTCGGGACGAGGCCGAGCGCTGGTACCGCAAGGCGGCCCGCGCCGGGTGTTCGACGGCGGAGCTGGCGCTGCTCCTGCTGCACCGGGGCGCGGTCGAGGAGGCCGAGCACTGGCTGGAGCGGGCGGCCGAGGTGGGCGGCGTCGAGGTGGACCACGCCCTGTGGGCCGCGCTGCCCGTGCTGGACGCCCGGACCCTGAACCGGCGGCACCGCGACGCGACGGGTCGTCCCCGGGCGCAGGTCGTGCTCGGGGTGCTGGCGCGCGAGCGCGGTGACGTGGACGTGGCGGAGCGCTGCTTCCGGCTGGCGGCGGGCGCCGGGGACGCGCGGGGGATGTACGAGCTGGGCATGCTGCTGACCCGGTGGGGGAGCGCCGAGGGACGTGCCGCGGCTCGTCGGCCGGGGCGTCGGGCGGAGCCGGAGGACGACCGGGCGGAGACGTGGTTCACCCGCGCGGCCGAGGCGGGTCACGCGGACGCGATGTTCAGCCTGTCGGCGCTGCACCAGGGCCGGCGGGAGGGCGAGGTGTGGTGGGAGCGGGCGGTGCGGGCCCGTGAGGCGGACGCGATGAGGGCGCTGCGGGCCCGGGAACTGCTGGCCGGCCCGCGGACCTCGGCCTGACCCGACGGCCCGAACGCTGCGCAGGGGTCCTCGCCCAGGGGACCCCTGTTCTCATCCTGCCGGCGGGGTACGACAAAAACGGGGATCAGGACACCGGCCAGGTGTGCACCGGCTCGTTGCTGTGCATCAGGTCCCGGTACGTGCGCAGCATCCGCCGCAGCGCCTCCGGCCGGTCCAGGGCGGTGTGGTCGTAGTGGCGGTGGAAGGCGCGCGCTTGCCAGGTCGCGCCGTTGACGCCCGTCAGGCAGCGCTGCTCGATCACGCCCAGCAGCCGGTCCCGCTCGGCCGCGTCCACCTTCATCCTCACCAGGCCCTCGTGGGCCATCGGCAGCAGGCGGCGCAGCACCAGCTCCGCCACGGGCACCGTGCCCAGGCCCGGCCAGTACACCTGGGCGTCGATCCCCGACCGCGCGCCCGCCGTGAAGTTCTCCTCCGCCGCGCTGAACGACATCTGCGACCACAGCGGCCGCTCCTCCTCCGCCAGCACGCGCACCAGGCCGTAGTAGAACGCCCCGTTGGCCAGCATGTCGACCACCGTCGGCCCGGCCGGCAGGGTGCGGTTCTCCACCCGCAGGTGCGGCTGGTCGCGCACGACGTCGTACACCGGCCGGTTCCAGCGGTAGATCGTGCCGTTGTGCAGCCTCAGCTCGGCCAACGACGGCGTGTCCCCGCGCTCCAGCACCTGCAACGGGTCCTCCTCGTCGCAGATCGGCAGCAGCGCCGGGAAGTAGCGCACGTTCTCCTCGAACAGGTCGAAGATCGACGTGATCCACCGCTCGCCGAACCACACCCGCGGCCGGACGCCCTGCTCCTTCAGCTCGTCGCTGCGCGTGTCCGTGGCCTGCTGGAACAGCGCGATCCGCGTCTCCCGCCACAGCTCCTTGCCCAGCAGGAACGGCGAGTTGGCCCCGATCGCGACCTGCACGCCCGCGATGGCCTGCGCCGCGTTCCAGTAGGCGGCGAAGTCCTCCGGCGACACCTGGAGGTGGAACTGCGTGCTCGTGCACGCCGCCTCCGGCACGATCGAGTCCGCGGTGAGCTGCAACCGCTCCACCCCGCTGATCGCGATCTGCAGGTCCTCGCCGCGCGCGGCCAGCACCTGCTCGTTGAGCAGCGTGTACCGGGGGTTGCCCGACAGCGCGTCCACGGCCAGGTGCTTGGGCTGCAACGTCGGCAGGATACCGATCATCACCATGTGCGCGTCCACGCCCCGCGCCTTGTGCTCGGCCTCGTTCAGCGACGCCCGCACGACGTCCTCGAACTCGGTGATCCCGCCGCCGGTCAGCAGCCTCGGCGCGACGTTGATCTCCAGGTTCCACTGGCCCAGCTCGGTGACGAAGTCCGGGTCGGCGATGGCCTCCAGCGCCTCGGCGTTGCGCATCGCCGGGTCGCCCGCGTCGTCCACGAGGTTCAGCTCGATCTCCAGGCCGGTGGTCGGCCGGTCGAACTCGAACCGGGACTCGCCCAGCATCCGCGCGAACACGTCGAGGCACCGGCGCACCTTCGTGCGGTACCGCGTCCGGTCATCGCGCGTGAACTCCTGCCGCCCGACCTCGTCGCCCATACCGCCGCCTTCCGAACCCCTTGATCAGCGCGCGGGTACCGCGATCGCGGTCACCACAAACCCCTCCCTGGCCAGCCAGCGGCCGGTGAACCCGTCCAGCACGACGCCGTCCACCACGGGCGGCTCGATCAAGATCCGCGCGGTGAAGGTGCCGTCGTCCGGGTCGAGGGTCACCTCCGCATCCTCGAACCCCAGCCACGTCCGCGCCAGCGGGAACCACGCCTTGTAGACCGACTCCTTCGCGCTGAACAGCAGCCGGTCCCACGCGACCTTGTCGCCCGACGCCCGCAAGTCACCCATCCGGGCCAACTCGCCGGGCACCGCGATGGCCTCCAGCACCCCGTCGGGGGTCGGCTCGTTCGGCTCGGCGTCGATCCCGATCGTCCACACCTCGGACGACCGGCCGACGGCCGCCGCGCGGTAGCCCTTGCAGTGCGTGATGCTGCCGACGACCCCCTCGGGCCACGTCGGCTCGCGCTTCGGACCGGGCAGCAGCGGCACGGGCGGGAAGCCCAGCGCGGCCAGCGCCGTGCGCGCGCAGTGCCGGCCGGTGGTGAACTCCCGACGCCGCTTGTCCACCGCGCGGGCGATGTGTTCCTCCTCCTCGGGGAACAACACCACCCCGTCGGGGTCGTCGAACGCGTCGAACGCCGACACCGGCGGCCCGACCAGGTCGGCGATCACCGGGCGTCCCCCTCGCGCAGCACGTCCAGCAGCGGGGCGGCGGTCCAGCCGCGCGGCTGCCACTCGCGCGGGTAGCCCAGGGACACCTCGTCGAAGCGGACGCCGTCCTTGCGGATCGTGCGCGGGATGTGCAGGTGGCCGTAGACCACCACCGCCGCGCGGAACCGGACGTGCCAGTCCGCCGTGCGCTCGCTGCCGCACCACAACGCGAATTCGGGGTACCGCAGCACGAACGTGGGGTCCCGCACGAGCGGCCAGTGGTTGATCAGCACGGTGCGCAACGAGGCGTCCACCGCGCGCAACCGGCGCTCGCTCTCCTCGATCCGCGCCGCGCACCACGCCTCCCGGCTCGGGTACGGGTCGGGGTGCAGGAAGTACTCGTCGGTGCAGATGACCCCGGCGTCCTGCGCCACGGCCAGCGCGGAGGCCTTGTCCGTCGTGCCCGCCGGCCGGAACGTGTAGTCGTAGAGCGTGAACAGCGGCGCGACCGCCACCGGCCCGCCCGCGCCCTCGAACACCGCGTACTCGTCCTCGGGCGTGAGCACGTCGATGCTGCGGCACAGCTCCACGAGCTGCTTGTAGCGCACCTCGCCGCGCGACTGGGCCGGGTCGTCCTTCGTGGTCCACAGCTCGTGGTTGCCCGGCGACCACACCACCTTGGCGAACCGGCCGCGCAGCACGCCCAGGGCCCACTCCACGTCGTCGAACTTCTCCGCCACGTCGCCGGCCACGATGAGCCAGTCGTCGGGGGAGTGCGGCCGGATCGCGTCGACGAACTGGCGGTTCTGCTGGTACGTCACGTGGAGGTCGCTGGTGGCGAGGAGGCGCGGCGCGGTGCTCACACCTTCGAGGGTATCCGGGCACGGTCGGTGTCGGGGAGTGACCGCTCATCCGCTCGTCGCTCCAGTGTGGCCGTTCGGCGGGGTGGCGGTGGCCGCGTGACGCTGGACCACTCCCGTTCGTCGCGCGTTCCCTTACCAGGGGGCGCCGGTGTTCCTAGCGTGATGGGCATCACGACGTCCTGGGCGGAGGACCCGATGACCAACTACGTACGACCAGCGCAGCCGTTCGGTCGAACGGTGGGCGCGGAGATCGCCCGCCAGGTGCAACAGCACGCACACCCGGCGGTCGCGCCCAGGCGCACCGACGACGCCGCCCTGGCCATGTTGCTGCGCGCCCGCCAGCGCGGCGACGCCCAGCGGCAGGAGCCGTGGGTGCGCCGGGCGCCGGAGGCGCCACCGCGACCGCCGCACGCCGACGTGATCGAGCAGCTGGCCGTCCGGCTGGTGCCGCCGTCGCTGTGGGCCGTGGTGGAACCGCTGCTGCCGCCCGCGAAGGTGCGCCGCCAGGGCGGCGGCCGGGGCCGGGTGTCGGACCGGGCGATCTTCACCGCGATCGTGTTCGTCCTGACCAGCGGGTGCGCGTGGCGGCACCTGCCGCCGACGTTCGGCGTGACCGTGCCGACCGTGCACCGCCGGTTCCAGGAGTGGACCGAGGCCGGGCTGTGGCCGCGGCTGCGGCGGGTGGCGGCGGACGGCGCGGGCAGCGACGCCGAGTGGCTGCGGCTGGTGCTCGAAGCAGCGGAACGACGCGGCGCGCGCGTCGCGGGATGAGGGGAACGGGGAACGGCGCGGGCGTCCCGGACGGGACCGGGCGTCCGCGCCGTTCGTCGCGACGGAGGTGTCACCCATGCCAGAGCTGTCACGGCTGCCGGAGCTGTCCCGGCGCGAGGTCGCGCTGCTGAGGGCGACCGCCGAGGACCGGGTCGACCTGACCGGCAGCGCGGAACCGGACGTCCGGGTGGACGGGCTGCCGTTCTGCGACCCGACGACCGCCCGCGCCCTGGTCCACGCGGGCCTGGTCGAACCGGCCACCCCGGTCGCCCCGGGCCGCCGGGCACCGGCCCGCCTCACCGCCGCCGGTGCCGCCGCCCTGGGCCTCGCGCACCTCGCCGCGTGACCGCCCGCCGGGCTAGGCGTGCACGCCCGCCTGGTACTTCGGCACCCGCACGCTGACCTTCGTGCCCAACCCCTGGGCCGTTTCCACGACCAGGCCGTAGTCGTCGCCGTAGCAGCGGCGCAGCCGCTCGTCGATGTTGCCCAGCCCTATCCCGGCGGTCTCCCCGACCTGGCCGGCCAGGGTGCGGCGCAGCGCCTCCGGGTCCATGCCGATCCCGTCGTCCTCGATGGTGATGTGCGCCTCCTCGCCCGCGTCCGCCGCCAGGATCGAGATGTGCCCGGGCCCGACCTTGCCCTCCATCCCGTGCCGCACGGCGTTCTCCACCAGCGGTTGCAGGCAGAGGAACGGGACGGTCACCGGCAGGACCTCCGGCGCGATCTGCAACGTCACCTGGAGCCGCTCGCCGAACCTCGCCCGTTCCAGCGCGAGGTACTGGTCGATGGACTTCAACTCCTCCGACAGCGTGGTGAAGTCGCCCGCCCGGCGGAACGAGTAGCGGGTGAAGTCGGCGAAGTCCAGCAACAGCGTGCGAGCGCGCTCGGGGTCCGTGCGCACGTAGGAGGCGATGGCGGACAACGAGTTGTAGATGAAGTGCGGCGAGATCTGCGCCCGCAGCGCCCGCACCTCGGCCTCCACCAGCCGCGTCCGCGACCGGTCCAGCTCGGCCAGCTCCAACTGGCCCGACGCCCACCTCGCCACCTCGTTCGTCGCCCGCACCAGGCCCGCCGACGCCTCCCGGCTGTACGCCGCCAGCACGCCGACCACCCTCCCCTCCACGGTCAGCGGCGCGAGCACGGCCGTGTGCACCGGGCAGTCCGGCCCGGAGCACGTGATGTCGAACGCCCGCGTGCGGCCGGTGGCGAAGACGTCCGCGGCCAGGCCCATCGCCTCGGCCGCGTGGTGCTCGCCGTCGCCCTCCCACGCCACGACCTCGGTCTCGTCGGTCAGCGCGAGCGCGGGCGTGCCCAGCAGCGTCCGCAGGTGCTTGGCCGACTTCTTCGCCGCCTCCGGCACCAGCCCGGCGCGCAGCGGGGGAGCGGCCGACCACGCGGTGTGCAGCGTCTCGAACGTGATCCGCTGCTCGTGGGTGAGGAAGTCGTTGCGGGTCCGCGAGGTCCACCACAGGGTGATCACCACGGCCAGGCCGACGAGCAGTATCGCGCCCGCCGTCCACAGCCCGGTCACAACCGGTCCTGACTGCGCAGGCCCAGGTTCTCCGGCGCGTGCAAGCGCACCATGACGTGGTTCACCCCCGGCGGCACCTTGCGCGGGGTCAGCAGCGACACCGCGTACATCACGACGAAGCCCAGCGGCACGGTCCACGCGGCGGGCCGGGCCAGGAACACGTGGTACCACGTGCCGCTGCCGCCGTCGCTGATCGTCACCAGCCCGGCGACCAGGGCGGGCAGGCCGCCCGCGACCATCCCGGCGACCGCGCCCACCGTCGTGATCCGGGTGCTCCAGATGCCCAGCACCAGCAGCGGGCACAGCGACGACGCGGCGACGGCGAACGCCAGGCCCACCATGTCCGCCACCGGCACCTTGCCCACCAGCCACGTCATCCCCAGCGGCACCAGCACCGCCAGCACCGTCGACACCCGGAACCCCCGCACCCCGCGCAACCGCAGCACGTCCCGGCTCAGCACCCCGGCCAGCGACACCATCAGGCCCGAGGACGTCGACAGGAACGCGGCGAACGCCCCGCCCGCCACCAGCGCGCCCAGCAGCTGCCCGCCCAACCCGTCGACCATCCGGCTCGGCAGCACGAGCACCACCGCGTCCGTGTCGCCCGTCATCAGCAGCTCCGGCGTGTAGAGCCGGCCGAGCGCGCCGTAGATCGGCGGCATCAGGTAGAACACGCCCAGCATCCCCAGCACGATCAACGTCGTGCGCCGCGCCGCGCGGCCGTTCGGGTTGGTGTAGAAGCGCACGATCACGTGCGGCAGGCCCATCGTGCCCAGGAACGTGGCGATGATCAGCGAGTACACCGCGTAGAGCGGGAAGCGCTCGCCGCCGCGCATGGGCAGCGCCCACACGTCGTTGGTGTTCGCCGGGATGGACCGCACGTGCGGCACGGCGGCGCCCCCGGGGAAGGTGAGCCGGGTGCCGGCGGCCGCGGTGTGCCGACCGGTGGTCAGCTCGCCGCCGCCGTCGACCCGCTGCCCGTCCACCCGGCCGGCACCGTCGAACGGCGTGGGGCGCGGCACGTCGAACGCGGTGTCGGAGTCGAACGCGACCGTCGTCCGCTCCGGGAACTCGGGGAACGCGGGCCCGGTCAGGTCGCGCGCGCCGTGCGCGTGCCAGGCCAGCACCAGGAACACCACCGGCACCGCGATCGCGGTCAGCTTGAGCCAGTACTGGAACGCCTGCACGAACGTGATGCTGCGCATCCCGCCGGAGATCACGTTCGTGGTGACGACCACCGCGACCACGAGCGCGCCCACCCAGTCCGGCGCGCCCGTCACCGTGTTCAGCGTCAGGCCCGCCCCCTGCAGCTGCGGCAGCAGGTACAGCCACCCGATGCCCAGCGCGAACACGCTGGCCACCGCGCGCACCGCGGGCGAGGCGAACCGCGCCTCGGCGAAGTCCGGCAGCGTGTACGCGCCGCTGCGGCGCAGGGGGGCGGCCACCAGCGTGAGCAGGACCAGGTACCCGGCCGTGTAGCCGACCGGGAACCACAGCATGTCCGGGCCGTGCGCGAAGATCAGCCCGGCGATGCCGACGAACGACGCCGCCGACAGGTACTCGCCGCCGATCGCGGAGGCGTTCCACCACGGTGAGACGGTCCGCGAGGCGACGAAGAAGTCCGACGTCGTGCGCGAGATCCGCAGCCCGTAGGTGCCCACCAGCATCGTGCCGACGGCGACGACCAGCACCGCGACGATGCCGTACCCACTGCTCACGAACGCTCCACCAGCTCGGCGAACTCCCGCTCGTTGCGCTCGGCCTGGCGCACGTAGAACCAGCCGGCCAGCACGAACACCGGGAACACCAGGCCGCCGAGCAGCAGCCACGGCAGCGGCAGGCCCAGCAGCCGTTGCGCGCCGACCTGCGGCGCGAGCGTGAACACCAGGGGCAGCGCCGCCACGCTCCCGCACACGACCGCGCACAGCAGCAGCCCGAGCCGCCGCTGCGTCCGCACCAGCGACCGCATGTAGACCGCGCCCAGCTCGCTCTGCTCGTCGATCTCCCGCGAGGCGGGGTAGGGGCGGGGCGCGCGCGGCGCGCGGGTGCGCGGGCTCGTCACCACGACCCGCTGGGTGGGCGGCCGCTGCGGCGAGGTCACGACGGCTGCCGGTTGCGGCGCACCAGGAGCTGCCGGAGGTGGCGGGCGTGCCGCCGGCTGACCGGCAGCACCGCGCCGCCGATGTTCACGCTGAGGTGGCCGTCCTCCAACCGCAGCTCGTCGATGTGGCCGAGCGAGACGAGGTGGCTGCGGTGGATGCGCACGAACCCGGCCGAGCGCCAGCGCTCCTCCAGCCCGTTGAGCGCGGCGCGGACCAACCCGCTGCCGGTGGCCGTGTGCAGCCGGGCGTAATCACCGTGCGCCTCGACGTACCGGATCTCGGCCAGCCGGATGAACCGGGTGATGCCGCCGAGTTCGACGGGAATGACTTCCTCGCCCACGTCGGGCGTTTTCTCGGCCGGCGCGGCGGCGACCGGTTCCGGGGCCTTGGAATCGAGCACCTCGTGCACGATCCGGTGCACCGACTCGGCCAGGCGTTCGGCCCGCACGGGCTTGAGCAGGTAATCGAGCGCCTTCAGCTCGAATGCCTCCACCGCCGGTTCCTGGTGGGCGGTGACGAAGACGATGCGCGGCGGCTGCGCGAACCGCGACAGCACCCGGGCGAGGTCCAGGCCGTCCAGGCCGGGCATGCGGATGTCGAGGAACACCGCGTCGACGGGCTGGCCGGCGTCCATGGCCCGGTGCAGCGTGCGCAGCGCCTTCGTCGCGTCCGTGACGGCTTCGACGTGGGCGACGCGCGGGTCGGAGCGCAGCAGGTAGACGAGGTCCTCCAACGCGGGGGCCTCGTCGTCCACGGCGAGCACCCTCAGGGTTCGTTCGAGTGCCCCGCGGCGCTCCGGGCCCTCGCAGAGCGGGCAGGGAAGTCCTGAGGTCATGCCAGTTCCAATGCGGTGTGGTCGGCAGCGTCGGCGATTAGACCACCGGACCCCTATCCTCACCCGTCGGGGTGGCCAAGGGCAATGACCGGCGTGCGGCCTCGGCGTCACCCAGCGTCATCTCCAGCTCGAGGAACGCCTCCTCGGCCCGGCGCGCGGCCAGGGAGACCGAGGCCGCCGCCGCGCTGCCGACCAGGCGGCGCGTCGGCTCGTGCAGCCCGCGCACCACGTCCGACCACTCGTTGGCGATCCGCGCCAGCTCCGTGAGGGCGCAGACCAATTCCGCGGGGGTGCGCGGCGGCGACTCCCCGATCCGCGCCAGGTCGACGTGCGGATCGGAATCCATGAAACCCCCCACCGGTAGCGCCGCCGAACCATCGAAACCCGATGCTCCCGTTCACCGACGACCCGGGTCAACGACCCGGAGGAGTGGTCTTGATTGGCTGCCATTCCCGTGTGTCGAACCCCCGCGTCCCGTGTGTCGAACGTTCAGGACCCCCGAGTTCGTCACTCACGTCCTCGATGGGGGTACGCGAACGTTGAATTCGGGGGTCCTGAACGTTCGACTCACGAGGCTTGGGCGTTCGACTCACGAGGTCTGAGCGTTCGACTCACGGGGTCAGGGTGGCGAGGGCGGTGGTGGCGGCGGATTCCCACTCGGCGAAGCCGCTGTGGGCGGACAGGTCGCGGGCGGCCACGGCGTGGTGGACGGCCTCGGGGCGGCGGCCCTCGGCGGTCAGGGCGTGCACGAGGTGGACGTGCGCGCAGGCGACGCCGTAGCGGTACTCGGCGGACGTGGCCAGCTCCAGCGCCCGCAGGTGCGCGGCCACGGAACGGGCCGGCTCGCCCAGGTGCCGCAGCACGAGGCCGAGCGCGTTGTGCACCTCGGACTCGATCCGCGGGCTGCCGCCCAGCTCCTGCACCAGCGCCAACGACCGCTGCGCCGTCCGCAACGCCTCCGCGTGCTCCCCGCCCAGGCACAGCGCCGTCGCCAGGTGCGCCATCCCCTCGGCCCGCGCGTGCCGCGCCCCCGTGCCGTGCCACGCCGCCAACGCGTGCCGCAGCAGCCCCACGGCCCGCTCCTGGTCGGTCGCCGCGTAGCACCGCCCGAGCAGCGACGCGCACGCCGCCTCCAGGTTCGCCCCGTCGGCCGCACGCGCCAGCTCCAGCCCCTCCGCCAGCAACTCCCGCGCCCGCACCGGCTCGCCGCGCATCAACCCGACCGCGCCCAACCCCGCCAGCGCCCCGATCCGCACGTGCGGCCCGGCCCACTCCTCCCCGCTCAACGCCACCAGCCGCTCGAACGCCGCCGACGCCGTCGCCAGCTCACCCAGGTCCAGGTGCACGACCCCGTCCAGCCCGGCGTGCAGCCACGCCGTCGGCCCGGACGGCCGCACCGACCGCAGGTACCGCTGCGCCGACCGCGGGTCGCCCAGGTTGCGGTGCTCGGCCGCCAGCCACACCAGCATCGACGTCTCCGCGTCGTGGTCACCGGCCGCGCGCGCGGCGCCCAGCGCGGCGGCGATGGCCTGCAGGAACTCCACGTGGTGCCCGTGCGAGCCCAGGTACCCGCCCACCGCGTCGATCAGCTGCCACGCCAGCGGCAGCGGGCCGTGCTCCGCGCAGTGCTCGGTCGCCGCCAGCACGCTGGGCCGCTCCGCCTCCAGCCACGCCCGGGCGTCGTCCTGGCTCATCCGCGGCGGCCCGGACCGGCCCAGCTCCGGGTACAGCACGTCGCCCACCTCGACCGACGAGCGCAGGTACCAGTCGAACAGCCGCCGCCGCGCCGCGTCGAGGTCCTCGCCCGCCGCCTCCGCCCGGTCGGCCGCGTAGTCGTGCAGCAGGTCGTGCAGCGCGAACCGGTCACCGCCCGCCCGCTGCACGAGGTGCGCCGACGCCAGGTCCTCCAGCAACCCGTGCGCCACGGCCCGCGGCGCGTCCAGCAGCGCCGCCGCGCCGCACACGCTGAAGTCCGACCCCGGCATCAGGCCCGCCAACCGGAACAGCCGCGCCGCCTCCGGCGTCAACGCCGCGTAGGAGAGGTCGAACGCCCGCCGCACGGCCGCCGTGTCGTCGTTGTCCACCGCGAGCGCCGTCAGCCGGTCGCCGCCGCGCAGCTCCTCCACGTAGGACGCGACGTCCACGTGCGGCGAGCCGACCAGGTTGCCCAGCGCGATCCGCAGCGCCAGCGGCAGGTACCCGCACAGCCGGGCCAGCTCGGCGAGCGCGTCGAACTGCGCCACGGCCGCCTCCGCGCCCAGCGACCGGGCCAGCAGCTTCCACGCCTCGTCGCCCCGCAGCACGTCCAGCCGCACGGTCGTGGCCCGCAGCCGCAGCTCGTTGCGGCTGGTCACCAGCACCGAGCAGCCGGGGTCGCGGGGCAGCAGCGGCAGCACCTGCTCCGCCGACGCGGCGTTGTCCAGCGTGATCAGCACCCGCCTGCCGCGCAACCGGGCCCGGTAGTTGCGCACCAGCTCGTCGGTGCCCACCGGGATGTGGTCGGCCCGCACCCCCATCGCCCGCAGGAACCGCGCCAGCACGGCCGACGTCGGCAGCGGCGGCGACGTGGAGTACCCGCGCAGGTCCACGTAGAGCTGCCCGTCGGGGTACCGCTCGCGCACCGCGTGCCCCACCGAGATCGCGAACGCCGTCTTGCCCACGCCCGGCGGCCCGCACACGACCACCGTCGCCGCACCGCGCGTCAGCAGCCCCGTCACCCGGGTCAGCTCCGCGGCGCGGCCCACGAAGTTGCCCACCGGCGCGGGCAGCTGCGACACCGGGGCCCACGTGCTCGCGGCCGGCCGGTGCAGCGACGGGTCGCCGGTGAGGATCGCGTGGTGCACCGCGCGCAGCGAGTCGCTCGGGTCCACGCCCAGCTCGCGCGCCAGCGCCGTGGACGCCTGCCGGTAGGCGTCCAGCGCGTCGGCCTGCCGGTCCACCCGGTACAGCGCCACCATCAGCTGCGACCAGAACCGCTCCCGCAGCGGGTGCCGCGCGGTCAGCCGGCGCAGGTCCGCGATCACCTCGTCGGACCGGCCCAGCCGCAGCTTCACGTCGACCAGCTCGGAGGTCACCCGCAGCCGCTGCTCGGCGAGGGTCGGCGCGGCCGTCTCGTGCAGCGACTCGGACGGCACGTCGGCCAGCGCCGGCCCGCGCCAGCACCCCAGCGCCCGCTCGTAGGCCTCGGCGGCGGCGGTGAAGTCCTCGGCGGCGGCGAGCCGCGCGCCCTCCTCGGCGGCGGCCTCGAAGCGGTGCAGGTCCAGCGAGCCGGGCGGCAGGTCGATCCGGTAACCGGTGGGCGTGGTGTGGATCAGCGACGGCTCGCCGAGCGTGCGCCGCAACCGCATCACGTACACCGGCAGGGTCTGCGCGGCGCGGTCCGGCGGCGCGTCGCCCCACACCCGGCGGATGAGGTCGCCCGCGGGCACCGAGCGGTTCGCGTCGAGCAGCAGGGTCGCCAGGACGATGCGGTGCTTGGCGGCGGTGACGGGGACCGCGCGGCCGTTCCGGCGTACCACGAGGGGGCCCAGCACGCCGAACTCGTCCTGCGACAGGGTCAACCGCCTCCGTCCTCTCCCGACGTTGACATGCTCTTACCCCGGTCCGCACCGCAGTACCACCGGATGGACCCCGGGACCGCTACAGCCTGCCGACTTCGGTGATCCGCACGGCGGCCGTGCCGATCTCGTCGGACTCGGCGAGGTCCACCTCGGCGGTGAAGCCCCAGTCGTGGTCCTTCGCCGGGTCGTCGAGGACCTGCCGCACCCGCCACAGCCCGGGCTCCTCGGTGATCACGAGCAGCGCCGGGCCGCGCGCGTCCGGGCCCATGCCGATCTCGTCGTGCTCCTCGAAGTACGGCTCCAGCGCGTCCTGCCATTCCTGCGCGGACCAGCCCGCGTCGCCGTCGAGCTGCCCCAGCTCGTAATAGTTGCGCCGCGCGGCCAGTTCGACCCGCCGGAACAGCGCGTTGCGCACCAGCACCCGGAAGGCGCGCGGGTTGCCGGTGACGGCCGACGGGGTGTCGCCCAACGACGTCTCCGCCGCCTCCTCGCCGGGGTTGCGCAGCTTCTCCCACTCGTCCAGCAGGCTGGAGTCGACCTGGCGGACCAGCTCGCCCAGCCACTCCTGCAGGTCGTTCAGCTCCTCGGTCTTGGCGTCCTCGGGCACGGTCTGGCGCAGCGCCTTGTACGCGTCGGCCAGGTACCGCAGCACCAGGCCCTCCGAGCGCGCGAGCTGGTAGTGGGAGACGTACTCGGCGAACGTCATCGCCCGCTCGAACATGTCCCGGACCACCGACTTGGGGGACAGGTGGTGGTCGGCGACCCACGGGTGCCCGCGCCGGTAGGTGGTGAACGCCGCCTCCAGCAGCTCGGCGAGCGGCTTGGGGTGGGTCACCTCCTCCAGCAGCTCCATGCGCTGGTCGTACTCGATGCCCTCGGACTTCATCGCGCCGATGGCCTCGCCGCGCGCCTTGTGCTCCTGCGCGGACAGCACCTGGCGCGGGTCGTCCAGGGTGGACTCCACCACCGACAGCACGTCGAGCGCGTAGCTGGGCGACTCCCGGTCCAGCAGCTCGATCGCGGCCAGCGCGAACGGCGACAGCGGCTGGTTGAGCGCGAAGTTCACCTGCAGGTCGACGGTGAGCCGGATGTCGCCGTTCTGCCGCTCGACCACGCCCGCCGCCAGCAGGCCCCGGTACATCTGGATGGCCCGCAGGATGTGCCTGCGCTGCGCGGGCCGGTCCTCGTGGTTGTCCTCCAGCAGGTGCCGCATCGCGGCGAACGCGTCGCCGGGCCTGCCGATGACGTTGAGCAGCATCGCGTGGCTGACCTGGAAGCTGGACGTGAGCGGCTCGGGCTCGGCGTTCTTGAGCCGCTCGAACGTCTGGTCGCTCCACGACACGAAGCCCTCGGGCGCCTTCTTGCGCACGACCTTGCGCCGCTTCTTCGGGTCGTCACCGGCCTTGGCCAGCGCCTTCTCGTTCTCCACGACGTGGTCGGGCGCCTGCACCACGACCGTGCCGACGGTGTCGTAGCCCGCGCGCCCGGCGCGGCCCGCGATCTGGTGGAACTCGCGCGCCTTGAGGTGGCGGGTGCGCTGGCCGTCGTACTTCGACAGCGCGGTGAACACCACCGTGCGGATGGGCACGTTGATGCCGACGCCGAGGGTGTCCGTGCCGCAGATGACCTTCAGCAGCCCGGCCTGCGCGAGCTGCTCCACCAGCCGCCGGTACTTCGGCAGCATGCCCGCGTGGTGCACGCCGATGCCGTGCCGGACCAGGCGGGACAGCGTCTTGCCGAACCCCGAGGTGAACCGGAACCGGCCGATCATGGCCGCGATGTCGTCCTTCTGGGCGCGGGTGGCCACGTTGACCGACATCAGCGACTGCGCGCGCTCCAGGGCGGAGGCCTGGGTGAAGTGCACGACGTAGATCGGGGCCTCGTTGCCGTGCAGCAGCTCCTCGATCGTCTCGTGCAGCGGGGTGGTGACGTACTGGAAGTTCAGCGGCACCGGCCGTTCGGCGGAGCGCACCACCGCCGTGGAGCGGCCGGTGCGGCGGGTCAGGTCCTTCTCGAAGAACGTGACGTCACCCAGGGTGGCCGACATGAGCAGGAACTGGGCCTGCGGCAGCTCGATCAGCGGCACCTGCCACGCCCAGCCGCGGTCGGGCTCGGAGTAGAAGTGGAACTCGTCCATCACGACCTGGCCGACGTCGGCGCCCGTGCCGTCGCGCAACGCGATGTTGGCCAGGATCTCGGCGGTGCAGCAGATGATGGGCGCGGTCTCGTTCACGCTCGCGTCGCCGGTCATCATGCCGACGTTCTCCGCGCCGAAGGTGTCGATCAGGGCGAAGAACTTCTCCGACACCAGGGCCTTGATCGGCGCGGTGTAGAAGGTCCTCTTCCCCTCGGCCAGCGCGGCGAAGTGCGCGCCGGTGGCGACCAGCGACTTGCCGGAGCCGGTCGGGGTGCTGAGGATGACGTTCGAGCCCGAGACGATCTCGATCAACGCCTCCTGCTGCGCCGGGTACAACGACAGCCCCCGTTCGCGCGCCCACTCGGCGAAGGTGTCGTAGAGGAGGTCGGGGTCGGGGGTGGCCGGCAGGCGGTCGGTGAGAGTCATCGCAGGCCAAGCATAGTGGCAACACGCGCGGTGACCGACGGGCCGAGGAACGCGGCCCGGCTCGCCCGCGAGTGTGATCGGAATCGTTGTTGCACAGCCCTGGCCATTGCGGACGACTTGCAACTAGCGTGGTCCCCGTGTCCGAACCGGTGGCAATGCACATGAGCGACGGCCTGCTGAACGCGCCGACCTCGCTGCTGTTCGTCGCGGTGGCCGTCGCGGGGGTGGGCGTGGCGCTGGTCAAGGCGCGCGGCGACCTCGACGACCGGACCGCGCCGATGGCGGGCCTGGTGGCGGCGTTCGTGTTCGCCGCGCAGATGCTGAACTTCCCCGTGCTGCCCGGCGTGAGCGGGCACCTGCTCGGCGGCGCGCTCGCCGCCATCCTGGTCGGGCCGTGGGTCGGCGCGCTGTGCGTGACGATCGTGCTGGTCGTCCAGTCCCTCTTCTTCGCCGACGGCGGCGTCACCGCGCTGGGCGCGAACGTCACCAACATGGCCCTCATCGGCACGGCCGTCGGCTACCTCACCGCGGTCGCGCTGCGTCGGCTCGCCACCCGCGGCAAGGGCGGCCTGGCCGCGGTGGCGTTCGTGTCCGCCCTGGTCAACACGGTGCTCGCGTCGTTCGGCTTCGTGCTGGAGTACGCCGTCGGCGGGCAGGGCGGTGTCGCGTTCGGCACGGTCGCGGCCGCCGTGCTCGGCGTGCACGTGCTGATCGGCATCGGCGAGGGCCTGATCACCGCGGTCACCGTGACCGCCGTCGCCGCGGTCCGACCGGACCTGGTGCACCTGCTCCGCGGCGTGCCGCAGAAGCTGGAGTTGCGGGCGTGAAGCGCTTCTTCCTGGGGTTCGCGCTGGTCAGCCTGCTGCTGGCCGGGGTGGTGTCCTACTTCGCCGACCCCGACCCCGACGGGCTCGACCACGTCACCGAGCAGCAGGGGATCGCCGAGCACGCGCAGGACCACCCGCTGGCCGGGTGGCCGCTGGCCGACTACGCGGTGGCGGGCGACGACCGGCTCACCGGCCTCGCGGGCGTCGTCGGCGTCGTGCTGACGCTGGCCGTCGCGGGCGGGTTGTTCTGGTGGCTGCGCAAGCGCCCGGCCGGCGCGAAGCCCGACGTGGGGTGAGCGCGGGCCACGGGTTCCTGCACCGGCCGGGCGACTCGCCGGTGCACCGCCTCGCGCCGCAGGTCAAGATCGTCGCCACGGTCCTGGCCGTGCTCTGCGTGGTGGCCACGCCCCGCGAGGCGTTCTGGGCGTTCGGCGGGTACCTGCTCGCGCTCGGGGCGGTCTGGGCGGTGGCCCGCGTCCCGGTGCGGTGGTTCGCCGCGCGGTCGGTGATCGAGCTGCCGTTCGTCGCGCTGGCGCTGCTCCTGCCGTTCGTCGGCGGTGGCGCGCGGGTCGAGGTGCTGGGGCTGCTGGTCTCGCGGGAGGGCGCGCTGGCCGGGTGGAACGTCCTGGCCAAGGGCACGCTCGGCCTGCTCGTGTCGTTGACGCTCGCCGCCACCACCGCCCCGCACGACCTGCTGCTCGGCCTGCAACGGCTGAGGATGCCGTCGGTGCTGGTCACCATCGCGACGCTGATGCTGCGCTACGCCGAGGTGATCGTCGGCGAGGCCGGGCGGATGCGGGTGGCCCGGATCTCCCGCGGCGACGACCCGCGGTTCCTGTGGCAGCTCGGCGCGACCGCGCGCGGCATCGGCAGCCTGTTCATCCGGTCCTACGAACGCGGTGAGAGGGTGCACCTGGCGATGGTGTCGCGCGGCTGGACGGGCCGGATGCCCGACGGGGCGGGCGTCGGCGGTGGTGCGGCGGTGGAGCCGCGCCGCTCCGCGCCCGCGTTGCTGGTGGAGCGGCTGGCGTACGCCTACCCGGACGGCCACCAGGCCCTCTACGGGGTGAACCTGCGCGTCGAGCGCGGCGAGCGGGTGGCCGTGCTCGGCCCGAACGGCGCGGGCAAGACGACGTTCGCGCTGCACCTCAACGGGGTGCTGGGCGGCGGTTCCGGCCGGGTGGAGGTGGCCGGGCTGGCGGTGGAGAAGGCGAACCTGAAGGAGATCCGCCGCCGGGTCGGCCTGGTCTTCCAGGACCCCGACGACCAGCTGTTCCTGCCCACCGCGCGGCAGGACGTGGCGTTCGGCCCGGCGAACTTCGGGCTGCGCGGCGCGGAGCTGGACGAGCGGGTCGACCGCGCCCTGGCCGCCGTCGGCATGACCGGGTTCGCCGACCGGTCGCCGCTGCACCTGTCGGGCGGGCAGCGCCGCCGCGTGGCGCTGGCCACCGTGCTGGCGTGCGACCCGGAGATCCTGGTCCTCGACGAGCCCTCGGCGAACCTGGAACCGGTGGCCCGCCGAGAGCTGGCCGAGGTGTTGCTGCGGTTGGACCGCACCATGCTCATGGTCACCCACGACCTGCCCTACGCCTTGCAGCTGTGCCCGCGCAGCGTGTTGATCGACGGCGGGGTCGTGGTGGCCGACGGACCGACCGAGGAGCTCCTGGCCGATGCCGAGCTGCTCGCCCGGCACCGGCTGGAGCTCCCGTTCGGCTTCCGCCTCGGGTGACGCCCCGGGCGGACCCGTCGACCGGTCAGGGGCTGGTGCAGGTCACCGTGGGCAGCGAGTTGGTGCCGGAGAAGTTGGCCGTGAAGCCGAACGTCACCGACCCCTCGGGCGGCACCGTGCCGTTCCACGCGGCGTTCTTGACGATCACCTGCGAGCCGGAGCCGGACTTGACGCCGCTCCACAGGCTGGTGATCGACTGGTTGCCGCCCCACGTCCACGTCGCCGTCCAGCCGTTGTAGGCGCTGGTGCTGTGGTTCATGAGCTGGACCTCGGCCTGGAAACCGCCCGACCAGGCGCTGGTGACCTTGTAGATCGCCATGCAGCTGCCACCCGGGTTGCTCGGGGTGGTCGGCGTCGTGGTCGACGTCGGGGTGGTCGTGCTGGTGGAGGTCGTCGTGGTGGTCGTCGTGGTCGTGGTGGTGGTCGTCGTCGGGTTGCCGTTGCCGACACCCGTCTCCTGGCCGTTGCCACCGTCGAAGACGACGTCGGAGCAGTTGTAGAAGGTCTCCGCGCTGTCCGAGCGGGTCCACACCGAGTAGATGATGTGGCGACCGGACTTGCCCGACGGCAGGGTCGCGTTCCAGTAGTACTTGCCGTCGACCGTGCCGACCGCGCCGCTGTTCGGCGGGTTGGTGACGCTGTGGAACGGCGTGCTCTCCAGGTCGCTCCACGCCAGCGGGCGGGTCGGGCTCCAGCTGTCCTTGGTGATGTACAGGTGGAACGTGCCGGGGTGCGCGGCCCACTTGTTGTAGGTGAAGCCGAAGTTCGCGCCGGCGGTCAGGTGGGTCACCGGGTAGTCGTTGCGGGCGATGTCGAACCCGGAGAACGTCGGGTTGCCGCCGCTGCACAGCTTGCCGTCGGGGATGAACCCGCTGGTGCGCCCGGCGCCGTCGGACCGCAGCACGCCGAACCAGTTGTAGAGGGCGTTGGTGCCGCCCGCCGCCACCGCGGCGGCGCAGGCCGGGTTCTTCGGCTGGATGTCGCCCTGCGGGCTCAGGCCGTCCTTCCAGCACAGGAACGTCCGGCTGCCCGGCGTCATCATCGCGCCGTGTGCGGACGCCGTGGTGGGGCTGACCACGCTCACGAGCGCGGCGATCAGCAGGCTGGCCGCACCGGCCGTCGCCAGCGCGATCCATCGTCGGGCCGTCACGTCGTTCACCTCCTCGTTGAGGTTCTGGGAACGCTCCCAGGAACTGGCCCTGACTGTAACCGCGAGTACCTCGATCTGTGAATGGGCCGCTACGCAGTGCATCTGCGCGGCGCAGCGGGTGGGGCTCTATGGCCTCATCGGATTACACCCGGAAGTGGGCACGAGGTCTCCGGCGTTCTTCCGGGCGCGCTGCTCCGTCCGGTGGGCACGCGAGAACGGCGGCGACCACCGGTCGCCGCCGCTCGGACCCGCCGGGCCGGGAAGACCTAGGAAGCGCTCTGCGTGGCCAGCGCCGCCAGCCGGTTCAACGCCTGGGTCAGGTACTCGTCGGTGATCTCGTGCGCTTCGCCGCCCTCGGCCGCCTGGTGCTCGCCGCCGACCTCCAGGTGCAGCACCACGCGGCTGCGGCCCGGGCCGTCGTCGTCCACCTGGAGCCACCCCGAGTAGCCGCCGCCCTCCAGGTCGCCCCACTCCAGCCGGCGCTGGTCGGCGTCCGCGGCCAGGTAGCCCTCGGCCTCGTCGATCTCGTCCCCCATCGACACCCGCCCGGTCACCCGCTCCGGACCGCTCGGCTCGACCTGGAGCCCGTCGGGCAGCCACGCCTCCATCGCGGACACGTCCCGAGCCAGGTCGAACACCACCCGCGCGTCGACCGGGATCGTCTGCTCCTGCTCGTACTCAGCCATGCCGGCAGCAGTACCCCCGGCACGTCCGGGCTACACCGTCGCGGGTGCCATCCCCCCGATCGTGGCCAGGCGCACCCGGTCCGGGCGGGTCGGGCGCATGCCCGCGTCCACGCAGCGGCGCACCACGCCGGCGTGCTCCCGCATCAGCCGCAGCCCGCGCCGGGCCAGCAGCGGCACCGGCTTGCGCGCCTCGGCCACGTCCCGGGCGAACCGGCGGACGAACGTCACCGCGGCGCTGGGCGCGAGCACGATCGCGTCGGCCAGCACGCCCGCCTCGCGGCAACCCGCCACCAGCCGGTCGGCGAACAGGCCCTCGGCGACGAACAGGCCGGGCGCGGTCACCGTGCGGCAGCCGACCCGCCGGTCCTCGCCGAGCGCGTAGACCGGCGCCTCGACCGTGCCGGTGGTGGCCAGCTCGACCACCGCGGCCAGCGCGTCGGCGGTGTTCCACGAGCCCTCGGCGTCCCAGTCGGGCAGGCCCGCGTCGTCGCGGGGCAGCAGCGGGTCGTCGCCCTCGCGGTAGAAGTCGTCCAGCCGCAGCACGGGCAGGCCGAGGTGGGCGGCGAGGGTGGACTTGCCCGAACCGGAGGGGCCGGCGAGCAACACGGCGCGCGCGTGAACGGCGGGTGACGGCACGGGTGGCAATCCTCCCACACCGGTCGCCCTCCACCGAACACCCGCGCCCGCGACTCCCGCCTCACCCGCCCGGCCGAGCGCCGCGGCCACGACTGGCCGGGCGCGGTGGCTTGTCCGATCGTGCACCCGCGCTGCTCCCGCTGTGCACCCGGTCTGGCCACCCGCGCGCGGGCACACCACGATGTGCTCCATGGTCGTCAGGGTGCGCGGCGTCGAGGACGCCAGGCGGATGCGCGAAGAGCTGCGCCACGAGCAGCGCGGGTCGGACGCGGTCGCGGTGCCGGAGGTGTCCCGGCCGACCGGGGCTGGCGCGGCCGGCGTCGTCGCCGAGGGCGGTGACCGCATCGAGCTGGACCTCGCGTCCTTCGGCACGGCGGTGTCCGACCTCGACCGGCTGCACGGCGTGCTGACCGACCTGCTGGCGCGCGCCGACCGGGAGATGGACCAGCCGCTCGGCGACGGCAAGGGCCCGGTGGCGCTGAACATGCGCCGGGCGTTCGGCCTGCGCGGCGGGGACGTCGGCGGCGGCGTGCGGGCGGCGCTGCGGTCCTACCTGGAGGAGCTGACGGCGCTGCGCGAGGCGCTGCGCGAGGTGGGCGCGACCCACCAGGCCGAGGACGAGCAGGTGGCGCGGACCATGGGGCGGCTGTGAACGAGCGCAAGGACGGGTACTTCTCCGACTTCCACGACCCGTCGCGGGCGAGCAGGCGGCGCGCCGGGAAGCGGGTGCGGCAGCGCGAGGCCAACCGGAAGCCCGAGAACTTCGGCAAGATCAACTGGCGGGCGTACACCCACCGGCAGCTGTGGGACATGGTGAAGTCCGCCGACGCCGCCCAGATGGCCACCCGCACGTACGAGTGGCAGCGCCTGGCCGCCGACATCGACCAGGCGACCTCGGACGTGCAGAAGATCGTGCAGAACCTGGTGCTGTCGTGGCGCGGCCCGTCGGCGGCCGCGGCGGCGACCTCGGCGTCGGAGCTGACCAGGTGGGCCGCCCGGTCCTCGCAGGACGCGTACGAGGTCGGCACCGGCATGGACGCCTACACCTCGGCCGTGTCGGAGGCGGCGCGGGCCATCCCCGAGCCGGTGCACCCCGACGCCGAGCGGTGGTTCCGCGCCGGTTACGACGTGACCGCGCTCGACGGGCCGCAGGGCGCGTACATGCTCAACCAGCTCCTGGACGACCACCTGCCGGACAAGCGGGAGCAGCAGGAGGCCATGGACCGGGCCGTCCGGGTCATGGAGCAGTACGAGGCGGCGGCGCAGGGCATCGACCGCGCGCTGCCGGTGTTCGACGAGGCGCCCGCCACGACGCAGGTGACACCCGACCACCGCCCCGCGCCCGCGCCGCCGTCGTGGGTCGAGCCGCCGCGCGAGCCCGGTCCGCCGGTCCCCACCCCGACCGACCCCGCGGGCACGGCCGACCCGGTGCCGGACGACCCCGGCGCACGACCGGAGGGCACGACGTCCGTCGCGGCGGCCGGTGGGCCGGCGGTGGCGGGCGGCGGCTACGGGAGCCCCGGTGGCTACGGCGGTCCCGGCGGTTACGGTTACGGCGGCGGTCCCGGCGGCTTCGGCGGTCCCGGCGGGTTCGGCTCGCAGCACGGCCCGGGCGGCGGCTCGTTCGGCCCCGGCGGCACCGGTGGTCCGGGCGGCGGTGCGGCGGGCGGGTTCGGTCCCGGCGGCGCGTCCGGTGTGCTGGGCGCGGTGCCGGGCGGTGCGGCGGCCCGCGGCGGTGTCGGACCGGTCGGCGGCGCGGGCGGCCCGCAGGGCTTCGGCATGTACCCGCCGACCGCGCCCGCCGGGCGCGAGGAGGACGGCGAGCACCGCAACCGCTACGACAACGGCCTCGACCTGCTCGACGACCTGCCGCCCGCGTTCCCGCCGGTGCTCGGCGAATGAGCGACGGCTACCTGGTCGACCCCGACGAGCTGACCGCGTTCGCGGGCCGGCTGGAGGAGGCGGCCGACGAGGTGCGCGCCGCCGCGGCCGCGGTGGGCGAACCGCCGGGCGACCTCGGTCCCGAGGGCGTGGCGGAGGCGGTCGCGCGGCTCGTCGCCGAGTGGGCCGAGGTGCTGCGCGGGGTGGAGCTGGACGCGATGGCGGACGCGTTGCGCGCGGCGGGTGAGACGTACCGGCAGGCCGACGAGCTGCGCCATGACTGACTACCGGGGCCTGGGTTTCGACCCCGCGCCCGGCCACGCGGGCGCGGTGGCGGCGGCGAGCGAGCGGTTGTCGGTCTCCTTCGCGGTTCCCGGCGCGCCACCGGAGCGGTGGACGGGTGCGGCGGCGGACGGGTTCAGGACGCGGTTGGAGGCGGTGGTGTCGGAGCTGACGGCGGTGCGCCGCGCGATGCGGGCGGCGGCCGAGGTGCTCGACGGCTGGGCCACCACGCTGCTGGGCAACCAGCGGCGGGCCGAGGAGCTGGACCGGCGCGCGACGGGGTTGCGCCGCGCGCTCGCCGAGGCGGCCGACGAGGTGGACCGGACCGGCGCGATGGCCGCGTTCACCGCCGCCGACGGCGAGGCGCACGACCGGGCCGTGGCGCGGCACGACGAGCTGCGCGGGCAGCTGGACGACGTGCTGGACGAGGCCCGGCTGCTGGAGCGCGACCACCGCGCCGAGGCCAGGCGGGTCGCCGAACGGCTGCGCGCCGAGGAGCCCTCGACGGTCGTCGCCGACGCGCTGGCCAACTTCTCGTCGATCACCGCGGAACTGGCGTCCGTGCTGCTCGGCCCACCTCGACCGGCGTCCACCAGGGGCGCGGCGGCGGCGTTCCGGGCGGGCCTGGGGTGAGACTCGCTCCCGTGCCGGGGGTGACCCCGGTGGCATTAAGCACCCCCGAGCGCACCGCGGCCGACCTGCTGGAGGTCCTGCGCCGGATCAAGGGCACCCGCGACCCCGGGCTGGAGGTCTCCGCCACGCAGGCCGCCGAGCTGGCGCACCGCACCGGCGCGGGACTGCTGGCCGTGGTCGAGCACCGCGACGCCGACCCGGCGCTGCTCGTGGCGGGCGTGGTGCCCGTCGACCGGCCCGCCGACCCCGGCGAGCCCGCGTTCCACCTCGACGGGCCGGCGATCCGCGAGGTCACCAGGGGCGTGACGGCGACCGGCTACCCGGTGGTGATCGTGGAGCGCATCCCGGTGACCGGGCCGGGAGCCCAGCTGCAGGTCGTGGTGACCGACCCGGACCACCCGCGGATCGCGGTGTTCACGCTGCACTCGCCGACCGGGCGCGGCTGGCTGGAGGTCGCGGGCCTCGCGGGCCGGTTCGTGTCGGGCGTGGAGTTCAGCGGTTCCGGAACTCGCTCGGCGTCTGCCCGACCACCTGGCGGAACGTCCGGGAGAAGTGCGCGGCGCTGACGAAACCGCAGTCCTTGGCGATCTCGCCGATGCCGCGCGCGGCCTTGGCCGGGTCGGACAGCAACGCCTTGGCCCGGTCGATCCGCAGGCCGCGGATGCGCTCGGACACGCCCTGCCCGTCGTCGAACAGCTGGTAGAGGCGGCGGCGGGAGATGAACAGCGCCTCGGCGACCCGGTCCGCGCTCAGGGACGGGTCCGCCAGGTGCTCGCGCATGTAGTCCAACGCCTCGCGCCGCCGCGCCACCAGGGCGTCCACGCGTTCCAGCTCGGCGCGCAGCGCGCTGCGCAGCACGAGTTCGGCCAGGCCCAGCAGGTGGTGCGACAGGCCGTGCGGGTCGAGGGCGTGCGCGGCGGCGAGCACCTGGGCGATCGCGCCGGAGAACACCGCGTGCAGGGCGGCGTCGACCGGGACGGGTCGGAACATGAGCGGTTTCAGCTCGCCGAAGCCGACGGTGAGCCGCGCCTCGGCCACGGTCAGCATCACCACGTCCGGCAGCACGTGCAGCGCGCAATCGGGAAACCGAAGCGCGGCGCCGTTGCCGGGGACCCCGCCCGCGACCGTGCAGCCGACCAGCAGCTGGATGTGCTCCGGGGTGGCCGCACCCCCGCTGAGCGCGGCTTTGGCCGCGGCCGCGCCGGAGGCCCGCACAGTCAGGAACCCGCCGGCGACGTCCACGGGGAGCAGCGTAGCCACCGGTGTTGCCCAACCGGCCGCGCGCGAGGCCGCGGGCGGCTACCTTCTGGGCTCATGGCGCGACGTTCGGGGACCGCGGTCGTCCTGTCCCACCTGGAGTTCGACCTGCTGTGGGAGGACCTGGGCGCGGGTCACCCGCCCTACCCGCTCGAGGTGCCGTCGCACGGCGCGACGGTCGAGGAGCGGGACGAGCTGGGCACCCGCGTGCTGGGGTCGTTGACCGAGGCGGGGCTGGCCGACGGCTCGGACGTGTCGCCGGAGCTGGAGGACCTGTTCGCCCTGCTGGCGCACGGCGAGGTGTCGGTGGACGCGCTGGTCTTCCGGCCGCTGCCGTGGCGGGTGCTGGCGACCTCGCGCGGGCGGCGGGGCGTGCTGGCCGTGCTGAACGACCGCGAGGTGGCGCTGGAGCCGATCACCGACCTGGCGGCCGCGATGACGCGCGTGATCGGCGACGCGGCCGCCGGGCCGGGGGAGCAGGTGCGGATGCCGAGGTCCGTGTTCGCCGCCGCGATGGACGCCTACGCCCAGGCCGGCCACGCGGCCCTGGAACGGGCGCTGGCCCAAGCCGCCATCACCGGCCGCGCCACCCGTTCGATCACGACGCTGGTCGACTCGCCGCGCCGGTCGACCGGGCAACTGGCCGCGACGGGCCCGGCGGGCCGCACCCGCGTCCTGAGCTGGACCGAGACCGCCGCCGGCCGCTACGCCCTGACCACCGAGCAGGCCCCGGACGCCGAGTGGGTCCAGCTCTCCCCGGCCGACACCCCGTGGCTGACCCGCCACCTGGCCGCCCTGCTCTCCCAGGTCCGCGCCTGAGCGTCGAACTCACGGGTCCTGAACGTACGACTCTCGCGCCCCGAACGTAGGACTCTCGCGAGAGTCCTACGTTCAGGGCCCGTGTGTCGTACGTTCGCGACCCCCGAGTTCAACGCTCAGGACGTCAACAGGTGCGGTGGCACGACGTCGGCCAGGATCGACGTGCCCTGCGCCACGGCCGCCGCGGCGGCTTCGTCGGCCAGCCGGCGGACCAGCGCCGCCAGCTCGGCCGGCCGCACGGCCAGCGCCTCCCGCGTGAACGACAGGTCCACCGGCTTGCCGTGCAGGTCCACCACCACGGTCACGCCGGACGCCGACGCCTCCGCCCGCACGGCGTCCAACCGCTCGCCCAGCCCCATCACACCCGCCACGTCTCGGGAGTCGTGTCCTCGACCGACTCGACCATCGCCGTCCGCACGTCCAACCCCAGCGACGCCACCTCGTCGCCGACCAGGTGCCGCGCCCGCGCGTTCGCCCGCGCCGTCGCCGCGTCGACCAGCGCCAGGATCGCCCGCGCCAGCCCCGACTGCCCCAGCCGCACCGACCGCGAGTCGAGCACCAGGTCCCGCAGCCCGCCGCCGGGGCCCACCTCGACCGAGATCCCCGTGTCCGGGTCGTGCGCGTTGCCCGTGATCACGGGTGCACCCCTCCGTAGAACGTCGCCGAGCTGAGCCGGTGCGTGTTGCGCCGCACGCTGTCGCCCGAGTTGCCCTCGATCAGCGTCACGGTCCCGTCCGAGACCTTCTCCACGATGCCGATGTGCTTGCTGGTCGCCGGGCTGCTCGGCCCGGTCCCGAACAGCAGCACGTCACCCGGCCGCACGGCGCTCAACGACGTGTACGCCTTGCCGTGCTTCTGCCCCCACCGGAACACGTCGCCGGTGAACGGCAGGAGCGGGATGTCCACCCCGGCCCTGCGCCACATCGCCGTGGCGAACGACGAGCACCACGCCGCCGTCGGCCCGTACGGGTTGCGGTTGCTGCCCGGCGGGTTCTCCCGCGTGCCCAGCTCCTTGCGCGCGGCCGAGATGATCGTCCGGGAACGGCCGCGGGCGCGCGCCCGGGACGGCTTGGTCGAGCCGCGGGTGCGTTCGGCCCTGCCGTCCGCGACGCCGTCGTGCTCGACCTCCTTCTCCAACGCGCGCAGCCTGCGGGCGGCGTCCTCCAGCTCGCCCCGCACGTGCCGCACGGCCTCGGCGGTCTCCTTGGTGTACCCCGGCTCCAGGTCCGCGGCCTGCGCCACGGCCCTGAGCAGCGCCGCCTGCGTGCCGACGGCCTTGCCCGCGTCCAGCAGCCGGGTGGCCCGGTCCAGGTACTCGTCCACGGCCCGCCGCGCCCGCGCGTGCCCGGTCGTCAGCGCGCTGGTCACCCCGGCGACGACCTCCTCCGCGTCACGGGCCGCGTCGGCGGTCGTCCGCACCTGCGCGGCCAGCCGGCGCGAGCGCTTCTCGAAGCCCTCGGAGTTGTCGCCCTCCCAGTGCTCCAGCACGGTCCTGGCGGCCTTGCGCTGGTCCTCGTGCTGGTCGGTGAGCCCGGTCGCGGTCTGGTGCAGCGCGTACTGCACCTTCACCGCGTCGTCCTCCTTGCCCGCCAACGAGTTGCGGTGCCCGATCATGCTCTCGGCGAAGTGCCGGGCCATCGCCCTGGTGTCCACTAGCCCTCCCCTCCGCCGGTGAGACCGCCGCGGAACGAGCCGGCGATGTCGTCCTCCTGCTCCCGGTACGCGCGGGCGGCGCGACTCGCGGACGTCGCCAGCGCGTCGGTGTTGTGCGCGACCGCCTTGACCTGCTTGCGCAGCGCCGCGCCGAAGTTGTCCAGCGCCTCGGCGAAACCGGACTGCCTGCCGATGCGCCCGAAGCTGTCGTCGGCGATCTCCCGGACCTCCCGCACGTGCCGCCTGCCGAGCGCGGTGAGGTCGTCGGCCGAGTTCCGGGTCCGCCGCGCGTAGTCGCGCAGCACGCCGACGTCCACGGAGAACCCGCCGCCGCGCGAGCCACCGGAAGAACCACCGCGCGAGCCGCCGCCGGAGCCGCCCCCCGAACCGCCGCCGGAGCCGCCGCGCTTCATCGCCTCGACGCCCCGCCGCGCCTCGTCCAGGTGCCGCTTGTACGCGCCGTTGGTGTAGGTCGACCACGGTGTCCACGAACGACCGTCACCGGAGATCCTGTTCGCCGCGCGGGCGTTCTCCGCCGGGTCGAACAGCTCCCGGTTGGACCCCAGCCCGAACTCGCGCCGCCGCGCCGGACCCATCGCGCCCAGCATGTTGATCTGCCACAACCCGTAGGAGTTGTCCGGCGGGGTGGCGTTGTGCGCCCGCGGGTCGCCGCCGGACTCGGCCAGCGCGACCGCCACGGCGATCGTGAGGTCCTGCCTGCGGAACCCCGCGTCGTAGGCGTGCCGGGCGATCTGCTCCGGGCTCAACTCGCTCATGGCGCACACCCTGCCCGGCCGGCGACCCGCGCGGGAACCGCCGCTGCACGCTCGGACAGCGGCTGTGCACGGGGGAGCTACAGTCGAACGCGTGAACGAGGGCCTGTTCGACGACGGCTTGTTCGGCGTCGACCCGGAGGAGAAGGCGGCGCGCATCGCCGCCAACGCGCCGCTGGCCGTCCGGATGCGCCCGCGCACCCTGGACGAGGTCGTCGGGCAGGACCACCTGCTCGGGCCGGGCGCGCCGCTGCGCAGGCTGGTGGAGGGTTCGTCGCCCGCCTCGGTCATGCTCTACGGCCCGCCGGGCACCGGCAAGACGACGCTGGCCACGCTGGTCTCGCAGGCCACCGGTCGGCGGTTCGCGGCGCTGTCGGCGCTGTCGGCGGGCGTGAAGGAGGTGCGCGCGGTCATCGAGGAGGCACGCCGCCGCCTGGTCCGCTCCGGCGAGTCCACCGTGCTCTTCATCGACGAGGTGCACCGGTTCTCCAAGACCCAGCAGGACGCGCTGCTGGGCGCGGTGGAGGACCGGATCGTGCTGCTGGTCGCGGCGACCACGGAGAACCCGTTCTTCTCCGTCGTCTCGCCGCTGCTGTCCCGCTCGCTGGTGCTGCAACTGCGCCCGCTGACCGACGACGCGGTGCGCGAGCTGGTCCGGCGGGCCGTGGCGGACGAACGCGGCCTCGGCGGCGCGATCACCGTCGAGCCCGACGCCGAGGACCACCTGGTCCGGCTGGCGGGTGGGGACGCCCGGCGCGCGTTGACGGCGTTGGAGGCGGCGGCGGACGCGGTCGGCGACGGCGGTGCGCTGGACCTGGCGACGCTGGAGGCGACGGTCGACAAGGCGGCCGTGCGCTACGACCGGCAGGGCGACCAGCACTACGACGTGACGAGCGCGTTCATCAAGTCGATCCGCGGCTCGGACGTGGACGCGGCGCTGCACTACCTGGCCCGGATGATCGAGGCGGGGGAGGACCCCCGGTTCATCGCGCGGCGGCTCGTGATCCACGCCAGCGAGGACGTCGGCATGGCCGACCCGACGGCGTTGCAGACGTGCGTGGCCGCGGCGCAGGCCGTGCAGCTGATCGGGCTGCCGGAGTGCGCGCTGAACCTGGCCCAGGCGACCGTCCACCTGGCCACCGCGCCGAAGTCGAACGCCGTGACGACCGCGATCGGCGAGGCCATGGCGGACGTGCGCAAGGGCGCGATCGGCGCGGTGCCGGCGCACCTGCGCGACGGCCACTACGCGGGCGCCGCGAAGCTCGGCAACGCGCAGGGCTACCGCTACCCGCACGACGTGCCGGAAGGCGTGCTGACCCAGCAGTACCCGCCGGACGACCTGGTCGGCCGCGACTACTACCAGCCGACCGGGCGGGGAGCCGAGCGGGTGATCGCCGAACGGCTGCCGAAGCTGCGCCGGGTCGTGCGCGGCCAGGAGTAAATCCATTTCCGATCCGCCCGCGTTCTGACACGGTGTGGCTCGTGACGGACCCACCGCAGAACGGCCACGCCCTGCTCGACTTCAACTCGCCGCTCTCCGACGCGAAGGCGCACGACCTGATCTCCGGCCTGCGCCTGCGGTCGGGCGACTCGGTGGTCGACTACGGCTGCGGCTGGGCGGAACTGCTGCTGCGGGCGGTGGGGCACGTGCCGGGCGCGCGTGGCCTCGGCGTCGACAGCGACGAGCACGCCGTCACGCGCGGCCGGGCGAACGCGGAGGCCAGGGGCCTGGCCTCGCGCGTCGCGCTGGACCTGGCGGACGTCACCACGTGGGCCGCGGAACCCGCCGACGTGGCGATCTCGATCGGCGCGTCGCACGCGTGGGGCGGCACCGAGGGCACCCTGGAGGCCATGCACGCCCGCGTCCGCCCCGGTGGCGTCCTCCTGCTGGGGGACGCGTTCTGGGAGCGACCGCCCGGCCCGCGGTCGCTGGAGATCTTCGGCGAGGAGGGCTTCGGCACCCTCGCCGACCTGGTCGACCTGGCCCTGGCCCGCGGCTACCGCCCGCTCTCCCTCACCACCGCCACCGCGGACGAGTGGGACGCGTTCGAGTCCCGCTGGTGCGCGGCCCGGGAGCTGTGGCTCCTCGACCACCCGGACCACCCGGACGCCGACGAGGTGCGCCGCGTCGTCGACGAGCACCGCGACGGCTGGCTGAAGGGCTACCGGGGCGAACTCGGCTTCGCCTACCTGACCCTGGCCCGCCCGTAGGACCCCGGCCGCCTCGCCCGGCCGGGGATACCGGGCGAGGCGGCCGACCCGGCGCTCAGCGCGTGCGCACCATCAGCAGCGCGACCTTGTCCGGCAACAGCACCTCGCCCACCGGCGCGAACCCGGCCGCGAGGAACGACGCGATGGCGCGCCGGTTGCGCACGTCCGGCTCCAGCAGCACCCGCGTGCACCGCGGGTCCGCCTCGAACAGCGCCGTCGCCAGCACCGGCAGCAGCCCGCGCACCAGCCCCTGGTCGGTCATCGACAGCTCGCCGACCGCCACGTGCAGCCCGAGGTCGTGCGGCCGGGCGGGGTAGACCCGCGCCACCACGTCCCGGGCCGTCCGGTACACCTCCAGGTAGATCACCGGGTCCTCGTCCCGGCTCACCAGCACCGGCAGCGAGCGGCGGCCGGACAGCTGCCGGCGCAGCTCCCGCTCCCACTCCTCGCGCGGCCACGCCCGGTGCCAGAACGCGGCCACGTGCGGCGCCTGCATCCAGCGGTGCACCACGTCGAGGTCGGACGTGGCCGGGTCGACCACGCGGGCGTGCCAGCCGTCGGTGAGCACCGGCAGCGGGGGACCGGGCACGGCCGACAGGTCGCCGGTCGGTCGGTAGGCGTCGAGGTGGGTCACCGGGCGCACGTCGCCTCCCGCAGCGGGTTCGGCACGTCGACGCGCACCGGCCGCGCGTCGGGCGCGGCGGACCCCTCGTCGCGGTCGGCGAGCCCGGTCAGCAGGTGCGCCTCGGTCGGCAGCACGTCGGCGGTCAACCAGCGGCGGGCCAGCCGGTCGCCGTCCGGGCCCGCCTCGGCCAGCGCGGGCAGCGCCGCCTCCAGCCGCGACGCCAGCACGCCCAGCAGGGCGCGCTCGTCGGCCAGCCCCTCCACGCCGAGGCAGCCGATCACCGCGAACGCCTGGTCGTGCAGCAGGTGGTGCGTCAGCAGGTCGTCCACGACCGCGTCGTCCGCCACGGCCAAGGCCGTCCGCCCCGCGCCCAGCCGCTCCAGCACCCGCGGCAGGTGCGAGGCCGCCAGGTGGTGGCCCCGGTTGCCCCGGTAGCGCCCGCCGACGACCCGGCCCGCCGGGTCCAGCCGCACCAGCGTGTCCCGCTGGTGCGCCGCGAGCCCGATGCCGGTCTCGGCGTACAGCCGCAGCACCGGCACCAGCACGCGGTCGGTGTAGTCGGCGACCCACCGGGCCGCGTCCAGCCGCAGCACGAACTCGCCCAGCAGGGACCGCCCGATGCCGGGTCTGGGCGCCACCATGCCCGCCAGGCACCGCGAGTCGCCGAGGTCCGGCGGCACCTCGCGCACCACCACGTCGAGCCCCGTGACGTCACCGCCCTCGTCCACGGCGAGCCACGCCGGGTCGCGCACGAGGCTGAACTCCGGGTGCGCCTTCTCCGTGCCCGAGGCGTAGCCGGATTCGAGCAGCCGGTGCGCCTCCGCGCCCCGGCGCAGCTCGGCGGACGTCGACTCGTGCCGCGAGCCGGCGGTCCGCAGGCCCAGCGACAGCTCCAGCATCACCGGCGCGCCCGTCCGGTACACCGCGCGCAGGCTCGACGTGGGCGACCACGCCGGGCCCGACTCGCCCAGCGGCTCCAGCAGCCCCCGGGAGACCAGCGACGCGATCCGCGGCCTGGCCAGCAGGTCGTGCGCCTGCCACGGGTGCGCGGGCACCAGCACCCGACCGCGCCCGGGGTCGCGCCCCGCCAGCTCCGCCATCAACGTCGGCGCGTCCGGCCCGGTCACCGACCCGTGCGACACGACCTCCTCGGCGGCGGAGAACCAGAACAGCGGGAACGACCCGCGCAGCTCCGGCGCGTACCGGGCGTTGTCGGCGTCGGACAGGCCGTCGCGGCTGCGGGGCACGGGGTGGTGCGGGTGCCCGAGCATCAGCCGCTGCTCGCTGTCGAGGAACCGGTCCGCCGGGCCCACCGGCAGGCGCCGCCGGTAGGCCACGAACCCCGCGACCCGGCGCACCGACTCCGCCGTGCCCTCCACCAGGTCGGCCACCCGGCGGGCGCCGTCGTCGCCGGCGAGTTCCGCGCCCGCCAGCGCCGCCACCACCACGGGGTCGGCCGGCCTGCCCGCCAGCGTCACCGGACCGAACCGGTGCCACCCGGTCGGCGACGCGTACCGGACCCCGGCCTCCACCGGCAGCCCGAGCACGTCGACCCGCACCCGGTCGGTCACCGGCACGCCCAGCTCGCGCACCCAGCAGCGCAGCAACGCCTCCAGGTGCGCGTGCTCGGCGGTCGACCGGGGGTCGCCCGCCAGCGGATCGGGACTCATGCGGCTCCTTCCGCGGACGCCCGCTCGCCGGGGCGCGGCTGACGGGGGCGGGACACCGCCTGCCGGGCCGAGCCGTGACCTCGCGCGCGGACCGAGCCCGGTCGCGCGGTGCCCGGTGCCGAGAACCCGTGACGGTACGTGGTGTGACGATCACTCGCGTGACCACGGTAGCCAACGCGACCACGATCGAATCGACGCCAAACGGGGGACATGGCCCGCCGTCCCACCAGGTGGCACGCGTGCGCCGGGCGGTCCGCGCGAGGCGGCCGGGACCGGGCCGGGACCGGGCCGGGATCAGGCCGGGGTCAGCGCCCGCACGGTCCCGGTGGTGAAGGAGGAGGTGGTGAACCGGCCCGCGCAGCGGCTGCGGGCGGTGGCGTCCACGCGGGTGCGGCTGACGGCGACCTCGTAGGTCTGGTCGAGGCAACGCACCGTGACGACGCGCGACTCACCGGGCTCGGCCGCGCCTTCGGCATCCCGCTCCGCGACGGTCAGCACGGCGTCGAGGCCGCGCAGCCCGAGCTGCTTGCGCAGGGTGATCTCGGCGTACTGGGCCCACAGGCTCGGCGCGGACGACCGGCCGCGCAGCTGGTCCGGCAGCACCTGGCCCAGCCGCGCCGCCTTCGCCACGAGCGCCGCCTCGTCCGGGCTGAGCTGCCCGTGCATGAACCCGCTGGGCACGACCAGCAGGTTGCCCGCCCACACGTCACCGCCGACGTGGCTGACCTCCCACGTCTGGTCGGGGTGGTTCTTGTGCAGGGTGTCCGCGACCGGGCGGCCGAACACCGCGCAGCACATGTCCTTCTTGCCATGCGTGCACACCAGGAACAGCGACGAGTCCACCGGTTCGCCGTGGCCGCCGGCACCGCGGGCGACCGCGAGCAGGTCCAGGTCGCGCAGCTCGCCCAGGTCGGCCACCCGAATCCGCTCCAGCCACCGGTTCTCCGGGCGACCGCTGGCCACGTAGACGGTCCGCCCGTCGGCCGCGGTCCGGTGGTGCCTGCCCGGCCGCCGGATCAGCAGCGGGCGCAGGCCGAGCGACCGGGCCCGCGCCAGCACCTCCGGGTCGAACACCCCGTCGAGAGTGGTCTCCAGCGCGTTCGCCGCCCACGGACCCGGCGCCTCGACGAGCAGCCACGACGTCATCATCGTCGCTGTTCCGGCGGGGCTGCTGCCCAGCAGTCGCGTGACCACCGAGCAACCCGGCAAGCCATCCGAAGGCGAATGAGGCATGCCTTACCTTATCGGATCACTCCGGGGCGAGCACTCCGTGGCGGACCAGCTCGGCCAGCAGCGCCCGCACCGTGGTCCGGTCCAGCGCCGGCGCCCCGGCCTCCACCAGCGACTTCACCGTGTGCGCGGCACTGCCCACGAGCATTCGGAGAACCGGTGCCGCCGGTGCGGCGAACACCAGCCGCTGCCCGGCCGCCGACAGCGACACCGCGTCGGGCCCGACGTCGAGCACGGCCCGCGGCGTCAGCAGCCGCACCTCGGCCTCGTCCCCCTCGGGCAGCGGGTCCCGCGTCGCCGTCCACGGCAGGCCCGCGTGCTCGATCGCCGGCGCCAGGGCGTCGCGGTCGGCCAGGAAGCGGTCCACCAGCGTGGCGTCCATCAGCTCGACGACCTTGGCCCGCAACGCCTCCGCGCGGGCCGCGCGGTCCTCGGCCGGGGCGAATCGGGGCAGGTCCTCCCGGAACACCTCCTCCGACCGCAGCCGGTCCACCAGCCAGCTCATCAGGTCGATCCCCGTCGCCTGGTGCAGGCCGATCGTGAGGTGCAGCGACTCCTCGCCCATCGCCGACACGTCGTGCCAGTGGCCGCGCGGCACGTAGAGGGCGTCGCCGTCCTCCAGCACGAAGTCGTCCAGCGGTTCGGTGGTGGGCCGCTGCGGTGGCTCCACGTCCCGGGACAGCGGCACCGGGCGGGTCGCGCCGTACACGCGCCACCGCTTGCGCCCGGAGACCTGGAGGATGAGCGTGTCGTGGTCGTCCCAGTGCACGTCGAAGCCGTGCGTGACGCCCCACCCCGCGTACAGGTTGACCTGGACCCGTTCCCGGAACTCGTGCTCTAGGGCCAGGGCCAGCCGCCCGACCGGCGCGGACAGCTCCTGCACCGCGTCCAGGACCATGGTCGCGCCGCCGCGCAGCCGCTCGGCGAACGCCGCGGGCAGGATGCGGTGCACGACCCCGGCCCGGCCCGTCTCGACCGAGTCGGTGTAGGTGTGCTCGGGGATGCTCGCGCCGTCCTGCGCCAGGCGCAGCCGCGGGAACTGCAACCGGTGCTCGCGCAGCACCCGGTTGACCTCGGACCAGGGCATCAGTCCGGCGAACCGCCCGGCGGGGCCGGGGAACCTCCGGTGGACCCGGCCCACGACGGTGGAGAAGAACTGGCTGACCCCGACCGGTGCGACGAGGTCAGCCAACGTCAACGTCGTGCTGTCCGACCGGCTCACTTCTGGTCGGCGTCCTCGCCCGTGTCGTTGTCGGCGACCGCGCCGTTGGCCTTGCGGCGGTCGACCGCGGTGGTCAGCGCCTGCGCGCCGAGCAGCAGACCGCTGGACGGGGCCTCGAAGTACGTGTCGTTCTCCTGCGCCATGTCGGCTTCCTCCTCCGGGTGGTGAAGCTGGACAGGAAGATCACGTTACGGCAACGGGCGGTCCCGGGTCATCGGACGTTCGAGTACTTCTCACAGTTCACCGGGGGATGCCCGCGACCCGCCCATGACAGGCGCGGCGTCGATCCACCAGGGGCCGTCCGGGCGACCCGCGCTACCCTAGGGTGCCTCAACCACCGAGCCAGCCCCTCCAGGAGGATCCGTGTCGCCAGGGCAGATCGCCGCGCTGGTCGCCGCCGGCGCGTTCGTGCTGCTTGTGCTCCTGCTGGCGATCCCGTTGATCAAGCTGGGCCGGACGCTGGACGAGGCCACGATCGCCATCCGCAAGGCGCACCAGAACTCCGACCCGCTGTTCACCGGCGCGAACGCCACCATCACGCACGTGAACACGCAGTTGGAGCGGGTCGACGGCATCACCGCCAACGCCCGCGCGGTCACCGGCAACGTCTCCGCGCTGACCTCGCTGTTCACCGCCACCCTCGGTGGGCCGCTGGTGAAGGCCGCCGCGCTGTCCTACGGGGTGAGCAAGGCGATCCGCGCCCGGCGGGCGACCAAGGAGATCGCGAGCAAGCACACGCGACGCAGGGGCAGGCGATGAGGCGGCTGTTCTGGTTCGGGCTCGGCATCGCCGCCGGCGTGTTCGCCACCCGCAAGGCGGGCCAGGCCGCGCACGCCGCCACCCCCGCGGGCATCGGCGAGAACGTCGGCCAGGGCCTGCGCGAGCTGGCGGGCGCCATCGGCTCGTTCGGCGCCGAGGTGCGCGCCGGGATGTCGGAGCGCGAACAGGAGTTGCAGGACACCGTGGAACGTCGGACGGGCTTCGCCCCGGGACGGCGAGCGCGCAGGGCGGACGACGCCAGGTAGGCCGTTCGTCCGCCTCGCCGTGCCCGCCCGAGCCGTCGGCCCGGCCGACGGTGACCTCCACCCCCCGAAGGACGAGACCCGTGCAGACCCACGAGATCATCAAGCGCTTCCGCGAGCACTTCGAGAACGCCGGCCACAAGTACGTGCCCAGCGCCTCGCTCATCCTGGACGACCCCAACCTGCTGTTCGTCAACGCCGGCATGGTGCCGTTCAAGCCGTACTTCCTCGGCGAGGCCCCGCCGCCGTACAAGCGCGCCACGAGCATCCAGAAGTGCGTGCGCACCCCGGACATCGACGAGGTCGGCAAGACCACCCGGCACAACACGTTCTTCCAGATGGCCGGCAACTTCTCGTTCGGCGACTACTTCAAGGAAGACGCCATCCGGCTGGCCTGGGAGCTGGTCACCAAGTCGCAGGACGACGGCGGCTACGGCTTCGACCCCGAGCGCATCTGGGTGACCGTCTACCAGGACGACGACGAGGCCATCGAGCTGTGGCAGAAGGTCGCCGGCCTGCCCCAGGAGCGCATCCAGCGCCGTGACGGCAAGGACAACTACTGGGACATGGGCGTGCCCGGCCCCGGCGGCCCCTGCTCGGAGATCTACTACGACCGCGGGCCCGCCTACGGCGAGGACGGCGGCCCGGTCGTGGACGAGGACCGGTACCTGGAGATCTGGAACCTCGTCTTCATGCAGGACGAGCGCGGCGAGCTGAGCCCCAAGCTCGGCCACCGGCCCATCGGCTCGCTGCCGAACAAGAACATCGACACCGGCATGGGCGTCGAGCGCGTCGCCTTCCTGCTCCAGGGCGTCGACAACGTCTACGAGACCGACCTGGTGCGCCCGGTCATCGCCAAGGCCGAGGAGCTGTCCGGCCGCAAGTACGGCGACAACCCCGTGGACGACGTCCGGTTCCGGGTCATCGCCGACCACGCCCGCAGCGGCGTGCTGATCGTCGGCGACGGCGTCACCCCCGGCAACGAGGCCCGCGGCTACGTGCTGCGCCGGCTGCTGCGCCGCATCGTCCGCTCGGCCCGCCTGCTCGGCGTGACCGAGCCGGTGCTGGTGAAGTTCGCCGAGGTCGTCCGCGACGCCATGGGCCCGGCCTACCCCGACCTCGTCACCGGCTTCGCCCGGATCGAGCAGGTGCTCAAGGCCGAGGAGGAGACCTTCCTGCGCACGCTGGACGCCGGATCGCGGATCTTCGAGACGGCCGCGCAGCAGGTCAAGGCCGAGGGCCGCGCCACCCTGCCCGGCGACAAGGCCTTCCAGCTGCACGACACCTACGGCTTCCCGCTCGACCTCACCCTGGAGATGGCCGCCGAGGCCGGCCTGTCCGTGGACGAGGACGGGTTCCGCAAGCTGATGGCCGAGCAGCGCGCCCGCGCCAAGGCCGACGCCGCCGGCAAGAAGACCGGCCACGGCGACCAGACCGTGTACCGCGAGCTGCTGGAGCTGGGCGCCACCGAGTTCACCGGCTACACCGAGCTGGCCAGCGAGGCCACGCTGCGCGGCATCGTCAGCGGCGGCAGGCGCGTGAAGTCCGCCCGCGAGGGCGAGATCGTGGAGGTCGTGCTCGACCGCACCCCGCTGTACGCCGAGTCCGGCGGCCAGGAGAGCGACGCCGGCACGATCGTCACGGCCAACGCCGAGCTGGAGGTCGTGGACGTCCAGAAGGTGGCCCGCAAGCTGTGGGTGCACCAGGTGCGCGTGCTCAGCGGCGAGGTCGTCGAGGGCGAGCAGGTCGAGGCCAGGGTCGACCCGGAGTGGCGCGTCGGCGCCCGCCAGGGCCACTCCGGCACGCACGTCGTGCACGCCGCCCTGCGGCAGGTGCTCGGCCCGTCGGCCCTGCAGAGCGGCTCGTACAACAAGCCGGGCTACCTGCGGCTGGACTTCGCCTGGACCGGCGGCCTGTCCGACGAGACGCGCAGCGAGATCGAGGAGGTCTCCAACCTCGCCGTCCGCAAGGACCTGCCGGTGCGCGTGGTCTACACCGACATGGGCGGCGCCCAGGAGATGGGCGCGGTGGCCCTGTTCGGCGAGACCTACGACGAGACCGTGCGCGTGGTCGAGATCGGCGGGCCGTGGTCGCGCGAGCTGTGCGGTGGCACGCACGTCGAGCACTCGTCCCAGATCGGCCCGATCACCGTGATCGGCGAGTCGTCCGTCGGCTCCGGCGTGCGCCGGCTCGAGGCCTACGTCGGCATCGAGGCCTTCAAGTACCTGGCCCAGGAGCGGGCCCTGGTGCAGGGCGTCGCCGCCCTGCTCAAGGTGCCCGACGCCGAGGTGCCCGCCCGGGTCGAGGCCCTGGTGGAGCGGCTGCGGGCGGCCGAGAAGGAGCTGGAGAAGGTCAAGGCCGCCCAGCTCGTCGCCAACGCCGGTTCGCTGGCCGAGCAGGCCCTGGACGTGCGCGGGGTGTCCCTGGTGGCGCTGCGGCTGCCGGAGGGCACGTCGGGCGCCGACGTGCGGACCATCGCCGGCGAGGTGCGCAACCGGCTCGGCGCCAAGCCCGGCGTGGTCGGCCTGTTCGCCCCGGACGGCGACAAGGTGAGCTTCGTGGTGGCCACCACGCCCGCCGCCCGCGACCTGGGCCTGGCCGCCGGCAAGCTGGTGCCCGCCTTCGCCCCGGCCGTCGGTGGCCGCGGCGGCGGCAAGCCGGACCTCGCCCAGGGCGGCGGCACGAACCCGGCCGGTGTCGAGGACGCCATCACCGCCCTGCGCACCGAGGTGGACCGCGCCCTTGAGCAGCGCTGACCGCCCCGGCGTCGACGACCCCGGCCTCGGTCGGAGGCTGGGCGTCGACGTCGGCGCGGTGCGCGTCGGGGTGGCGCTGAGCGATCCGGGTGCGTTCCTGGCGACGCCGCTGGTTACCCTGGCCCGTGACGTGAAGACCGACCGGGACCTGCGGGACCTGGCCGGGCTGGTGGCCGAGCACGACGTGGTCGAGGTCGTGGTCGGCCTGCCCCGCACCCTGGCGGGCAGGCACGGGCCGGCGGCGGAGACGGCGGCGGCGTACGCTGCGGCGTTGGCCGAGCGCGTCGCACCGGTCCCGGTGCGGCTCACCGACGAGCGGTTGACCACCGTCACGGCGAGTCGGGTGCTCTCCGAGCGGGGGGTGCGCGGCAAGAAGCAGCGCGCCGTGGTCGACCAGGCCGCCGCGGTCGAGATCCTGCAATCCTGGCTCGACGCACGGGCGCGACAAGTGGCTCGATCCGCTGCGGAGCGGGCCCCCGGAGCTAAGGACGGCTCGTGAACGACGACCTCGGGTTGTTCACCGATCCCGACACCCGCGACGAGCGGGCGGCACGCGGCAAGGGCGACGCCGCGGCCCGCCGCGCCCGGCGCCGGAAGAAGCGGACGATCCTGTGGGTCGTCGTGGCGCTGGTGCTCACCGGCGGTGGTGTCGGCGCGTACTACGGGTACCGCACGTTGAGCGGCATCGGCTCGTACGACGACTTCACCGGCTCGGGCGAGAGCGACGTGGTGGTCGAGGTCAAGGACGGCGACCTGGTCACCACCATCGCGACCACGCTGAAGGAGCAGGGCGTGGTGGCCAGCTCGCGGGCGTTCACCGAGGCGGGCGCGGGCGACGCGCGGGTCACCGCCATCCAGCCCGGGTTCTACCTGATGAAGACGAAGATGTCCGGCGAGTCCGCGGTGGCGCGGATGGTCGACCCGGCGTCGAAGGTCGTGCCGCTGGAGGTCAAGGGCGGCTACGTGCTGCACGACATCACCGGGCCGGACGGCAAGGTGACCCCCGGCATCCTGGCGCGGCTGTCCGAGGCGTCGTGCGTGGAGATGGGCGGCGCGAAGCAGTGCGTGACGCCCCAGCAGCTGCGTGACGCGGCGGACAACGCCGACCCGGCCGCGCTCGGCATCCCCGACTGGGCGCGGCCCGACGTCGCGGCCGCGCCGAAGGCGAACCGGCTGGAAGGGCTCATCGTCCCCGGCCTGTACCACCTCAAGCCGGGCGCGGACGCCACCGAGCTGCTCAAGAGCGTCATCACCACGTCGATGGGCCGGTTGCAGGGCTACGGCATCCCCGCGAGCGCCGGCAAGACCGGGTTCCGGCCCTACGAGGTGCTGGTCATCGCCTCCCTGATCGAGAAGGAGGGCCTGACCAAGGACTTCGGCAAGATCTCCCGGGTGATCTACAGCCGGCTCGCCAAGCCGCAGCGGCTGGAGCTGGACTCCACGGTCAACTACAAGCTCGACCGGCCGATCATCACCACCAGCGACGAGGACCGCGCGGCGTCCGGGCCCTACAACACCTACCAGGTGCAGGGGCTGCCGCCGACGCCGATCGGCTCGCCCGGCCGCGAGGCGGTCACGGCGGCCATCACGCCCGAGGACGGGCAGTGGATGTACTTCGTGAAGTGCCAGAAGGACGGCACGACGTGCTTCACGAACACCTACGAGGAGCACCTGGCCGTGTCGGACAAGGCACGCGCGGAAGGCGTCTTCTGACCGTGGGTCGTCGTGCGGCGGTCATCGGCTCGCCGGTGGCCCACTCGTTGTCGCCGGTGCTGCACAACGCGGCGTTCGCGGCGCTGGGCCTGTCGGACTGGGAGTACACGCGGGTGGAGTGCGCGGCCGACGGGGTCGCGCCGCTGGTCGCGGGCCTGGACCCGTCGTGGGCGGGCCTGTCGGTGACCATGCCGGGCAAGCGGGCGGCGCTGGCCGCGGCGACGGTCGCGACACCCCGGGCCGTGCGGGTCGGTGCGGCGAACACGCTGGTGCCCGTCGAGGGCGGGTGGCGCGCGGACAACACCGACGTGGACGGGGTGCTGGGCGCGTTGCGCGCCGCGTGCGGCTTCACGTCGGGCTCGCGCGCAGTGCTGCTCGGGGCGGGTGGCACGGCCACGGCCGCCCTGGTCGCGCTGGCCTCGGCGGGCGTCCGGGCGGTGTCGCTGGTGGTCCGCTCGGCGAGCCGGGCGGCGGAGGCGGAGTCGTGCGCGTCCCGCCTGGGCCTGGCGCTGGACGTGGTGACGTGGGACGCGGCCGACTTCGCGGCCCTGGCCTCGGCGTCGGACGTGCTGGTGAGCACCGTGCCGCCGGAGGCGACCGGGCCGATCGCCGCCGAGCTGGCCGAGGCGCCGTGCGTGCTGGACGTCGTCTACCACCCGTGGCCGACGCCGCTGGCGCGGGCGGTGGCCGAGCGGGGCCGCACCCTGGCCACCGGCCTGGACATGCTGCTGCACCAGGCGTTCGGCCAGTCGGAGCAGTTCACGGGCCGGCCGGCACCGCGCGAGGCGATGCGCGCCGCCCTCCGCACCGCCACCGGCAACCTCCTCCCCCTCCCGCTCTGACCCGTGTGTCGTCCCCTCAGGTCTCGTGAGTCCTACGTCCAGGTCTCGTGAGTCCTACGTTCGGGCTTCGTGAGTCCTACGTCCAGGACCCCCGAGTTCAACACTCGCGCACGCCACCGGGCCCTGCTCGCGAGGGTGCGAGCAGGGCCCGGTGGCGTGCGAAGGGGGATCAGCCCTCGTCGAGGTCGGTGCCGATGATCTCCGCGATGGCGTCCAGCGCGGCGTCCGCGCCGTCGCCGTCCGCGGCCAGGACGACCTCGTCCCCGTGCATCGCGCCGAGCGTCATCAGACCCAGCACGCTCGCCGCCTCGACCGGTTGGCCGTCGTCCTTGCGGATGGTGACCTTCACCGGTTGCCCGGCCGCCGCCTTCGCCAGCAGCGCCGCGGGGCGCGCGTGCAGTCCGACCTTGCTGGCCACGGTGACCCGTCGCTCAGGCATGACCCGTCCTCTCGTTCCGTCGACTCGCCGTCAGGACGCGGTGGCGTCCGGGCGGCCTTCCTCGTCGCGCCGGGCCGACCGCGCGGTCCTGGCGGTCCGCTCCTCGTCGACCACGCTCTGGTCGGCCTCCGGGTCCTCGTCCTCGGCACGGCCCGGCGTCCTCAGGTTCCACTTGGTGATGACGAAGCGGAACAGGAAGTAGTAGATGGCCGCGTAGATCACGCCCAGCACCAGGATCAGCAGGGGCTTGGTCGCGATGCTGAAGTTGAGCAGGTAGTCGATGGCGCCGGCGGAGAAGCCGAACCCGTCGTGGATGCCCAGCGCGTTGCTGATCGCCAGCGACGTGCCGGTGAGCACCGCGTGGATCACGTACAGCGGCCACGCCACGAACATGAACGCGAACTCCAGCGGTTCGGTCACACCCGTGATGAACGCGGTCAGCGCCGCCGAGCCCATGATGCCCGCGATGACCTTGCGCTGCGCCGGCCGGGCCGTGTGCACGATGGCCAGCGCCGCCGCCGGCAGGGCGAACATGAAGATCGGGAAGAAGCCGGTCTGGAACGTGCCCGCGCTCGGGTCGCCCGCCAGGAACCGCGGGATGTCGCCGGTCTTGCCGTCGAACTCGCCGAACTGGAACCACAGCACGTTGTTGACGATGTGGTGCAGGCCCAGCGGGATCAGCAGCCGGTTGACCACGCCGTACAGGCCCGCGCCGATGATCGTGCTGCCGGTGATCGCCTCGCCGACGTGCTTCAGCCCCGCCGCGAACACCGGGTACACCAGGCCCATCAGCACGCCGACGACCACGATCACGCCCGCCACCAGGATCGGCACGAACCGCCGACCGCCGAAGAACGCCAGGTACGGCGGCAGCTTGATGCGGTGGTACCTCTGCCACAGCACGGCCGTGATCAGACCGACGACGATGCCGCCGAGCACCCGGTAGTCGATCAGGTTGGCCTTGGCGGTCGGGTCCTCCGGCTGGTCGAGCACCAGCGGCGACATCGCCTTGAACACGCCCTGCAGCACCACGTAGCCGACGACCGCGGCCAGGCCCGTGGAACCGTCGCCGCGCCGGGCGAAACCGACGGCGATGCCGACCGCGAACAGCAGGGGCAGGTTGGCGAACAGCGCGTCGCCCGCGTTGCCGATGACCGCGGCGACCTGGTTCCAGCCCAGGCCGTCCTTGCCCAGCATGTCGTCTTGGCCGAGTCGCAGCAGAAGGGCTGCGGCGGGCAGCACGGCGATCGGCAGCATGAGGCTGCGACCGAAGCGCTGGAGCCCGGCCAGGCCCTTGATCTCACGACCGCCGGTCGCCTGTGGGGCGCTGGCGCTCATGGGGTACCTCCCTTGGCGGAGTGGTGCGGGCCGGATTCCGGGACGGTCCGGTCCAATTGCATGGTCACCTGGTAGAGATCGCCCCGGTACCAGGACGTCATGTCCTCGACGGGCCTGCCTCGTGAGCTGGAGACCCGCCGGAAGACCAGCAGCGAGCTGCCGGGGCGGACGCGCAGCAGCTTCGCGGTGTCGGTGTCGGCGCCCTCGGCCCACACGGTCTGGCCCGCGTGGTCGAGCTGCACCCCGTAGGTGTCGGCGAGGAGGGTGTAGAGCGAGGTGGTGAGGTCGTGCCGGTCGAGGTCGGGCACGACCCGCGGGTTGTACCAGCCGCGTTCGACGGCCAGCGGCACGCCGTCGGCCAGGCGCACGCGGACGAGCCGGCACGCCGGTTCGCGCGGCGGCAGGCCGAGCGCGGCGGCCGCCTCGAGCGGCGGGAGCTCCTCGGCGCAGGTCAGCACCTCGGTCGCGGGGGTGAGGCCGCGCCGGCGCATGTCGTCGGTGAAGGACTCCAGGTACAGCTGGACGTCCATGCGCCGCCGGGCGGTGAAGGTGCCCCGGCCCGTCGCCCTGGTGAGCAGCCCCTCGGCGACGAGCTGGCCCACGGCCGCCCGCACTGTGATGCGGGACACACCGTACTGCCGGGCGAGGTCGCGTTCGGACGGGATCGCCGAGCCGGGCGGGAGTTCCTGCTCGGCCATGCGCCGCAGGATGTCGCGGAGCTGGGCGTGCTTGGGCTTCGGCCCGTCGACGATCTCGTAGCGGCTCATGACACCTCCCCGGTGCTCGCGCGGTCACACCCGGATTGGTACTTTCCGGTCTAGACCAGTTGGTGCGGGGAGGATGCTCCGCGCCCCAACCGGGTGTCAACCGCCGTTACGGGACCGTGCCCGAGCGGTGGCACCCTCGGGCCAGGTGTCGAGAGAGGACTTGAAGTGGCGGACGACAAGGCGGAGCGGATCCTCGCGGCGCTCGGCGGCGCGGACAACATCGTGGAGATCGAACCGTGCATCACGCGCCTGCGCTGTGAGCTGGAGGACGGTTCCCTGGTGGACGAGAAGGCGTTGAAGGGACTGGGCGCGCACGGCGTGATGCGCTCGGGCAACGTCGTGCAGGTGGTCGTGGGCCCCGAGGCCGACACGATCGCCAGCGACATCGAGGACCTGCTGTGACGTTGCGCGTGGCCAGCCCGGTCAGCGGGCGCGTGGTGCCGCTGACCGAGGTGCCGGACCCGGTGTTCGCCCAGGCCATGGTGGGTCCGGGCGTGGCGGTCGAGCCCGAGCGCGGTCCGGCGGACGTGGTGTCGCCCGTGGACGGGACCGTGGTGACGCTGCACCCGCACGCGTTCGTCGTGGCCACCGCGGAGGGCGCGGCGGTGCTGGTGCACCTCGGGATCGACACGGTGAAGCGCAAGGGCGAGGGCTTCACGCTGCACGTGGTCAAGGGCGAGGCGGTGCGCGCGGGGCAGCCCGTGGTGACGTGGGACCCGGCCGAGGTGGAAGCGGCGGGGTTCGCGCCGATCTGCCCGGTGATCGCCCTGGACGCCGCCCCGGAGGTCCTGCTGGACCAGGCGGGCGGTCCGGTGGCGGCGGGCGACGCGTTGTTCTCCTGGCAGCGCTGACCTCCCGGTGCGGGTGCGGGTGAATGGTCCATTCACCCGCACTCCCCGTTGCACCCGGGAAAGCCGCGGGACGACGCTGGTCCCGTGGTCATCTCCGGGTTCCTGGCCGGCGCCGCGGGCGCCGGGTTGTTGCGCCGCCTGCCCCGCGGGGCGGACGTGTGCTGGCTGTGGTGCGCCGCGGCGACGGCGGTGTTGTGGTTCGTGGCCTGGGCGTTGGCGCCGCCGACGTGGCTGCCCGTCCCGCTGCTCGTGGGGTGGCTCGGCGTGCTGCTGACGGCGGTCGACCTGCGCCACCGCAGGCTGCCCGACGCGGTGACGCTCCCCGCCTACCCGCTGGTCGGCGTGACGCTGTGGCTGTGCGGCGCGGACCCGTGGCGCGCGCTGGCGGGGTGCGTGCTGTTCGGCGGCTTCCACCTCCTGGTCCACGTGCTCGCGCCGGGGGCGATGGGCGGTGGGGACGTGAAGCTGTCCGGCTCGCTGGGCGCGGTGCTGGCGTCGGTGTCGTGGTGGGCCCTGCCCGCGGCGGCCGTCCTGGCGAGCCTGGTCACGCTGGCGCTGGGCGTGCGGCGGCGGGTCGGCGGCGTCCCGCACGGGCCCGGCTTGCTGGCCGCGACGTGGCTGGTGGCCGTGGCGGCGGGGTGAGCGGGTCGCCTCGGGAGGGGTCGACCGTCCACTCGGCGGGACGCGGCGCAGGGGCGCTGACCTGACGGTTCGGCGGGTGGTGGCGCTGTGGAAGGATCGGCGGCGTGCTGCGCTGGATCACCGCTGGGGAGTCCCATGGACCGGCCCTCGTCGCCGTGCTGGAAGGCATGGTCGCCGGGGTCGAGGTCACCACTGCCGACCTGACCGCTCAACTGGAGCGCCGCCGGCTCGGCTTCGGCCGCAGCCCCCGCATGGGGTTCGAGGCGGACGAGGTCGAGATCCTCGGCGGGGTCCGCCACGGGCTCACCCAGGGCGGCCCGATCGCGGTCCGGATCGGCAACACCGAGTGGCCCAAGTGGCAGAAGGTGATGTCCGCCGACCCCGTCGACCCGTCGGAGCTCAAGCCGACCGGCCGCAACGAGGCGCTGACCAGGCCCAGGCCCGGCCACGCCGACCTGCCCGGCATGCAGAAGTTCGGCTTCGACGAGGCCCGCCCGGTGCTCGAACGCGCCAGCGCCCGGGAGACCGCGGCGCGCACCGCGCTCGGCACGGTCGCCCGCCACTTCCTCAAGCAGGTCTTCGGCGTGGACGTCGTCAGCCACGTCGTGTCGATCGGCAAGGCGAGGACGCCCGCCGACGCGCCCGTGCCCGGCCCGGACGACCTGGCCGCCGTGGACGCGAGCCCGGTCCGGGCGTTCGACGCGCGCGGCACCGAGGCGATGGTCGCCGAGGTCGAGGCGGTGAAGGAGGCCGGTGACACGGTCGGCGGCGTGATCGAGGTCATCGCCTACGGCCTGCCGCCGGGCCTCGGCTCGCACGTGCACTGGGACCGACGGCTCGACGCGCGGCTCGCGGGCGCGCTGATGGGCGTGCAGGCGATGAAGGGGGTGGAGATCGGCGACGGCTTCACCACCGCCGAGCGGTGGGGCAGCGAGGCCCACGACGAGATCGACCGCGGCACGGGGCCCAAGGGCGTCACCCGACGCTCCAACCGGGCCGGTGGCCTGGAGGGCGGCATCACCAACGGCGAGCCGCTGCGCGTGCGCGTCGCCATGAAGCCGATCTCGACCGTGCCCCGCGCGTTGTCCACTGTGGACGTCCGAACGGGAGAGGCCGCGGTGGCGATCCACCAGCGCTCGGACGTGTGCGCGGTGCCCCGCGCGGGCGTGGTGCTGGAGTCGGTGGTGGCGCTGGTGCTCGCCGAGGCGGCGCTGGAGAAGTTCGGCGGCGACTCGATCGCCGAGACCAGGCGCAACGTCGCCTCCTACCTGGAGGCGCTGGAAGCCCGCTGGGAGGGCCTGTGAGCCCCCGCTACGTCGTCCTCGGCCCGCCCGGGGCCGGCAAGACGACGGTCGGCACGCTGCTCGCCGAGCGCCTCGGCGTCGCCTTCCGCGACACCGACGACGACGTGGTCACCACCGCGGGCAAGCCGATCTCCGACGTCTTCACCGACGACGGCGAGCCGGCGTTCCGCGCGATGGAGGAGGAGGCCGTCGCCGAGGGGCTCAAGACCCACGACGGCGTGCTCGCGCTCGGCGGCGGCGCGGTGCTGTCCGCGGCCACCCGCGACCGGCTGGCCGGCCACACCGTGGTCTTCCTCAACGTCGGCATGGCCGAGGGCGTGCGGCGCACCGGCATGTCCAGCGCCCGACCGCTGCTGGCGGGGGTCAACCCGCGGGCGACGTTCAAGGCGCTGCTGGACGCCCGCCTGCCGCTGTACCGGGAGGTCGCCACGATCGAGGTGACCACCGACGACCTCACCCCGGAGCAGGTGGTCGACGCCGTGCTCGGGCACGGTCCGCGCCGGGACGACCCCGACGCGTGAGGACCGGACGTGGTCGAATGGTGACCGACGAAGGGGAGTGGTGATGGGCGAGCCGGTGCGGATCCGCGTGGCCGCGGAACGACCGTACGACGTGCTGGTGGGCCGCGGCCTGCTCGGCGACCTGGTGGAGACCCTGAGGGGCACGGCCAGGGCGGCGATCGTCCACACGCCCACGCTGGCGGAGACCGCCGAGGCGGTCCGCGGCGAGCTGGAGGCCGCCGGGGTCGACGCGCACCGCGTCGAGGTCCCCGACGCCGAGGACGGCAAGGACCTGCGGGTCGCCGGGTACTGCTGGGACGTGTTCGGGCGCATCGGCCTCGGTCGCGCGGACGCCGTGGTCGGCCTGGGCGGCGGCGCGGTGACCGACCTGGCCGGGTTCGTCGCCTCCACCTGGATGCGCGGGGTGCGGCTGGTCCACGTGCCCACCACGCTGCTGGGCATGGTGGACGCCGCCGTCGGCGGCAAGACCGGCATCAACACCGACGCCGGCAAGAACCTGGTCGGCACGTTCTACGAGCCGGACGCCGTGCTGGTCGACCTGGCCACGCTGGAGACGCTGCCGCGCAACGAGCTGGTCGCGGGCATGGCCGAGGTGGTCAAGGGCGGTTTCATCGCCGACCCGGTGATCCTCGACCTGATCGAGGCCGACCCCCGGGCCGCGCTCGACCCGACCGGTGAGGTGATCGAGGAGCTGGTCCGGCGCAAGATCCAGGTCAAGGCCGACGTGGTGTCGACGGACCTGCGCGAGTCGGACCTGCGGGAGATCCTCAACTACGGCCACACCCTCGCCCACGCGATCGAGCGCCGCGAGCGCTACCGCTGGCGGCACGGCGCGGCCGTGAGCGTCGGCCTGGTGTTCGCCGCGGAGCTGGCGCGCCTGGCGGGCAGGCTGGACGACGCCACCGCCGACCGCCACCGCTCGATCCTCCGCTCGCTGGGCCTGCCGACGGGGTACGACCCGGACGCGCTCGGCCAGCTCCTGGAGGGCATGCGCACGGACAAGAAGACCCGCTCGGGCGTGCTGCGGTTCGTGGTGCTCGACGGCCTGGCCAAGCCCGGCCGGCTGGAGGGCCCGGACCCGGCGCTCATCGCGGCGGCGTACTCCGCGGTGGCGGCCGAGCCGAAGTCGGGCGGCAGCATCCTGCTGTGACGAGGTGGCGGCGGGCCACCCGCACCACGTCGAGCACCGGCACCACCTCCGCGCCCGACGCGACTGGTCGCCGTGGTTCGCCGCCCGATACCCCCATGCGGGTGGCCCGGATCACGACATCGCGGGATCTGGAGAACACGGACGGTTTCGAAGTGGCACCCGTTGCCTCGTCCGGTTGACACCCACCTGACGGAGTCGGTCCCTACACTGAACCGCGCCGGGCCCGTCTTCGCACTCCCGGTGCCGGCCATTCGGGAGAAGTGGAGATCCGCCCCGCCATGTCGAGGTCCGATGGGGGAGCGGCGAGGCTCCTCGGTGTCGTGCTGGCCGTGGCGCTGACGGCGGCCTGCGCGCCGAGCGCCGCCGAACCGGTGCCCGACCCCGTGGCGAGCGGCGACGCGGCCCCGCCCGGCGCGGCGGCCCCGGCCAAGAGCCCGGTCGCACCGCCCCCTCGGCCGGTGGCGCTGGCCACGGACCGGGCCAGGCAGAGCGCCGGCGTCGTGGCGCACGGCGGCGGGGACGCGCCCTACAACTACGCCCCGACCCTCCTGCTGGAGGGCGGCAAGCACCGCATGTGGTGGTGCAGCCAGCTCGGCGCGGCCCAGCCGGGCGGTGACGACGTGCTCTACGCCGAGAGCGCGGGCGTCGACGGCCCGTTCACCGCGCCCGACGGCAACCCGTCGACGCCGGTGCTGTCCGGCAGCACGGCGGGCTTCGACGCCATGCACACGTGCGACCCCTCGGTGATCAGGGTCGACGGCACCTACTACCTCTACTACACCGGCGCGGAGCGCGACGACCACGCCAACGGCAGCGCCGTCGGCGTCGCCACCAGCAAGGACGGCCTCACGTGGACGCGCGCGGGCCAGGCGATCGTCGGCCCGTCCCACGACGTGCTGCGGGACAACGTCTACGGCGCGGGCCAGCAGTCGGCGCTGTGGCTGGACGGCTGGTTCTACCTGATGTTCACCGACACGACCGCCGAGGCGGCCGGGTGGAACGGCGCCGGCCAGTTCGTGCTGCGCTCCCGGGACCCGCTGTTCGCCTCCGGCGTGCAGGCGCTGGGCAGGTCGGGCTTCCAGCAGGTGCCGGACACGCGGTCCAGGAGGACCCGCTCGGTGGTCGACGCGTTCAGCGCCGACTGGATGTACGTCGACGCGTTGCAGGCGTTCGTCATCGCCCACTCGACCGAGGAGGGCACGACGCTGACGTTCTGGAACAAGGACTTCACCGCCACGCCGCACCCGCGGGTGCACATCCCGGGGCCGTGGCGCGAGGGACCGGGCCTGGTCCGCACCGCGCTCGGGCACGCGCCGGTGTCGCCGGAGGACCCGTGCGGCCGGGTCGCGGTGGACGTGGTGCGCGCGACCGTGCAGGGCCCGGCGAACGCGCCCACCGACCTGGTGCACTACGGCCTCGACCTCGCCGACGTGCCCGGCTGCGCGACGAAGGAGGCGGCGCGCGCGCTGCGCGGCTTCGCCGTGCCGTCGCCCGCGAACACCACGGACCTCGTCCTGGACGGCGGGGTGGTCCGCGTCGAGCGCCGCTCGGTGACCGACCGGCTGGCGGTCCGGGTGCTGGACCGCCGCCCGCCGGTGGTGGACCACCTGCCCGTCGTGGCGGAGGTCCCGGCGGGCGCCGAGGCCGTGCGGGCGCCCGACGGCAGGCTCGGCCTGGTGCTGGCCGACCGGCTGTGGGTGCTCGGCGCCGGCGAGGTGGCCGCCCAGGTCGTCGCGGCGAACTCCTCGAAGCCGACCGCCGTGACCGAGGAGGTCTGGGACTCCTACGAGGAGGTGGGCGACCTGCGCCGTTAGAGCGGTGCCGGGCAACGCCCGCCAGGGTGGTCCTCCGGCCCGTCGACCGGCGCGTTCCCGGTCAGCGCGCTAGCGGGAGCCCTCGGGCTTGGGCTGGGGCAGCGCGTTGCCGACGCCCATCCCGACCACCGCCGCGCCCATGACGAGCAACGCGGTGAACGCCGCGCCCCCCGTCAGCGCCGGACCGAGCGCTTCGAGGCCCGTCTGGTCCACCAGCGACCGGCCCAGCACGCCGACCAGCCCGGCCAGCGGCCCGGCCACGAGCGCCGCGGCGAACCACACCATGCCGCGCCCCTCGAGCCGCCGCCAGGCGTCCAGCGCACCCCACAGCACGCCGATGACGACGACCAGCGCGAGCGCGATGTACCGGACGGCCGAGGCGGCCTCGGGGCTGTGGACGCCCACCGCCGAGGTGCCGGTCTGCACCCCGCCGTGGAACAACCCCGTCCAGAAGCCTCGGACCAGCCACGCGCGCATGCCGCCCACCCTAGGTCGGACCGGCGGCCGGTCATAGGGGCACGTCCGCCGCGCGACCCCCGCACTGTTCACCCGATCGAGTGGCACGTTGAGGTGGCCCGCCGGGCCTTAGGCTGCTGGGCATGCCGCACTCCACTCGCCGCGCCGCCCTGCGCGCCACGCTCCGGGACCGGGGGCTGGACGCGCTGCTGGTGACGAACCTGCTCAACGTCCGCTACCTGACGGGGTTCACCGGCTCGAACGCGGCGCTGCTCGTGCGCGCGGACGCCGACGACACCGCGGTCTTCTGCACCGACGGCCGCTACCTCCTCCAGGCCGGGGCCGAGGTCCCGGACCTGGAGCGGGTCATCGACCGGCCGTGCGACGCGGCGCTGGTCGGCCGGGCGGTCGGGGCGGGCGCGCGCCGGATCGGCTTCGAGAGCCGCCACGTCACCGTGGACGGCCTGGACGCCCTGGTCGCCGCGGCGGGCGACGCCGAACTGGTGCGCGCCGCCGACCTGGTGGAACGGCTGCGGCTGGTCAAGGACGACGCCGAGGTCGAGGCGCTGCGCATGGCGTGCGCGGCGGCCGACCGGGCGCTGGCCGGGCTCGTGGAGCACGGCGGCCTGCGACCGGGCCGCACCGAGCGGGAGATCGCCCGCGAGCTGGAGGGCCGCATGCTCGACCACGGCGCGGCCGGCCCGTCGTTCGAGTCGATCGTGGCGACGGGCGCGAACTCGGCCGTGCCGCACCACCGGCCGACCGACGCCGTCGTCCGGGACGGCGACTTCGTGAAGCTCGACTTCGGCGCCCTGGTCGACGGCTACCACTCGGACATGACCCGCACCGTGGTCGTCGGCCGGGCCGCGGACTGGCAGCGGGAGCTGTACGAGCTGGTCGCGGCCTCGCAGGCGGCCGGTCGGGCCGCGCTGGCGGTCGGGGCGGCGCTGTCGGACGTGGACGCGGCGGCGCGCGGCGTCATCGAGGACGCGGGGTACGGCGAGCAGTTCCCGCACGGTCTCGGCCACGGCGTCGGCCTGCAGATCCACGAGGCTCCGGCGCTGTCCAAGGCGGGTGACGGTACACTTCTGCCCGGCATGGCGGTCACCGTCGAGCCCGGTGTGTACCTGGCCGGGAAGGGTGGTGTCCGCATCGAGGACACGCTCGTGGTGCGCGCAGGCGCCCCGGAGCTCCTCACCCTGACCACGAAGGAGCTCGTGGTCGTCTGAAGTCGGATCGCCAGGAAACGACAGCCGTCGGCCGAGCCGACGCCGTCCTCCACCTCACGCAACAGGAGAGCCCACCACCGTGGCCACCACCAACGACCTGAAGAACGGCCTGGTGCTGAACCTCGACGGCCAGCTGTGGACCGTCACCGCGTTCCAGCACGTGAAGCCGGGCAAGGGCGGCGCCTTCGTGCGCACCACGTTGAAGCACGTCCTGTCCGGCAAGGTCGTGGACAAGACCTTCAACGCGGGCACGAAGGTCGAGACGGCCACCGTCGACAAGCGGGGCATGACCTACCTGTACCGGGACGGCTCCGACTTCGTCTTCATGGACGGCGACACCTACGACCAGATCAGCATCCCGGCCGAGACGGTCGGCGACGCGGCGAACTACATGCTGGAGAACCAGGAAGCGATCGTCGCCGTGCACGAGGGCGTCGCGCTCTACGTCGAGCTGCCGACCTCGGTCGAGCTCGTGATCCAGCACACCGACCCGGGCCTGCAGGGCGACCGCTCCACCGGCGGCACCAAGCCCGCCACGCTGGAGACGGGCGCGGAGATCCAGGTGCCGCTGTTCGTCACGACCGGCGAGAAGATCAAGGTCGACACCCGCGACGGCCGCTACCTCGGCCGCGTGAACGGCTGAGATGGGCGCACGGAGCAAGGCCCGCAAACGCGCGGTCGACGTCCTCTACGAGGCCGACCTGCGGGGCGCCGACCCGGTGACGCTGCTCGCGGACCGGGTCGGTTCGACCGACGTGCCGCCGGTGAACGACTACACGGTCACCCTCGTGGAAGGCGTCACGGCGCACCGCGCGCGCATCGACGACCTGATCTCCGAGCACGCGGAGGGCTGGACGCTGCAGCGCATGCCGGCCGTCGACCGCGCGGTGCTGCGGATCGGGCTCTACGAGCTGCTGTGGGCGGCGGACGTGCCCGACGCGGTCGCGATCGACGAGGCGGTGGAGCTGGCCAAGGGCCTGTCCACGGACGACTCGCCGCGGTTCGTCAACGGCGTGCTCGGCCGGATCGCGGTCATCGCCGACCAGCTCAGGGCCGTGCTCTAGCCGCACACCGGGGACCGGCGTGCGGTCGCCGAACACCGGTGCACGGCTGCCGAACGCCGGGGAACGATCGGGAGGGCCACCCGCGGGCGAACCGCCGGGTGGCCCTTCGCCGTGCTCAGTCCTCCTTGGCCGGCCGGGCCTCGGGGGGCAGCACGCCCCAGTCGATGAGCTGCTCGGTCAGCTCGCCGGGCGTCATGTCGTAGATGATCGCCAACGAGCGCAGGTCCTCGGTCCGGATGGACAGCACCTTGCCGTTGTAGTCGCCGCGCTGGCTCTGGATGGTGGCCGCGTACCGCGCGAGCGGCCCGACCTTCTCCGCCGGCAGCTGCTGCAGCCGTTCCAGGTTGATGACGATCTTCGTGGCGGGTTCCGCACCGGACGGGACCCGGCCCTCCGGCAGCAGCTCGGCCACCGGGACGCCGTAGAAGTCGGCCAGCTCGGCGAGCTTCTGCACGGTGACGGCGCGGTCGCCGCGCTCGTACGAGCCGACGACGACAGCCTTCCAGCGACCGCCGGACTTCTGCTCGACGCCGTGCAAAGACAAGCCCTGCTGCTGGCGGATCGCGCGGAGCTTTGCCCCCAGCGCCTTGGCGTAGTCGCCCATGTGGCGGTTCTCCGTTCATTCGCCCCGTCAGCCGGTAGGGGACTGCCGCGGGGAGGCTTAGATCAATACGCAGAGTAATGATTGCTCTCCGTGGTCACCAGGTCAAGCTGATCTCGTTGGGACAGGTGGGCGAGACCACGCACACCACCCGGAAGATTGACCGCGCGCGCCTGATACCGTGCTGGTCAGCCCGGCGCAGCCGGGTGTCCGACGTCCTTTAAGGACCCGTCCAGCGAGGCGGGGAAGGAGGTCCAACCGTGGCGCCACGTCAACGTGGCGCGACGGACCCGGCCGGGGAGCGCGAGCTCCTGTCGGCCGGCGACGTCGCGCGCACCGTCGCCCGAATGGCCCATCAGATCATCGAGAAGACCGCCCTTGATGCACCCAGCGCACCCGCAGTAGTCCTGATGGGGATTCCGAGCCGGGGAGCGCCGCTGGCCCGCCGGCTGGCCCTGCGGATCGCCGAGTTCTCGGGTGTCGAGGTGCAGACCGGCACGCTGGACGTGACCCTCTACCGGGACGACCTGCGCCGCGGGCCGACCCGCCCGCTGGAGGCCACGAAGCTGCCTGACGGCGGCGTGGACGACAAGCTCGTGGTCCTGGTGGACGACGTGCTGTTCTCCGGCCGCACGATCCGCGCCGCGCTCGACGCCCTGCGCGACCACGGCCGCCCGCGGTCGGTGCAGCTGGCGGTGCTGGTCGACCGGGGTCACCGCGAACTGCCGATCCGCGCGGACTACGTGGGCAAGAACGTGCCCACGGCCCGCACCGAGGAGGTCCACGTGCTGCTGGAGGAGTTCGACCAGCGCGACGGGGTGGTGCTGCGGTGAGGCACCTGCTCACCACCGAGGGCATCGACCCGGCGCAGGCCACCGCCATCCTCGACACCGCGGCGAGCCTCAAGCAGGCCCTCGAGGGCCGTGAGGTGCGCAAACTCCCGACGCTGCGCGGCCGCACGGTCGTCACCGTGTTCTACGAGAACTCGACCCGAACCCGGGTCAGCTTCGAGATCGCGGGCAAGTGGATGAGCGCGGACGTGGTGAACGTCTCGTCGTCCGGCTCCAGCGTGGGCAAGGGCGAGTCGCTGCGCGACACCGCGCTCACCCTGGCCGCCGCGGGCGCGGACTGCGTCATCGTGCGGCACCCGGCGTCCGGCGCGGCGCACCGGCTGGCCGGCTGGCTGCGCGAGGCGGGCACGTCCGTGGTCAACGCGGGCGACGGCATGCACGAGCACCCCACCCAGGCGCTGCTCGACGCGGCCACCCTGCGGGAGCGGCTCGGCGACCTGCGCGACCGCCGGATCGCCATCGTGGGTGACGTGCTGCACAGCCGGGTCGCCCGGTCCAACGTGCACCTGCTCACCGCCCTGGGCGCGGACGTGACGCTCGTCGCACCGCCGACCCTGCTGCCGACCGGCGTGGAGAGCTGGCCGGTCACCGTCTCGCACGAGCTGGACGCCGAGCTGCCCGGCCTCGACGCCGTGATGCTGCTCCGGGTGCAGGCCGAGCGCATGCACGGGGGCTTCTTCCCCTCGTCCCGCGAGTACTCGATCGCCTACGGCCTGAGCGAGAGGCGGTCGCGGCTGCTGCCCGAGCACGCCGTCGTGCTGCACCCCGGTCCGATGCTGCGCGGCATGGAGATCGCCTCGGCGGTGGCCGACTCGCCCCGCGCCGCCATCACCGACCAGGTGCGCAACGGCGTCCACGTGCGCATGGCCGTGCTCTACCACCTGCTCGCCCATGAGGAGGAGACTTCGTGAAACCCTTGATCCTCAAGGGAGTACGACCGTACGGCGAGGGCGACCCGACCGACGTGCTGATCCGCGACGGCGTGATCGCCGCGATCGGACCCGCGGCGGACGACGACGCGGACGTGGTCGACGGCGGCGGCGCGGTGCTGCTGCCCGGTTTCGTCGACCTGCACACCCACCTGCGCGAACCCGGCCGCGAGGACACCGAGACCATCGCCACCGGCTCGGCCGCCGCCGCGCTGGGCGGCTACACGGCGGTGTTCGCCATGGCCAACACCAACCCGGTCGCCGACAACGAGGTGGTCGTCCAGCACGTCGCCCGGCGCGGCCGCGAGGTCGGCCTGGTCGACGTGCACCCGGTCGGCGCGGTCACCGTGGGCCTGGAGGGCGTGAAGCTCGCCGAGCTGGGCACCATGGCCAAGGCCGGGGTGCGCGTGTTCTCCGACGACGGCCACTGCGTGCACGACCCGCTGATCATGCGGCGCGCGCTGGAGTACAGCAAGGCGCTGGACGTGGTCGTCGCCCAGCACGCCGAGGAGCCCCGGCTGACCGTGGGCGCGCAGGCCCACGAGGGCGAGCGGGCGTCCCGGCTGGGCCTGCAGGGCTGGCCCGCCGCCGCGGAGGAGTCGATCGTGGCGCGGGACTGCCTGCTGGCCCTGCACGCGGGGGCCCGGCTGCACGTCTGCCACGTCTCCACCGCGGGCACCGCCGACGTGCTGCGGTGGGCCAAGGCGCGCGGCACCGAGGTGTCCGCCGAGGTCACGCCCCACCACCTGCTGCTGACCGACGAGCGGCTGGCCACCTACGACCCGGTGAACAAGGTCAACCCGCCGCTGCGCACCGCCGCGGACGTGGACCGGCTGCGCCGGGCGCTGGCCGAGGGCGTCATCGACTGCGTGGCCACCGACCACGCGCCGCACGCCGTCCAGGACAAGGACTGCGAGTGGTCCGCGGCCCGGCCCGGCATGCTCGGCCTCCAGACGGCCCTGTCGATCGTGGTGGAGACCATGGTCCGCACCGGGCTGCTGGACTGGCGCGGCGTGGCGAGGGTGATGAGCGAGCGGCCCGCGGCGATCGCGGGGCTGCCCGACCAGGGCCGGCCGATCGAGGTCGGCGAGCCCGCCAACCTCACCCTGGTCGACCCGGACGCGACGTGGACGGTGCGCGGCGCGGACTTCGCCAGCGTCGCGGCCAACACGCCGTACGAGGGCATGGAGCTGCCCGGCGCGGTGGTGGCGACGCTGCTGCGCGGGCGCGTGACGGCGGTCGGCGGGAGGGTCCCGGCATGACACGCGTGGTGTTGTCCCTGGTCGTCCTGGTGATCTTCCTGCTGTGCCTGTACGGCATGTGGCGCGGCTGGCAGAGCCGCAAGCGCCGCCAGGCGGACCTGCCGGCGTTCCCGCCGCCGCCCGCCGAGACCGGCGCGACGGTGCTGGAGACGACCGGCGTGTACGTCGGCACGACCATCGGCGACGACTGGCAGGACCGGGTGGCGGTGGGCGACGTCGGACACCGCGCCGAGGCGACCCTCAGGCTGACCGAGCGGGGCGTGCTGGTGGAGCGCACGGGCGCGAGCGCCCTGTGGATCCCGACCGCGCAGGTCGACGGCGCGCGCACGGCCCGCGGTCTCGCGGGCAAGGTGATGACCGCGGACGGCCTCCTGGTCATCCGCTGGCACCTCGGCGACCGGGTGTTCGACACCGGGTTCCGGGGCGACGACAAGGACGTGTACGAGCAGTGGGTGCAGGCACTGGGAGGCCGCTCATGAACGACTCGGTGACGAACGCGGCACTGGTGCTGGAGGACGGCCGCGTGTTCCGCGGCGAGGCGTACGGCGCCGTCGGCGCGAGCCTCGGCGAGGTGGTGTTCTCCACCGGCATGACCGGTTACCAGGAGACGCTGACCGATCCGTCGTACCACCGGCAGATCGTGGTGCAGACCGCGCCGCAGATCGGCAACACCGGCTGGAACGACGAGGACGACGAGTCCGGCCGCATCTGGGTCGCCGGCTACGTGGTCCGCGACCCGGCGCGGGTGCCGTCGAACTGGCGGTCCCGGCGCGGCCTGGACGAGGAGCTGGTCCGGCAGGGCATCGTCGGCATCTCCGGCATCGACACCCGGATGCTGACCCGCCACCTGCGCGAGCAGGGCGCGATGCGGGCCGGCGTGTTCTCCGGTGACGAGCTGGGCGGGGTCGAGGAGATGCTGGAGCGGGTGCGCAGCGCTCCGGCGATGAAGGGCGCGGACCTGGCCGGTGACGTCACGACGCCCGAGCCCTACGTGGTGGAGGCCGTCGGTGAGCGGCGTTTCACCGTGGCGGCGTTGGATTTGGGGATCAAGTCGAACACGCCCCGGATGATGGCGGCGCGGGGTATCGAGGTGCACGTGCTGCCGCTGACCTCCAGCGTGGAGGACCTGCTGGCGGTCAAGCCCGACGGGGTGTTCCTGTCCAACGGGCCGGGTGACCCGGCGACGCAGGCGCACGCGGTGGAGCTGACGAGGGGTGTGCTGGACCGGCGGGTCCCGTTGTTCGGCATCTGCTTCGGCAACCAGATCCTGGGTCGGGCGTTGGGTCGGGACACGTTCAAGCTGCGTTACGGGCATCGGGGGATCAACATCCCGGTGATCGACGTGTCGACGGGTCGGGTGGCGATCACGTCGCAGAACCACGGGTTCGCCCTGGAGGGTGAGCCGGGCGAGGAGTTCACCTCCGATTTCGGTCGGGTGTTGTTGAGCCACTACTGCCCCAACGACGGCACGGTGGAGGGTGTGCGCGCGTTGGACGTGCCCGCTTTCAGCGTGCAGTACCACCCCGAGGCGGCGGCGGGTCCGCACGACGCCGCACCGCTGTTCGACGAGTTCGTGACGATGATGGGCGAGGGTCGCTGATGCCGAAGAGGACTGATCTCAAGCACGTGCTGGTCATCGGCTCCGGCCCGATCGTCATCGGTCAGGCGTGCGAGTTCGACTACTCGGGCACGCAGGCGTGCCGGGTGCTGCGGGCGGAGGGCCTGCGGGTGTCGCTGGTGAACTCGAACCCGGCGACGATCATGACGGACCCGGAGTTCGCGGACGCGACCTACGTCGAGCCGATCACGCCGGAGTTCGTGGAGAAGGTGATCGCGGCGGAGCGGCCGGACGCGATCCTGGCGACGCTGGGCGGTCAGACGGCGTTGAACACCGCCATCGCGCTGCACGAGCGCGGGGTGCTGGAGAAGTACGACGTCGAGCTGATCGGCGCGGACATCGACGCCATCCAGCGCGGCGAGGACCGGCAGATCTTCAAGGACCTCGTGCGCCGGATCGGCGCGGACGTGCCCCGCAGCGCCGTCTGCAAGACCATGGACGACGTCCGCGCGACCGTGGCCGAGCTGGGCCTGCCCGTCGTCATCCGGCCGTCGTTCACGATGGGCGGTCTGGGGTCGGGCATGGCGCACACGCCGGAGGAGCTGGAGCGGCTGGCGGCCAGTGGTCTGGCGGAGTCCCCGGTGACGGAGGTGCTGGTCGAGGAGAGCGTGCTCGGCTGGAAGGAGTACGAGCTGGAGTTGATGCGCGACCGCAACGACAACGTGGTCGTGGT
>NZ_JBITXT010000011.1:0-261178 GCF_044544865.1 Actinosynnema sp. NPDC053489 | reverse complement strand
CCGTCGGGGATGTTGCCCAGCTTCTTGATGTCGACATGCACCAGGTCGCCCGGTGCGGCGTGCTCGTAGCGGCGCACCGGCGCGGCGGTGGCCCGGTCCAGGTGGACCAGCCGGGCCAGGCCGAAACGGCGCAGCACCCGGTGCACCGTGGAGGGGTTCAGGCCTAGCAGGTAGGCGATACGGGCCGGCCCCCACCGCCGGGCCAGGCGCACTTTCACGATCCGCCGTTCGCGGCGGGTGGGCAGGCGCCCGGGGCTGTGGCGGGGTCGGCTCGAGCGGTCGGCCATGCCCGCCTCGCCCAACTCGCGGTAGCGGGAGGCCCAGCGGGCCGCGGTGGTCGAGGAGACCTGGAACCGCTCGGCCGCCCGCCGCAGCGGCCAGCCCTCGTCCACGACACATCGGGCCAGGCGCAGCCTGCCCGCCGGAGTCAGCGGTGCGTTAGCGTGGGTCACGAGGGCCTCCGTGGGCTTGGTGTAGACGTCGCAATCCACACCGAACCCGGAGGCCCTCCCTCATTCCAACATCATCCGACTACGTGTCGCGTGGGACGTCCACAACCTCCCAGGGCAGTACAGCTAGCCCTGGCTGATCGCGGCGTCGTACAGGGCCTTCTTGCTCACCCCCGCGGCCTCCGCGACCTCGGCCGCCGCCGTCTTCAGCCGCTCCCCGTCGGCCACGCGCTGCCGCACCTCCGCGACCAGCGCCTCCATCGGCGGGGCCTCGCGGGCCTCGGCGGGCGCCAGCACGACCGTGATCTCGCCGCGCACGCCCTCGGCAGCCCACTCGGCCAGCTCGCCCAGGCCGCCCCGCCGGACCTCCTCGTAGGTCTTCGTCAGCTCCCGGCACACGGCGGCCCGGCGGTCCGGGCCGAGCACGTGCGCGGCGTCGGCGAGGGTGTCCGCCAGCCGATGGGGTGATTCGAAGAAGACGCAGGTCCGGGGCTCGTCCAGCAGCGCGGCGAACCACCGCCGCCGCTCACCCTGCTTGCGCGGCGGGAAGCCGTCGAAGCAGAAGCGGTCCGAGGGCAGGCCCGACACGGCCAGCGCGGTGGTCACCGCGGACGGGCCGGGCAGGCACGTCACCCGCAGGTCCTCCGCCACGCACGCCGCCACGAGCCGGTAGCCGGGGTCGGACACGCTGGGCATGCCGGCGTCGGTCACCAGCAGCACGGTCCGCCCGTCGCGCAGCGCGTCCAGCAGCCCGGGCAACCGGGCCGTCTCGACCTGGTCGTAGAAGCTGACCACCCGCCCCGACGGGGTGACGTCCAGCGCCGCGGCGAGCGAGCGGAGCCGCCTGGTGTCCTCGGCGGCGACCACGTCGGCCTCGGCCAGCGCCTCGACCAGGCGCGGCGAGGCGTCCCGGACGTCGCCGAGCGGAGTAGCCGCCAGCACCAAACGGCCTGATCCAGATACAGGTCTCACGCCTCTCACCCTACGATCGGGCGCGTGAGCCTGATCGCACCGCAGTCCGCAGACGACGTGGTCGCAGCCGGCGAGGTACCGCCGACGAGCCCGCCACCGGGCAACGACCGCGAAAAGCGGGCACGCCTGCTCGAACCCGGCCCGATGAGCGACGCCCTGCGGGGCTGGCTGGTCACGTTGACCGTGGCGCTGATCGGCGGCGCGGTCCGGTTCTGGAACCTCGGGTTCCCGACCGACAAGGGCACCCCGCTGTTCGACGAGAAGCACTACGTGCCGCAGGCGGCGCAGGTGCTGCGCAACGGCGGGTACGAGGACAACCCCGGCTACGAGCTGATCGTGCACCCGCCGCTGGGCAAGCAGCTCATCGCGATCGGCGAGTGGCTGTTCGGCTACGACGCCGTGGGCTGGCGGTTCGCGTCGGCCGCCGTGGGCACGCTGACCATCCTGCTGGTGGTGCGCATCGCCCGGCGGATGACGCGGTCGGACCTGATCGGCGCGATCGCGGGCGTGCTGCTGATCGCGGACGGCCTGAGCCACGTGCAGTCGCGCATGGGCATGCTCGACTCGTTCCTGACCTTCTTCGTGGTGGTCGCGTTCGCCTGCCTGGTGGTCGACCGCGACCAGGTGCGGTCCCGGCTGGCGGTGGCGGTGCGCGAGGGCTGGGTGACCCGGTCGCCGTTCGGCCCCTGGCTCGGTTTCCGCTGGTGGCGGTTCGCGGGCGGGGTCGCGCTCGGCCTGGCGTGCGGCGTGAAGTGGTCCGGGGTCTGGTACATCGCGTTCTTCGGCGTGCTGTCGGTGCTGTGGAGCGCGCTGGCGCGGCGCTCGGCGGGGGTGGAGCGGCCGTGGCTCGGGTCGTTCGCCAAGGACCTGCTGCCGTCGCTGCTCGCGCTGCTGGTGGTCCCGCTGCTGGCGTACCTGGCGACGTGGTGGGCGTGGTTCGGGTCGGAGACGGCCATCGACCGGCACGTCGCGGGCGTGAAGATCCCGGAGGACGGCTGGGTGCCCGCCCCCCTGCGGGCGCTGTGGTACTACAGCGGCAACGTGCTGGACTTCCACACCAAGCTGGTCACCTCGGACACCAACCGGCACCCGTGGGAGTCGAAGCCCTGGACGTGGCCGATGGGCCTGCGGCCGATGCTCTACTACTTCGAGGGCTCGGTGCAGGGCTGCGGCGGCCCGAGCTGCGTCGGCGCCATCATGCTGATCGGCACGCCCGCCCTGTGGTGGCTGGCGTTCCCGATGCTGGCGTGGGCGATGTGGCAGTCGATCGCCCGGCTGGACTGGCGGTACGCGGCGGTGCTGGTCGGCTACGGCGCCGGCTTCCTGCCGTGGTTCATCAACGTCGACCGGCAGATGTACTACTTCTACGCGATGCCGATGGCCCCGTTCCTGGTGCTGGGGATCGCGCTGGCGCTGGGCGACGTGCTGGGCAAGCGGACCGACGGCAGGGAGCGCCGGGGCACCGGCCTGCTCGCCGTGGCGCTGTACGTGGGCCTGGTCGTGGCGAACTTCGTGTGGTTGTGGCCCATCCTCAACGGCATACCGATCACCCCCGAGATCTGGGACGCCCAGAAGTGGCTCCCGTCCTGGAACTGAGCCGGCGGGTCAGCGCGGCAGCTCGGTGAGCACGGGGTTGCGGATGCCCTCGTAGATCACCGAGCTGCGGAAGCTGATGACCTCGCGCCGCTCGCTGAGCCGGTCGATGAGGAACGCGTGCAGGTGTTCCAGGTCGGGCACGGCCAGGTGGATGAGGAAGTCGTCGTCGCCCGCCACCACGTACATCGCGGTGACCTCGGGGAGCGCGCCGATCGCCGCCTTGAAGCTGTCGATCACCGCCCGGCTCATCGGGCGCAGGCGGGCGGCGACGAACGCCTGCACGGGGCGGTTGAGCGCGGCCAGGTCCACGTCCGCGTGGTAGCCCTTGATCACCCCGCGCTCCCGCAGCGCGCGCACGCGTTCCAGGCACGTCGACGGCGCGACGCCGAGCCTGCGCGCCAGCTCCCGGTTGGTCAGCCGCGCATCCAGCTGCAGATTCCGGATGATCGCCGAATCAAGTTCGTCCACGTCCCGATCATGCCGCAACCCGCCGAACGAAGTTCGGCGGCTCTGGATCGAACCGTTCAGGTGGACGAGTCTGTGCGCATCCCACCGAACGAACGGACTCGACGTGCTGCCCACCAAACTCGCCCTCGTCCTGCGTGACGACCTGCCGGCGAACTTCGCCGCCAACGCCGCCGCCGTCCTCGGCCTCACCCTCGGCGCACGCCTGCCCGACCTGCTCGGCGAGGACGCGCGGGACGCCGACGGCACGGTCCACCTCGGCCTGAACACCCACCCCGTGCCGGTGCTGACCGCGCCCGCCGAGCGGCTGAAGGCCCTGCACCGCGCCGACCGCGTGCTGAAGATCGGCTTCACCGAGGTCGCCCGCCGCTCCCGCGCCTACCCGGAGTACCTCGAAGCCCTCTCCCGGGCGGAGGACCCGGACTTCGTGGCCGTCGCCCTGTTCGGGCCGCGCGCCGAGGTCACCCGGCTGACCCGCGAGCTGCCGCTGTTCGCGTGAGGCTCGCCGGGGTGCACGTGGGCGCGGTGCACGAGGACGCGGCGCACGAGGGCGCGCCGGTGCCGCCCGCCCCGGTGCCGGCGTCCTCCGGCGGGCCGCCGGCCGTTCCGCTCGTGGTCGGGGTGGCGGCCCTGGTCAGCGCGCGGGCCTGGTCGGCGGCTCCGGCCGGTCGATCATCCGGGTGACCGGGCCCTCCTTGCTCAGGCCGGCCTGCGTCAGCCACGTGCCCAGCTCGGCGCGGATCGCGCCCAGCGACGGGCGGCGGCCCGGGTCGGAGTCCAGCGCCTCGGTGAGCAGCCGGGTGTGGGCGCTGCGCTGGGGCAGCTTCACGCACGGCTCGCCCTGCGCGGCGGCCATCAGCGACGAGATCGGGTTCTCCCGCGACCCGCGCGGCGGCTGGCCGGTGAGCGCGTAGCTGACCGTGGCGGCGAGCTGCCAGGCGTCCGACGCGGGGCTCGCCGGTTCGCCGCGGGCCGTCTCCGGGGCGAGGAAGTCGGGCGTGCCGACCATCATCCCGGTGGCGGTGAGCGTGCTGTCCCCCTTCGACCGGGCGATGCCGAAGTCGATCAGGTGGGCGGTGCCGTGGGAGTCCACGATGACGTTGGACGGCTTCACGTCCCGGTGCAGCACGCCCTGCTCGTGCGCGGCGGCCAGCGCGTCCGCCATGTTCACCCAGAGCCGGGCGGCCAGCGTGTCGGCGAGCACGCCGGTGGTGAGCACGACGTCGGACAGCGGCTGCCCGTCGATGTACTCCATGACGATGGCCAGGCCGTCCGGGTCCTGCACGATGTCGAACACGCGCACGCAGTTCGGGTGCCGCACGGCGGCCAGGGCGCGCGCTTCGCGGAGCATGCGCTGCTCGGTGTCGTTGTCGGGCGCGTGGGCGAGCTTCACGGCCACCGTGCGGGCCAGCTGCTCGTCCACGGCCAGCCAGACCGTGCCGAAACCGCCGCGGCCGAGCTGGCGGATGCGCCGGAACCGGCCGCCGGCCGGGTTCCACACCTTGCCGGAGTCCGGCGCGGGCGCGGGACCGCTGTGCCCGCCGCTGTGACCGCCGCTGTGCGGGCCGAACGGCAGCGGGCCGGGCGTGTCGGCCAGCGGCGCGGGCTGCTCGACCCTGGTCGGCCGCGGCGGCTCCACGGGCACGTCGGCGACCCGCGTCGGCGGGTAGTGCCGGGTCGGCGGCGTCGGCCGGTAGGGCGGGACCGGCTGGTACGGCGGGATCTGCGCCGGCTGGTAGGGCGGCGGCTTGCGGACCGGCTGGTGCTGCGGGGGCGGCGTGTAGGGCGGCGGGTTGCTCTGGCTGTGCTGCGGTGGGTTCTGGCCATGCGGGGTGTTCTGGCCGTGCGGGGTGTTCTGGCCGTGGGAGGCGTTCTGGATGTGCGGGGTGTTCTGGCTGTGGGGTGGCGGCGGCGTTCTGGACACCGCGGGCTGCGGGCTCGGGTTCCCGCGATCGCGACCGGGGCGGTTCAGCATGGCGGTAGTCAACCCGAAAACCCGCACGACGAGGGAGCCGAGCAACGAGATCGGGAAGAAACCGAGCAGCAGGTGGCCCACCAGCGCGACCGGCAGCGCCGACGTCGACAGCAGCAGGACCAGGAACGGCGGCCAGAACACCCGGCGCGGCCAGTTCGGGCCGAGCCGGAACGCCGAGCCCGCCTGGAGCATCACGAACAGCAGGCACAGCAGCGCGAGCAGCGCCGTCGCACCGGCCGCCACGACGTCCACGACGCCGGCCCGGCCGGTGATCGCCGTGACGAACGACTTGGAGCCGACCAGGTAGTCGTACTGGGTGAACGCCACGCACGGCGCCTCGTCCAGCGACTCCATGCCCGGCAGGGCGCGGGTGCGCAGCAGCTTGAACGTCGCGGAGAACGCCATCCACGGCAGCACGAGCGTGCCGACCACGCCGAGCACCGCGAAGATCGCGCCGGTGACCGGGCCGTAGGAGTTGCCGACCACCCGCCGCACGGTGATCGACAGCAGCGCGGCGACCGTCGGCAGCACGCCGATCAGGGCGCCGAACGCGGTGGTGGTCCACGCCCAGTCGCCGGGGCAGAGGGGCACGCCCGACCAGCCGTGCAGCCACGCCAGCAGCGACTCGGCCAGCTCCACGACCCGCACCACCCCTTCTCGTCGCCTCTCAGGGTACGGGTGCGGGCCACGCCGACAGCGCTGTCCGGGGAATCGGCCGGCGGGGGCGGCGCGCGGAAAGGGCCCGGCTCGCCGCGTGTGCGAGCCGGGCCCCGGCGCGTGCGCTTGCCGCTAGCTCACGCGCGCGCCCACAGGGCGGGTGCCGACGGTGGATCCCAGCCCGGTTGGGACGTGTGCCCCTGCAAGCACCGGTACCCCACGCCGTCGTACGTCACGAGGGAGCCTGCCGTGTACGCGACGCCCGGCTGCCAGGTGGTCTGGCCCGGGTTGGAGGTCGTGGTCGGCGACGTGGTGCTCGTCGGGCCGTTGCCACCACTGACGATCAACCGCAGGCCGTACGCCTGGAGGATCTCGTTGACCGGCTGGAAGTAGGTCGTCCCGCCGGAGGTGCAGTTCCCGGAGCCACCGGAGGTGACGCCCTGCGCCTGGTCACCGGACAGCCACGAGCCGCCGGAGTCGCCGGGTTCGGCGCAGGCGTTCGTGCGGGTGAGACCGGTGATCGTGCCTTCGGGGTAGGTCACCGAGGCGTTCTTCTGCTGGATGGTGCCGCAGCGCCAACCGGTGGTGGAGCCGGAGCGGCACACCGACGCGCCCACCGGCGCCTCGGTGGACCCGGCGACCGGGACGGTGCCGGGGTAGCGGTTGACCAGCGCGCGGCCGGTGTTGCCGGCGGCCGTGCGGACCCAGGCGTAGTCGTTGCCGGGGAAGCTGGAACCGGCGAACGTGCCGCTGGGCTGGGTGGTGGTCGCGCCCGTGGTGCCGCAGTGCCCGGCGGTGACGAACCCGCCCTCGACGGGGAATCCGACCGAGCACCGCGAGCCGCTGCCGATGTAGTAGGCGTTGCCGCCGATCACGTCGATCAGCGGGCGCGGGTCCTCGGTGGACGCCTCGACGCGCACGTCGGCGTCGTCCAGGCCGCTGGCGCGGGCAAACGCTTGCGCGGCGGCGACGTCCCGACCCAGGACGACCACGGTGTTCGTCGGCACGTCGACGTACCAGCCGGGGACGGTCCGGGGCGCGCTGCGGGCGTTGCGGTCGAGCCGGTGCTTCAGGGCGTCGAGCCGGGCGAGCGACCGGCTGACGACCCTCGCCTCCGCGCCCTCGGCCTCGACGGCCTGGATCTGGGACGCGGCCGTGACGCCGACGACGAGCTTCGTCGCGTCGGCGTTCAGCCACGCGCCCGCGAACGCGGGACCGAGCCGCGCCTTGAGCGCGCCCTCGGCGCGGGTCGCGGCGACCTCGCGGCCGAGGCGGGCGCGGGCCTGGTCGGGGGTGAGGTGGAGGTCGCGCGCCAGGGCGGCGACCACGTCGCCGTCGGCGGCGACCTGGGGCGGTGGCGGACCGGCGTTCGCGGTGGCGGTCAGCGCGGCGGCAAGGCCGGCAGCGCTGAGGACCGCCACGGCGACCGCGGCGACGCTACGTCGAGTCATTCCGCTGTCTCCTCGCAGGGGTGGTGACAGGAAGCGGGGCCGTGGCTCGACGCTAGCCGGCGAACGCGACGAGCGGATATGCCAGTCCGGTCATACCGCCGCCTTATGGTCCAGTCCACTCGTGATCTTGAATGGCTAGAGCAGGCTCAGCTGGGTGCCCTTGCGCCTGCGGCGCGGTTGGCGCTCGCCGAGCTGCTCGTACGCCTTCAGCGCCGCCAGGAACGGCGACCTCGGGCGGCCCGCCGCGTGGCTCAGGAACAGGTGCCGCCGCGCCCTCGTCATCCCGACGAACAGCAGCCGCCGCTCCTCCGCCACCGCCTCCGGGTCGTCCTGCCCCGGCCACCGCAGCGGCAGCAGGCCGTCCTCGCAGCCGACCACGAACACCACCGGGAACTCCAGGCCCTTCGACGCGTGCAGCGTGAGCAGCGAGATCCGGTCCGCCCTCGGGTCCCACGTGTCGACCTCCACGCCCAGCGCCAGCGCCGTGTGGAAGCGCCCGAAGTCCGCCCCGCACTCCGCCGCCAGCGGTTTGAGCAGCTCGTAGGCGGTGTGGTCGGCACCGGCCGCGGCACGCACCCGGTCCAGGACGGTGGCGCCGGCCGCACGGGGCAGGTCGCGGGCGATCCGCGCCACGCCGGGCCGGTCGGCCAACCGGTCGTGCGACCGCTTCTGGAACGGCAGCCCCGACTGCGTCAGCGCCTCGACCAGCGCGCGTGCCTGCCGGTCCGTCCGGTACAGCACGGCGAAGTCGGAGAAGCCCAGGCCCTGCGTGCCGTCGCCGACCACGCGCCCGCTGTCGAACGCGTGGAACGACGCCCCGCCCAGCACCTGCTCGATCGTCCGGGCCACGAACCCCGCCTCGGCCGCCTCCGACGACGCGTGGTGCACGCCGATCGGCGCGTCACCGTGGTCGGCCATCGGCCGCAGCTCGCGCCCCGGCACGAGCGTCGTCGGCGCGATCACCTCCAGCGCACCCCGGACCACCGCCGACGACGATCGGTAGTTCCTGGTCAGCTGCACCGTGCGGGCCCCGGGGAAGTCCTCCCGGAACCGCAGGAAGAACCCCACGTCCGCGCCCCGGAACCGGTAGATCGCCTGGTCGGGGTCGCCGATCGCGGTGAGGTTGCCGTCCGGCGGCGCCAGCAGCCGCAGCAGCCGGTACTGCTGCTCGTCCACGTCCTGGTACTCGTCCACCGACACCCACCGCCACCGGTCCCGGTAGCCGGCGACCAGCTCCGGCGAGCCCTCCAGCAGCTCCAGCGGCAACGCGATCAGGTCGTCGAAGTCCACCAGGTCCTGCGCCCGCAACGCCTTCTTGTACCGCGCGTCGCCGGCGGCGACGAGCGCCCGGGCCTCCTTCTCGTCCGCGACCACGGACCGGGCCACCGCGAGCTGCCGCTCCGGGTCGGCCACCTCGAACGACGCCGACAGCCCGAACCGCTCCCCGTGCTCGCGCAGCACCAGCACGCCGAGCGAGTGGAACGTGGCGATCGTCAGCTCCCCCGCCGCGTCGGGCGCGAGCACGGCCAGGCGTTCGGCCATCTCCTCCGCCGCGCGCCGGGTGAACGTGATCGCCAGGCACTGCGCCGCCGGCACACCGCGCGCGGTGACGAGGTCCGCGATCCGGTGCGTCAACGTCCGCGTCTTGCCCGTGCCCGGACCGGCGATGATCAACAGCGGCCCGCCGCCGACCTCGGCCGCCGCCCGCTGCTCGGGGTCCAGACCGTCCAACAAGGACGCGCCGGGCACGGCGGCTGGTGCTGGCGCGGGGGCCACCGGCTCGGGCGCGGGCACCGGTCGCGGTCGCTCCACAGTGGACGACTCCGGTGGCGCGTAGTCGAACAGCGCGAACGCCGACCGCCGCCGCTCCAGCTCACCCGGCTCGAACACGCGGATCACGCCGTACTCGCCGTCGTACCCCGCGTCGCGCACCACCTCGCCGCGCCGGAGCCTGCCCACCGCCTCGGCCAGCAGCGGCGAGTGCGCGGCGATGTCGTCCACCGGCACGTCCTGGAGGATCACCAGCTCCGGGCCCAGCGCCGCGGTCAGCTTGTCGATCTCGGCCAGCACCTTCTTGCTCTTCGGCCCGGTGCCGACGATCTCGCTCACCACCTCGGGCAGCGGCACCAGGCTGGTGAACCCGGCCGCGCCGGGCGGTCGCGCGCCGGGCGGCCGGTCGGCCAGCTCCTCGACCCGGCTCAGCACCCCGACCGTCAACGGCTTGCCGCACTCGGGGCAGATCCCGCGATGAGCCAGGGTCTCCTCGGGCTCCATCCGCACCCCGCACTTGCGGTGCCCGTCGACGTGGTACTTGCCCTCCTCGGGGAAGAACTCCAGCGTCCCGGCGAACCCGTCCCCGGTCTCCAGCGCGGCCCGCACCGAGTGGTAGTCCAGGTCCGTGTCGAACACCGTCGCCTCGCGCCCGAGCACGGGCGGCGAGTGCGCGTCCGAGTTGCTGACCAGCCGGTACCGGTCCAGGCCCGACACCCGCCAGTTCATCTCGGGGTCGGACGACAGGCCGGTCTCCACGGCGAAGACGTGGGACGCGAGGTCGGCGTAGCAGTCGTCCACGGCGTCGAAGCCGGACTTCGAGCCGAGCACGGCGAACCACGGCGTCCAGACGTGCGCGGGCACCAGGTAGCCGCCGCACTCCAGCGTGATCTCCAGCAGGTCGCGCGAGTCGAGCCCGAGGATCGGCCGCCCGTCCGAGCCGAGGTTGCCGATCCGGGCGAGCCGGGCGTTGAAGCGCGCCGCCGCGTCGAGGTCGGGCAGGTAGATCAGGTGGTGGACCTTGCGGGTGCGGTCGCCGCGCTTGTAGATCGTGGAGATCTCCACCGAGAGCATGAACCGCACCGGCGCGGCGGCCAGCGACGGCGGCAGCGTGCGGTCGATCTCGCGGTCGAGGTCGTCGCGCAGCCGGTACAGGCCGGGCGCGTCCTCCACCAGCGTCTCGGTCAGGTGGTCGTACCAGGCGGGGTGGGTGAAGTCGCCGGTGCCGACGAGCGAGATGCCCTTGCGGCGGGCCCACCAGGTCAGGTGCTCCAGGTCGCAGTCGCGGCTGCACGCCCGCGAGTACTTGGAGTGGATGTGGAGATCGGCCACGAAGCGCACCGGGCAGATCGTAGTGATCGCCACCGACAGCCCCGATCACGAGGTGCGTCGCGGGAATCGTTCCGCACTTATCCGACTGATCCTCTGGTTTCACCCTGCTCTTTCGTCCGATCGAGCTAACTATCCGCGATACCCGACTCCATTGCGTAACAAGTGGCGGCGAACTCCGAAATCCCCACCGCACAACCGAGGTCGGGGTGAACGGAAGGCAGGTCAGTTGAACACGATCACACGGGTGGTGGCGGCGCTGGTCGGCGCGGCCGTCGGGCTGGGCCTCGCGGTCGTCGCGGCGCTCCCCGCCGGCGCGGCCGCGGCCGACGGCTACTACAAGCAGCCGTTCGACCCGACGGTGTGGCGCGTGGACGGCGGCGTCGCCCGCGCCATGAGCTACGACGAGTGGGCCGCCGCGGGCTTCCCGCAGCCCGCGCCCTCACCGACGGACTACGTGAAGTACGCGTGGTCCCCCACGGTGTACGCCGTCACGTTCTGGGGCGACCCCGAGTCCACGTGGGACTGGGACCGGCTCACCGAGCCGCAGTGGCGGGCGTCGGGCAGCCCCGTGCCGCGCACGGCGGGCTGGATCGCGGGCAGCTACTACTACCAGTGGGGCACCGCCAACGAGATCTTCGTGCAGGGCCCGGACGGCGTGAAGCACAAGCTGACCTACGACGAGTGGGCCGCCTCCCGGTTCCGCCCCTTCGAGCGGCGCGGCAACGAGGGCTTCCAGAAGCTGTCGTGGGCCCCGAACGTCCTGCGGATGACGAACCTGGCGGCCGGCCAGGGCTACTCGATCGGCTACGGCGAGTGGAGCGCCGAGTCGTTCCCGACCCCGCAGGTCGTGCGGCGGATCGTGAACGACCGCTTCTACAAGTACGGCAGCGCGCCGGCGATCTACTACGAGGGCCCGGCCTTCACCAGGGCGATCACCTACCAGGAGTGGGTGGCCGCCGGCAGCCCGACCCCGGAGGTGCGCACGCCCCCGAACCCGGGCAACAGCGTGGACTGCTCGGACTTCGCCTACCAGCGCGACGCGCAGGCGTGGTTCAACCTCTACTACCCCTACTACGGCGACATCGCCCAGCTCGACGGCGACCACGACGGGATCGCCTGCGAGTCCCTCCCCTAACCGCTCGGACGACGCGGGCCGGTCCTCACGACCGGCCCGCCCGAGTCCCCAGTGGACCACCGAACGCAACCACCGTGGGGTCCGGGGGCGAAGCCCTCCGGGCGGGGTCCGGGGGTCGCATCCCCGGAAAACACAACGGGGCGAGGAGGTCCGCGCCTGCCGCGGACACACCTCGACCCGAGAACTGTGGACCTCATCACCGCTTACTCGAACAGGGGTGACCTGGCGTTCGAGCTGGCTACGGCGCTGCGGGAGCTGGGCAAGGTTCAGGAGGCTGGCTCTTCAGAACGACTGAGCGTGCGCTCGGCCGGGCGTAGTGAGCGAACGTAGCGAGTAGAAGATCAACTTGGTGCGACCAACCTCAAGTTGATAATCAAGCAGTATCAAGAGGGAGCTATCGCTCGAGAACTTACAGAGGAGTGCAAGATCAACTTGAGCAGTGTGCGGCGATTGCTACGGAAGCACGGAGAAAGGTTGAAGGACAAATAGAACTAAGCAGACCGACTACAGCCACGCATCTCGTTCGTACTGGCGAGCCTCTTCGTACATCTCCGCTTCGTACTCATTACGCGCACTGGTCATCTCGTACAAAGCCGTAGCCGCTCCTTCAAAAAAGTTAGACAGACCTTCCATTTCTTGATGAAATTCACGCATCGGCAATCTATCCAGGGAAGTTAACGTATCTTCACCATTCACGGTTACAGGATAGCGGAAGTGTTCAGAGGTGGGATCGACTTCTTGTAATTGAAGTAGCAATCGTTCAACATTTTCGATGTTCTCATCCGGAAAGATTGCACGCAAAGATTTACGCAGGGAATTCCATAGTATATCGAGTTTATGAGACTTGAGGAACCCCCTTGGCTTCCTATCGTAGTCCTGCACCTGGAGGATCACACTTTTGAGCTGCAACTCGACATGATGCCTCCAGCACATAACAAAGGGGTAGACTAGCGAATCCGCAGATTTATCATGCCTTTCAACCTGCGCTAACAATAGGTCAGCAGCTTCTCTATAGCCACGTACATATCCGACCCAACGATCACGCGACCAATGGATGTAAGCCATAGTCCACGGGTCGCCATCGGGCGCAAAAAGATTCGACCCTTCGTTGGGCCAGCGGTGTTCAGATTCATAGCGATCACTCGTCATCGGCGAAGTATACCTAACACTCTCCCACCTTGATACCGCCACAAAATTCATGCTCGATGTATTTGATCTAGTACTGTATCCTGCCCGTATGAGACCTAGCGATTTTTTCATCGAAGTAGAAGATCCTCAGTGGGATCTTCATGGCCGCGACCCTTGGAACCGCCTCGACAACGTCCTCAATATCAATTTGCTCGAGAAACTACGTAGACAGAAGCAGATAGACATCGAGGACGTAGACGCGGCTTACGGCTTAGCAAAACTCGCCCACGAAGAGCTATACACCTTCGGGGCAAGCAGTGAAAACCCACGCCTTGACGACGAACAGCTTACTCTCTTAATTCGAGCTTTGCGCTCAACACTTAAGCGCGTCGGCATCAGCTTCGATCCTCCGTTCCGCGACTTTAAAGGGTTTCACGGCTACTGGAGCGCGCAAGGCATGAGCGGTGGCGGTGGCTGGGCCGCACGGCGCGGTTACCTGAACGAACTTTTCAATCCAATTTATTCGAGTCTCGACACGCTTGATGATGAACGTGCCTCAACTGGCGCTATTCGAGGCGTTGATGGTGAACTTAGAAACTTGATCTTCGCTTCGACGGGCCCAAAACCAGAAATCATACTAAAGGATGCTATCAATAACATAGTCGAGGTAACGAAGAATGCCGAATTTTGCTTGTTCTACGACCGTTCCCTAACTGACGCTGGCCTGACGTGGGGATCACTAGTCGACTGGTGGAGAATGAAAGAAACCTTCGACAAAAATACAAAATTCGCAGATGTTGCACGTAGCCTCTACGGCAGACTGTTCGCCTCAGTGAAAGAGAACCCAGTAGAGAGGATTTTGTTTCGTACCTACTGTGAGCGCTACGGAAGCGATAGGGCCGCCGAACTTCCAGCGTTAATCCCACAAGTTTACCTACACTATGACCCTCTCACCCGAACACAGCGTGCTGGTAGGACAAGCTTTTTGATGCGCGAGCGCATGGACTTTCTACTCCTTCTCCCTAGACGAATCCGTATCGTCCTAGAGATTGACGGCAAACAACATTACGCGGATGGAAGCACTGCGTCACCACGACTGTACTCAGAGATGATGGCCGAAGACAGACGGCTGCGCTTGGGAGGGTATGAGGTGTACAGGTTCGGCGGCTATGAACTAGTACAGCCAGGAGCGGCCGATTTGTTGCGCAAATTTTTCGACGACCTACTTGAAAAGTATCCAACATGAACACCTTATCCGATGATCGAAATAGGGGACTAGATCCACTTCAGAGCATGGGATCATTGTCTTCGATGTTATTTTGAGAAATCCGGCAACAGATGGCAGAAGTGCGTCTGCGGTGGATTGGCTACTAGCTACTGACCTCCGCCCTACCGGCCGCCAGTACGGAGCCCACAACAATCGCTCCCAGTCCAACCACCGTCGACCACTGCACCTGCTCATCGAGTAGCAACCAGCCAAGCACCACTGTCATACCCGGCGACAGATAGAACGCTAAGGTCGCCTTGCTCGGTCCAGCTCGTGCAATCAGGCCGTAGAACACGGTCAGCGTCAGAGCTGTAAACACCAGGCCGAGTGCCGCTAACGCAGCGACACTGGCGAACGGTGGCGTCTGGTCCGGCAGCAGGAGCGCGGCTGGAATGGCCGTTGCCGCGCTACTCACCAACATGGCTGATGTGGCGATGCCGAGCGGTTGCACAAAGGTCAGCTTGCGGTGGATCAGAATGGAACCGACGGCATAACACAAGGCAGCCGCGGTGACCAGGATTCCGCCGAGCAGCAGGTGCGAACTACCACCGATGTCTACCCCGAACAGCAGCCCGATACCAGCGAAACCCATAACGAGCCCGAGGATTCCCCTGACACCCTCCGGCCTCTCGTCGGGCGCGAACCACGTAGCAAGTGCCGCCACGAACAGCGGCTGCGCTCCGATGAGTACACCGGTGAGGCCGGCAGATAGCCATTGCTGCCCATAGGTAAGCAGGAGCAGAGGCGCGGTGGACTGCACGAGGACGGTCACGAGCACCCGCCACGGATGCTTCAGTAGTGGCCTCAAGACATCACGGCGGATAGCCAGTGGTACGAGAAATAGCGCAGCGAGGAAGACCCGCCCGAACACTACAACCACCGGCGGAAACCCACGCAATGCGACCGCGATTACCAGGTAGGCCGCGCCCCACAGGAAGGACAGCGCGCCGAGCAACAGCCAGTCCCTACGGTTCATCGCCTGGCGCTTCCGATGCGGTCTTCACTCCGAGTCGGCACGGGGCCGATGCTACGGGGTGGCCTCCAGCAACGTCCGTACAGCGCCGAGCTGCCGGTAGGGCTGGAGTTGGGGCAGCAGCTCGCGTACCCGGCGTTGGTTACGGCCGGAACCGGTCTGGACAGCCAGCTCCCAAGCTTCGAGCGCAGCAGTGGCAGCAGCCTCGGGTTCGACGGCTGAGGTCTGGCCGGTGCGCGATGGCATCAGGCGAGCGATGGCCAAGTCGATAAGCGTGCCGGAGCGCTCCCGGACGTAGTGCACAGGCAACGCCTGAACGGCTTCCTCCAGCGCGGTCACCGCAGCCGCGCCGTCATCTAGCCGCACGAGGCAGCGCCCCTTCAGCCGCATGATGTGCTCAGCGCCGTTGTAGAACCCGAGCCACGCCGGTACGTCGGCCTGGTCGACGCCATCGAACAACCGCTCAGCCTTGGCCAGCGCTGCCGCTCCTGCCCGGTGGTCCCCAGCCAGGGCGTACGCCTCCCCGATGGCTTCCGACAGCCAGGAGTGGACAGCTTGGCTGATACCAAAGCGCGGGTTCTCCACCAGGTGCAGCGCGGCCAGCAGCAGGCGCACCGCGTCCGGGCCTCTCCCCGCGTGCAGGTGGATGTAGCTCATGATCCCCAGCACATAGGCATGCAGCTGGGCATCCTCGCCTTCCTGTGCGCTGGACAAGGCCAGTGAGGTGTAGCGCCGTGCTGCGCCGTAGTCCTGGTGGTCGATTGCCAACCAGGCGGCGAGCTGGGCCGTGTCACCGAGTACCAAAGCGAACCGCTGGTAGTGGGATGACGGCACGTTGTCGGCCATCCCCATCAGGCGGTTGAGCTGGGACACGGTCTGCTCGTACACCGATGCCGAACCAGCCTGGTAGTCGATCTGGCGGTAGGCACTCGTCAGCGCCTCGTACTGCGTCAGCAGCTCGGCATGAACCACCCGTGGTGCGGGCAACACGACTGCGGGCGGGATCGCCTGTTGCGTCGCCGCAACGCTTTCGACCTCGGGGTGCAGCAGCTCGTCCAACTCGTTCATCGTGATCTTCAGCAGCCGGGCCAGCTTTGGCCGCTGGTAGGGCAGCGGCTCACGCGTGCCCTGCTCCCAGCGGGCCACCGTGGAGCGGTCGACGTGCATGACTTCCGCGAACGACTCCTGAGTGAAGCCAGCGGCCTTCCTGGCACGGACAAAGCCGGTTCGCCGTACTGCCATCGGGCGACCTCCTGGCGTTGGCTGCCGCATTCCGCGGTGCGGGTTGTGCCTGGTCAAGCGTAGCGCTGCGCCAGGCTGGCCCCATTTGGGCGATACCCCGGCCTTACAGCGGCGCTGGGCGTCGCCCCTCGGGGATTCCACCCTTGATCACGGCCCCAGTACCAGGCAAGCCCTCGGTGGAGATGCCTCCCAGAGTCCCCGGTGGTCCCCGCGCCGCGTGGTGCTGGGCCACCTGATGACAACACCCAAACGTCGCAAGGGAGCAGTGATCATGCCGCCCCACACACCCCCATGTCCACATAGGACAGATACACCAGGGATGCCGCACACCATCCGCTTGCGAACCGACATCTTCACCAAGGCGACACGACTTGCGGGCTTCCGCTCGGACTACGCGCTTGCCAAGGCAACGGACGTCAACCGCTCGACGGTCGCACGGGTGGTCAGCGGCGAGCTTCAGCCCGGTCCGGCGTTCATCGGCGGCGCGCTCATCGCCCTCGCTCCCATGCAGTTTCACGACCTGTTCGAGGTCGTGCCCGCTTCCACTCCCACAGAAAGGCAAGGCAGTGCCGACCAGAACGCCGAACACCGAACCGTCCACGACCTTGCAGGCCGCCCTGACCTACGCCGAACTGGGCTGGCCCGTGATACCGGGAGCGATCTGGCATGACGGCCACTTCGCCAGTCCGGTGGACGAGCTGCCCGTCACCAGTCCATGCCTGCACCCCACCGAGGCAGCGACCACCGACGCCGAGCTGGTGCGCGAGTGGTGGTCAACGCCTGGTCTGCACCAGCCCAACGTCTTCACTGTGACCGGTCCGGAGTTGGGTGCGTTCGCGGTGGCTGAGTCACTGGTCATGACGCTCGCGGATGATCCGTGGTTCTCGAAGCTGCCGACGCCCGTGCTGGCTTTCCCGAACATGCCCATCGCCTACTTCCTGGTCCGGCCGCCAGTGCCCTCGGTACTCCTGAGCGATGAAGCGCGGGTCATGGAGGCCGGGATGCCGATGCCCCTGCCGCCCAGCGCATTGGAGACGACGCCGGTTATCTGGCTCGTCACCCCCGAACAGGCGGGCAACCGCCTGATGCCCGGTGACGCCCTGGCGGACCTGATCCACAGCTTCGAGAAGAGGAAGAGCGCGTGAATGAGCTGGCCGAACGGACGCCACCGACCATCACCCAACTGCCGTGGAGCGCGGAGCAGTTCACCGGGCTCATGCGGGAGCTGGCACTGGCCGAAACTCCACGGCTGTTCGCGCTCGTGGAGGAGTACGGCGAAGGAGAAGACGCCCGCGTGGCCGGCTACGGCCTGGCCTACGCCGACCGGGCTGACGTCAACTCCGTGGAAGGCGACTTCCAACTGAACTCCCAGAGCGTGGAGAGCGCCCGGACCCTGTTCGAGATCAGCTCGAAGTCAGCAGGTGTGCGCCAGGTGCACGTGGTGTGGCTGGACGAGACAACCACTGCGGCGCATCAGGGCTGAAGCGACGCCCAGCAGACGACTCGGAGGAGGTGGCCCCGTGCGTGAGGGCTACCTCCTCCGTCTGTTCTTCACCAAGCTCATGATCGACGGCAAGAAGGCCGAGGTTGCCGATCATGAGCTACGGGAGCCCTTCGATGCCATCTTCGGGCAGGGCTACCGGCTGTACCGCAGCGGCGAGCAGGCCGTTCGGAGCTACAGCCGCCAAGGCTTGATCGCAACAGGAAGAGCCACCCCGCCTGACGGCGATGGTGGCTCTGACCTTGGTTCTTCCTTGACAGTCCTGCTAGACGAGGCACTTCGTACCAGGGGTTCTAGTAAGACTGTCGTGGTGGAGCTGAGGGGAATCGAACCCCTGACCTACTCGATGCGAACGAGTCGCGCTACCAACTGCGCTACAGCCCCGTGTTCTGTTGTCGTGCGGGGGAAGCATATCAGTAGTCGGGGGGTGCTTTCGCCACCCCCCTCTACTCGCCCGCGGCCCGTCGGTACGGGAGGGTCTCCGGGCCCTCCAGCTCGACGAACAACGGGTCCTCGTCGTCCAGGTCCACCACGACCGTGCCGGGGTGGGGCTGGTGCGGGTACCTCGGCTGCGCCGACCGGCCGGGCTGGTCGCGCTGCTGCCCGGACTCCGCGGACGGCGCGCCCGCGGTGGTCGGGCGGGCGGCCTGCCCCGGCCGCGCGCCGGGCCGGCGGCGGGACTGGGCGAGCCTGGCCGCGCGGCGCGCGCGGACCTCCTCCTCGATCCGCACCTGCCGGCGCAGGTAGGCGAGGTAGGAGACAAGCGTCACGTCCACCGCGGCGTGGCCCCACCAGACGACCGGGTACAGCACGCCGGCCACGACACCGGTGACCAGCGCCAGGAGCAGCAGCGTGCCGACGACCCGGCGGCGGAACGCGTACCTCGCCTGGGCCACGATCGCCGCGGTCTCCGGGTCGTAGCCACCGCGACCCGGGCGGAACGGCCGGTGCTCGACGAAGTCGTCCGGCTCGTCGTAGTCGTCGTAGTCCTCGAAGTCCACGTCCTCGGGCATGCCGTCGTACCCCTCCTCCAAGCCGCCGCGCGACGCGTCGGCGCGCTTGCGCGCGACCATGGGCACGAGGACGACCAACCAGGCCACGACCAGTCCCACGACGATCAGCGAGCTCGGCATCCCCGTCACCTCCCCCTACCTCGCGGCGCGCTCGGTGGTGCGCTCGCCACGCTAGTCACAACAGTCACACCTGTGTCGGAGGCACGCCGACCGGCGTACGTACCAAAGTGTGGTGTATCACCCACTTTCGGGTGATCCGAATAAGCCGCTCGGCCCCGAGATCAGGCGGTTCGGGCGTATCCCTGTGCGACCAACCGGCGTACCAATCCCTCCGGTGACGCCTCTTCGGCCGTCATCGCGAAGCACAGGTGGTCACGCCAGTCGCCGGCGACGTCGAGGTAGCGCAGGAACAGCCCCTCCTCGCGGAAGCCTGCCTTGGCGAGCACCCGGAGGCTGGCCCGGTTCTCCGGCCGCACGGTCGCCTCCAGCCGGTGCAGGCCGCCCTCGCCGAAGCTGTGGTCGACCACGAGCGCCAGCGCCGCCGTGGCCACGCCGCCGCGCGCCCGGTCCGCGGCCACCCAGTAGCCGACCCACGCCGAGCGCAACGACCCGCGCACGATGTTGCCGACGGTGATCTGCCCGGCCGGCTCGCCGTCCACGGTGATCATGAACGGCAGCGCCTGGCCGCGCCGGGCCAGCGACTTGAGCGACGACCACTGCGCGGGCCACGCCAGCGCCGAGTTGCGCTCGTGCCAGCCCTCGGTGGCGGTGGGCTCCCAGTCCTCCAGGTACGCCCGGTCGCGCAGCCGGGCCCGCGACCACGCCGAGGCGTCGCGCAGCTTCGGCGGGCGCAGCTCGACCACGCCCGCCGGCACCCGCAGCGGTCCGAGCCGCGCCGGCCAACCGGGGTGCCGACCGCCGTCAGCCGCGAAACTCATCCGACCCCACTGTGCTCGTCCCCGGTCGTCCGCTCATCCCCGTTGGGCGAGGAAGCTGACCAGGACCTCTTCGCCGGCCGCCACGTCCGTCACGTCCTCGTCGACCACGATCAGGCAGTTCGCCTCGGCCAACGACGCCAGCAGGTGCGACCCGGAGGTACCCAGCGGCTGCACCAGGTACTCGCCGTTGTCCGCGTCGCGCAGCAGCTGGCCGCGCAGGTAGCCGCGCCGGCCCTTGGTCGAGGTCAGCGGCGACAGCAGCCGCGCGCCGACCACCCGCCGGTACGGGTTGGCCTTGCCGAGCGCGGCCCGGATCAGCGGGCGCACCAGCACCTCGAACACGACCAGGGCGCTCATCGGGTTCGCCGGCAGCAGGAACGTCGGCACCGCGTCCGGCCCGAGCCTGCCGAACCCCTGCACCGAGCCGGGGTGCATGGCCACCCGGGTCACGTCCAGGTCGCCGAGGTCGGCCAGCGCGGCGCGCACCTCGTCGCCGATGACGCCCCCGACGCCACCGGAGACGACCACGATCTCCGACAGCAGCAGCCTGCCCTCGACGACCTCGCGCATCCGGCGCGGGTCCGACGACTGGATGCCGACCCGGCTGACCTCCGCGCCCGCGTCGCGCGCGGCGGCGGCCAGCGCGTAGGAGTTCACGTCGTAGACCTGCCCCTGGCCGGGGGTGCGGTCGATGTCGACCAGCTCCTCGCCGATGGAGATCACCGACACCCGCGGCCGGGGGTGGACGAGCACCTTGCTGCGGCCGACCGCGGCGAGCAGGCCGACCTGGGCCGCGCCGATGGACGCGCCCCGGCGCACGGCGACGTCACCGGTCTGCACGTCCTCGCCGGCGCGGCGGACGAACGCCCCCGACGGCACCGGGCGCACCGCGGTGACCTTCGCCGGGTGCCCGACGGACCCGTCGCCCTCGACGTAGGCCAGCGGCACCACCGCGTCGGCCAGGGTGGGCAGCGGCGCGCCGGTCGCGACCCGCACCGCCTGACCGGGTTGCAGCCTGCGCGGTTGGCGCGACCCGGCGGCGATCTCGCCGACCACCGGCAGCGTGACCGGTTCCTCGTTGGCGGCCTGCACGTCGACGCTGCGCACGGCGTAGCCGTCGACCGCCGCCTGGTCGAACCCCGGCAACGCGCGTTCGGCCACGACCTCCTCGGCGCAGAGCAGGCCCTGCGACTCGGAGATCGCCACCCGCACGGGCGCCGGCCGCACGGCGGCGGCGACGACCCGGGCGAGCTGCTCGTCCACTGACCTCATGTGTTGAACCTCGATCTAGGAGTCGGCGAGACGTGCCCGCAACCACTCCCCCAGCTCGGGCCCGTAATCGGGGTGCTCGAGTGCGAAGTCAACCGCAGCTTTGAGGAAACCCCCCGGATTGCCCAGGTCGTGTCGCCCACCCCGGTGGACGACGACGTGCACGGGGTGGCCCTCGTTGATCAGCAGCGCGATGGCGTCGGTGAGCTGGAGCTCGCCGCCCGCGCCGGGCGTGATGCGCTTGAGTGCGTCGAAGATCGCCCGGTCGAGGAGGTAGCGGCCGGCCGCGGCGAAGGTGGACGGCGCGTCCTCGGCCTTCGGCTTCTCGACCATGCCGACGACCTTCTTGACGTCCTCGTCGCCGGTGTCCTCGACGTCGAAGACGCCGTAGGCGGAGATCTGCTCCCTGGGGATGTCGAACGCGCACAGCACCGTGCCGCCGCGCTGCTCGCGGACCTCGGCCATCTTCTTCAGCACGCCCGTGGGCAGCACGATGTCGTCGGGCAGCAGCACGGCCACGGCCTCGTCCTCGCCGGTGAGGTTGCCCTCGGCGCAGCCCACCGCGTGGCCCAGGCCCAGGGCCTTGTCCTGCACGGCGGTCTCGACGGTCAGCAGGTCGGGCGCGCGGCGGACCTTGGCGAGCAGGTCGGCCTTGCCGCGCTCTTCGAGCGTCGCCTCCAGCTCCGGCTGCGGGCGGAAGTACTCCGCGACCGCGTCCTTGCCGGGCGAGGTCACGATGACGAGCTTCGTCGCGCCGGCCTCGGCGGCCTCGGCGGCGACGAGTTCGATGCCGGGGGTGTCGACGACCGGCAGCAACTCCTTGGGCACCGCTTTGGTGGTGGGGAGGAAGCGCGTGCCCAGCCCTGCCGCCGGCACGATTGCTGTCTGGAAGGCGCTCATGGTCAGGAGCGTAACGGCGCGGTTGGGGTGACCTGCCATGACGTCCGGTGAACGTGATCGGAAGGCGACCGCGCGCGCACGGCTGCGGGCCGGTCGGCGTGGCGCGGTGATGCCGGAGATGGCGGACGAGGTGCTGCTCGCGGTCGACGGGTTCGCCGTTCCCGCTGGTGGGACGGTGTGCGCCTACGTCGCCTCGGCGGCGGAGCCCGGGTCGTTGGCGATGGTGGAGGCGTTGCGGTCGCGGGGGCTGCGGGTGTTGCTGCCCGTGGTCGTCGGGGAGGCGCTGGACTGGGCCGCGTACGACGGGCGGTTGCGGGTCGGCGCGTTCGGGCTGCGGGAGCCGGTGGGGCCGCCGTTGGGCGCGGAGGCGGTGGCGTCGGCGGCGCTGGTGCTGGTGCCGGCGTTGGCGGTGGACCACTCCGGGGTGCGGCTGGGCAAGGGCGGCGGGTACTACGACCGGGCGTTGCGGTGGGCCGTCGGTCCGGTGGTGGGGGTGGTGCGGGACTCGGAGTTCGTGCCGTCGCTGCCGGCGGAGCCGCACGACGTGCGGGTGGACGCGGTGCTCACGCCGGGGCGGGGGTTGGTGCGGCTGCCGCGGCTGTGACGTTGACCTGCGATGTTTGCGCCACCTGTGCCGGTTGGCGCATCATCGGTGTTGGCACTCGGGACGGAGGAGTGCCAACCAGGACTCGTGGAGGGCCACCGTGCCGACTTACCAGTACGCCTGCACCGAGTGCGACCACCGGTTCGAAGCGGTGCAGTCCTTCTCGGACTCCGCGTTGACCGAGTGCCCCCAGTGCTCCGGCAAGCTGCGCAAGCTGTACGGCGCGGTCGGCGTCGTGTTCAAGGGCAGCGGCTTCTACCGGACCGACAGCCGTTCCTCGTCGTCTTCTTCCCCCTCGTCGTCTTCCTCGTCTTCCTCTTCCTCGAAGTCGTCGGAGTCGTCGTCTTCCTCCTCGTCTTCCTCGTCTTCGTCGAGCGCACCGGCCGCCGCCGCGTCCTGAGCCGCGAGTTGTCCACAGGCCCCCGAGTTGTCCACAGCTCGGGGGTTCGCGCTGTCCCGGGGGCGGTTCCGCCCCTAGCGTCGACACCGTGCTGCTCCACCTCAGAAGGATCCTGGCGGGCCTGCTGGCCCTGGTAGCCGTGGTCGTGGCCGTGCTGCCGGACGGTTCGACGGTCGACGTGGCCGTGGCCGCTCACGACCTGGCACCGGGCGTGCCGCTGGGCGCGGACGACGTGCGGCTGGTGGCCGTGCCGGTGTCGTTGTCGCCCTCCGGGGTCGTGCCTCCGGGTGCCGTGGCCGGTCGTGCCCTGGTGAGCGCGGCCCGGGCGGGGGAAGCGTTGACCGACGTGCGCCTGACCGCGGTCGACCCGGGCGTGTCGTCGGTGGCCGTGCGGCTGGCCGACACCGGGGTGGCGGGGTTGCTGAGACCGGGGAGCCGGGTGGACGTCGTGGGCGCGGAGTCGCACGTGCTGGCCGCGGACGCCTCCGTGGTGGCCGTGAGGGAGGGTGAGGTGGTCATCATCTCCACGGCCCGCACCGACGCCCACCGGCTGGCCACGGAGACCCTGTCGGGCCCGTTGGCCGTGGTCCTGCGCTGACCTGAACCCCCGTCCGAGCCAAGGCGCATTCCCGTCCGCCGAACGCGGGGGTGGTGGCTCGGCACGGTCAGTCGGGCGCGTCCACCTCGGTGGAGCCCGTGCCGGCGTGGTCGCCGGGAGCGGGCGGGGCGGTAGAACCAGGCCAGCGTGGCGGGGTCGAAGCGGGCTGCGCGAGCAGTACCGGCCACGGGGTTGGATTGGCCTGGCGGATCGTCCAGCCGGCGGGCCTGCCCGGTGGGATCAAGGTGCCGGATCAGGGGTCGGATCAGGCGGCCCGGGCTCAGGCTCGGCGGACCGGGCTCGCGGACCGCGCTCGACGGGCTGGGCTCGACGGACCGATTCGGGCAGGCCGGGCTCCGGCGTATCCGAACCTCCGGCGCACCCGAACCTCCGGCGAGCTCGGGCTCGGGCTCCGGCGGACTCGGGCTCCAGCGGACTCGGGCTCCAGCGGACTCGGGCTCCAGCGGACTCGGGCTCCGGCGGGCTCGGGCTTGGAGCGGTCGGGTGGACCGGCGCCCGGCGTTCGTGGCTCCGGGAGCGTCGGGGGTCGTGTGGCGAAGGTGGCGAGGGTGGTCGGTTGGAGGTGGCGGGTCGTTGGGCGGCGTCGTCGCCGCCGTGGTCGGTCAGCGGCCCGGCTGCTCGCTGCTCCCGCTTCCAGCGGAGTCGAAGTCGGCGGAGTCGAAGTCCCCCTGACGGGGCAGTCAGGTGGTGCGTGGGTCGGCGACACACGTGAGCGGTGGGTCACTCGGGTCGTGGTGAGCCGTTACCCTCCGCTCGCCCCCCTATGCCCCCGAACGGAGGAGCCGGACGTGATCAAGGGCTTCAAGGACTTCCTCATGCGCGGCAACGTGATCGACCTGGCCGTGGCCGTGGTCATCGGTGCCGCGTTCACCGCCATCGTCACCGCGTTCACCACGAACCTGATCAACCCGATCGTCGCCCTGTTCGGCGGCGGCAACGTCAACGGGCTCGCGGTGCAGCTCGGGAGCAGCGACAAGACCATCCTCGACTTCGGGGCGGTCATCACGGCGGTGATCAACTTCGTCATCGTGGCCGCCATCGTCTACTTCATCTTCGTGCTGCCGATGAACAAGCTGAAGGAGCGCCGCAAGCGGGGCGAGGAGCCCGGTCCCGCCGAGCCCACCGACGTCGAGCTGCTCAAGGAGATCCGCGACCTCCTCGCCGCCCAGCAGCGCCACCGCCAGGGCTGACGGACCGGCCGCCTACCCGCCGTGGTGCGGCGGCCGGTTCTCCTCGTACCACCGGTCGTCGCGCCCGCCCGGGCGCGGCTCGTCCGACGAGCCCTCCGGCAGCACGTCGCCGAACACCTCGGCCAGCCGACGACGCCGCGCCGCCTCCTCCGCGGCCGTGGCGGCGGGGGTGGCGGCGTCGGCGTCGTCGGGGCCGGTCACGCTTCGTCCAGGCCCGAGAGCTGCTCGATCACGTACGGCACCAGCGCCGACAACGTCGCCATGCCGTCGCGCACCGCCGACCGCGAACCGGCCAGGTTCACCACGAGGGTGCTGCCGGACACGCCCACCAGCCCGCGCGAGATGCCCGCGTCGACCGCGCCCGCCGCCAGCCCGGACGCCCGCAACGCCTCGGCGATGCCGCTGATCGGCCGGTCGAGCACGCCCTGCGTCGCGTCCGGTGTGACGTCGCGCGGCGACACGCCGGTGCCGCCGACGGTGACCACGAGGTCGACACCGCCGATCACCGCGGTGTTGAGCGCGGCGCGGATGCCCACGACCTCGCCCTCCACCGCGACGGTGCCGTCCACGATGAACCCTGCTTCCTCCAGCAACTCGGTGACCAGCGGTCCTGTGCTGTCGTCGTGCTCACCGTGCGCCACCCGGTCGTCCACGATCACGACAAGGGCACGTCCCAGTCGCTGCGCGCTGCGTTCCATGAGCGCCACCGTAGCCAATCCCCGCACCCGGCGGTTCCGCGACGTCACGCTGCCGCGCCGCCGAGCCCCTCGCGCGGGCCCGCGCTGAGCGGCAACCGCACCTCGAACCGGCAGCCGCGCCCGTGGTTGCGCGCGTCGATGGTGCCCCGGTGCGCCTCCACCAGGCCGCGCGCGATCGCGAGCCCCAGCCCGCCGCCGACGGGCTGCCGGTGCGGCGCGCCGCGGAACGCCACGTCGAACACCCGCGGCAGGTCCGCCTCCGGGATGCCGCCGCAGCCGTCGTCCACGCGCAGCAGCGCCGACGACCCCTCCACCGCCACCCGCACGTCCACCGTGCCGTCCGGCGGGGTGTGGCGGATGGCGTTGGACAGCAGGTTGCGCACGACGCGCGCCAGTTCGGGGTCGCTGCCCAGCACCACCGGCCACGTCGCCGCGTCGGCCCGCAGCCGGACGCCCTTGCGCGTCGCCACCGGGCTCTCGGCCGCCACCACGCCGCTCACCACGTCGGCCAGCGGCACCTCCGAGAACGTCAGCCGCAGCGCGCCCGCGGTGATGCGGGACAGCTCGAACAGGTCGTCCACCATCCCCGACAGCGCCTGCGCCTCGGTGGAGATGCGCCCGGCGTACTCGGCGACCTCCTCGCGCCGCGACACCACGCCGTCCGCCAGCGCCTCGGCCATCGCCCGGATGCCGGCCAGCGGCGTGCGCAGGTCGTGGCTGATCCACGCCACCAGCTCCCGCCGGGACGCCTCCGCCGCGCGTTCCCGGGCCCGCGCCTCGCGCTCCCACACGCTGCGCCGCGCCAGCGCCCGCCCCAGCAGCACCGCCGTCGGCACGGTCACCAGCGCCACCAGCAGGCACACCAGCACGGTCGTGGTGAGCAGGGGGGTGAACATGAACCCGCTGACCGCCAGCACGCCGCCGACGGTCGCCACCACGGGCACGACCGCCAGCACGGTCAGCGCGGTGGTCAGCGACCCGTTCGCCGACCGCCGCAGCACCACCGCCCCGAGCAGCGCCAGGGGCAGCGAGAACAGCACCGCGAACGGCAGCACGTGGTAGACCTCGACCAGCATCACGCACCGCCGTCGTACCGGTAGCCCACACCCCACACGGTGGCGATCCGCACCGGCCGCGCCGGGTCCGGCTCCACCTTCTCCCGCAACCGTCGCACGTGGACGGTCACGGTGGACTGGTCGCCGAACTCCCAGCCCCACACCCGCGACAGCAGCTCCGCCCGCCCGAACGCCGTGCCGCGGTGGGTCAGGAAGAACACCAGCAGGTCGAACTCCCGCGTGGTCAGCGCCAGCTCGCGCCCGTCCAGCCACGCCGACCGGGCGCCCACGTCCACCCGCAGCCCGCCGTCCTCCAGCACCGCCGCCGACGGCGCCGCGGCCGCCCGCGACCGCCGCAGCACGGACGTGACCCGCAGCGCCAGCTCACGCGGGCTGAACGGCTTGGTCACGTAGTCGTCCGCACCGAGCCGCAGCCCGGCGATCCGGTCCTCCTCCTCGCCCAGCGCGGTCAGCATCACCACCGGCACCGCGCCGCGCGCCCGCAGCCGCCGGCACACCTCCAGCCCGTCCACGCCCGGCAGCATCAGGTCCAGCACCACCAGGTCCGGTTCCCGCTCGGCGCACCGGCGCAGCGCGCCCTCCCCGTCGCCGACCACCTCCACCTCGTGCCCGGCCAGCTCCAGGTACCGGCGCACCACGTCGCGCACGGTCACGTCGTCGTCCACGACGAGGACCCGCCCGGTCGTCTCACCCATCCACGCCTGCCCACTCGGTCGGTGGCCGACCGCGAGGGCGGTCGCCGCTTGCGGTCAGTGTGGCGGGCGACGGAGGGTCACCGAACGCCAGAGGCCGCACGTCCGACAGGTGAGGGGAGGCCCTGTCGGCGTGCGGCCTGGTCACCGGCTCGGGGCACGTGAGCCGGGGTCTCGTGGCGCTAGCGCACCTCGACGGTCTGGCTGCCGAGCGTCACCTCGACCGTGCGGTTCCCACCGATGGTGAGTTGCACCTTGTCGCCCGGCGCACGGGACCGCACGGCGGCCACGAGGGCGTCGGAGGTGTCGATCTGCCGGTCGCCGAACTTGGTGATCACGTCACCGGTCTTCACGCCGGCCGCCTCGGCCGCGCCGCCGCCGGTCACGTTGCGGACCACCGCGCCGCCCTCCGGCGAGTCGCCGACCTGCACGCCCAGCACGGTCTGGGTGGACTTGCCGGTCTCCGACAGCTCCTTGGCCGTGCGGCGGGCCTGGTCGATCGGGATGGCGAAGCCGATGCCGACCGAGCCGCCCTGCGTGGACTGGCTGGAGTTGGGGCTGTAGATGGCCGAGTTGATGCCGACGACCTGGCCGCGCATGTTCACCAGCGGGCCGCCCGAGTTGCCGGGGTTGATCGCGGCGTCGGTCTGGATGGCGTTGAGGACGGTGTCCACGCCGCCCTGCTGGCCGCCGGCGCGCACCGGGCGGTTCAGCGAGCTGACGATGCCGGAGGTCACCGTGCCGTTGAGGTCGAACGGCGAGCCGACGGCCACGACCTGCTGGCCGATCCGCAGGTCGCCGGAGTTGCCCAGCTCGGCCGTGGGCAGCCCGGAGACGTCCTCCATCTTCAGCACGGCGAGGTCGGACGTCGGGTCGCGGCCGACGATCTTCGCGTCGAACGAGCGACCGCCCTGGAGCTGGACCTTGATCGGCCCGCCGTTGGCGGCGCTCTCGACCACGTGGTTGTTGGTGAGCACCAGGCCGTCGGAGCTGAGCGTGAAGCCGGAGCCCGCGCCACCGCTGACCTGCACCTGCACCACGGTCGGCAGCACCTTCTGGGCGACCTGCTCGATGGAGCCGGCCGGGACGTCGGCGCTCTGCTGGGCGGGCGGGTTCTGGTCGAGGGCGTTGGTGACGGGCCGGGAGTCCTCGGCGGCGTGGAAGCCGACGTACCCGCCGACACCGCCCGCGACGCCGCCGACGGCCAGCACGAGCGCGGCGACACCGGCGGCGACCTTCCCCCGACCGCGTGGCGGCCGGGGCGGCGCGGCGACCGCTCCCGCGGGCGGCGCGTAGTAGGGGCCCGGCGCCGCCGACCCGGAAGGGGCGTGGGTCGGCGCGCCGAGGTGGTCCGGGTGCGGAACGCCGTACGGACCCGCGTGCTCCGGGCGGTGGAAGCCTCCCTGCCAGGCCTCCGGCCCGGGACCCGGTGTTCCGGCGCCGCCCTGCACGACGCCGGAACCACCGGTTCCGGTCTGGCCCGCGCCGCCCTGCACGGCACCGGCCACACCTGCTCCGACCGGGCCGGCGCCGCCCTGCACAGCGCCCTCCCGACCGGTTCCCGACCCGGCGGCGGCACCCTGCGAGGCGGCCGGCGAGCCGAAGTCATCCGGGTGGCCGGAGCGAACGTCCGGCGACCCGGGCACGGACCCGGCGGCGACACCCGGGGGCGCGGCCGACGGGTCGGAGTTCGAGGCGGCAGCGGTGGTCGTCACGCTGTCCGGGTATAGCTCGGCCGGGAGGCCGGTGTTCCCCCGCGGAACACCCGCCGTCCCCGCCCCCGACCGGTCGGCCCCTGCCGCCGACCCGCCGGTCACGTCCTCCGGGCGCGGTGCGGCCCCCTGCCAGGAGCCCGGCGCACCGGTGGACCCCGACGCACCCGCGCCGCCCTGCACGGCGCCGGCGTCGTCGGTGCCCGGCCGCCCAGCACCCTGCTGCTGGTGGCCGGCGTCGTCATGACCGAGCCCGGCGGCGCTCCCACGGGCCCACGGGCTCTGCGGCTCGGGTTGCGACTGCGGTTGCCGCTTCGGCTGCTCGTCTCCGGTCATGTCCACAACTGTGCGGTGCCCGCCTGAGAGCAGCCTTAAACGAAACTGGGCATCAGTTGTGAGTCACCCGGGAGGTTCAGCCGCGCAGCCTCTCGGCGATCTGCTCCGGCGTCGCGTCGTTGACCCAGACGCCCATGCCGGACTCGGAGCCGGCCAGGTACTTGAGCTTGTCCGCGGCGCGCAGCACCGAGAACACCTCCAGGTGCAGCCAGGCCAGGTCGCGGCCGGTGCGCACCGGCGCCTGGTGCCAGGCCGCGATGTAGGGCAGCGGGCGGTCGTAGAGCGCGTCGAGGCGGCCCAGCACGGTCAGGTAGAGGGTCGCGAAGTCGTCGCGCTCGGCGTCGGTGAGGGCGGGCAGGTCCGGGACCTGGCGGTGCGGGACCAGGTGCACCTCGACCGGCCAGCGGGCGGCGGCGGGCACGAACGCCGTCCAGTGCTCGCCCTCCGCGATGACCCGCGTCCCGACTGCCCGTTCGGCGGCCAGGATGTCGCCCATCAGTGGACGGCCGTGTGACGCCTGGTAGTCCGCCGCGACGGCCAGCATCCGTTCCGTCTTCGGGGTCACGAAGGGGTAGCCGTAGATCTGGCCGTGCGGGTGCGACAGCGTCACGCCGATCTCTTCACCGCGGTTCTCGAACGGGAAGACCTGCTCGACGCCCGGCACCGCGTTCAGCGCGGTGGTGCGGTCGGCCCACGCGTCCACCACCGTGCGCACCCGCGACGGCGGCAGCTGCCCGAACGACGTGGTGTGCTCGGACGTGAAGCACACGACCTCGCACCGGCCCAGCCCGGCCGCCCTCGGCACCATCGGCATGCCGTCCACCGTCGGCGGCAGCTCCGGCACGCCCTGCGCGAACGACGGGAACCGGTTCTCGAACACCACGACGTCGTAGCTCGACTCGGGGATCTCGGTCGGCTTGCCGGGCGAGGACGGGCACAGCGGGCACAGGTCGGCCGGCGGCTTGTACGTGCGGGTCTGCCGGTGCGCGGCCATCGCCACCCACTCGCCGGTCAACGGGTCGCGCCGCACCTCCGACAGCGGCTGCGCCCGCGGCAGGTCGCGGGTGTCGACCGCGTCGCGCGGCGGCGCGTCCGGGGTGTCGTCGAAGTAGATGATCTCGCGACCGTCGGCCAGCTTCCCCGTCGTGCGCTTCACGCCAGTTCCTCTCCGCGGCCCGGCACGTGCGCCAGGACCAGTTCGCCGACCTGCTCGCCCAGCACCGCGCGGGCGGGCTCGGGCAACCCCTCGTCGGTCACCAGCACGTCCGCCTCGTCCAGCGCGGCGATGGTGGAGATGCCGACGGTGCCCCACTTGGTGTGGTCGGCCACCACGACGACCCGCCCGGCCGCGTCGACCAGCGCGCGGTCGGTCTCGCTCTCGTTCAGGTTGGGGGTGGTGAAGCCGGAGCGCTCGGCCATGCCGTGCACGCCCAGGAACACCACGTCCAGGTGCAGCGATCTCAGCGCCTGCACGGCGACCGGGCCGACCAGCGCGTCCGACGGGGTGCGCACGCCGCCGGTGAGCACCACCGTGCGGTCGGTGCGCCCGCTCTGCTGGAGCACGTCGGCGACCCGGATCGAGTTGGTGACGACGGTCAGGTCCGGGATGTCGTCGAGGAACCGGGCCAGGGTCCACGTCGTCGTGCCCGCGGACAGGCCGATGGCGGTGCCGGGGCGCACCAGGCCCGCGGCGAACGCGGCGATGGCCTCCTTCTCCGGCAGCTGGCGCACCGACTTGGCCTCGAAGCCCGGCTCGTCGGTGCTGCGGCCGACCACCGACGTGGCGCCGCCGTACACCTTCTCCACCAGGCCCCGCGCGGCCAGCACGTCCAGGTCGCGGCGCACGGTCATGTCCGAGACGCCCAGCCGGACGACCAGGTCGCTCACGCGCACCGCGCCGGTGCGGCGCACCTCTTCCAGGATCACCGCTTGTCGCTGGCGTGCCAGCACGTCACACCTCTTCTTCCCTGATCACCACCACGCCGCCGGCGGGCACCACCGCGCGCCCCGACGAGCGGGCGCCGGACAGCAGGTCGACACCCGCCGCGGGCAGCTCGGCGTCGCGGCGCCCGTGGTTGACCGCGACCAGCCAGGATACGGCGGACCCGGCCACCGCACCGCGCCGACGCACCACCTCGACGTCACCGCCGCCCGGCCCGACCCCGACGCCCGCGCCGGCCAGGGCCGCGCGCAGCACCCGGGCCGGGCCCTCTCCGGCCAGGCCGCACGCCACGTACCAGGCCACGCCGCCACCGCGTTCGTTGCGGGTCACGGCGGGCACGCCGGGCAGCGGGCCGTCGACGTAGGAGGCGACGACCTCCGCGCCGGTCGGGTGCAGGTGCTCGGTCCAGACCTCGGCCGACGACCCGTCGTCCAGCGCCACCACCTCGCCGGCCCGCAGCGGGTGGAACTCCTCGGTCCGCACGCCCAGCAGCTCGCGGAACGCGCCGGGGTAGCCGCCGAGGTGCACGTGGCCGCGCGTGTCCGTGATGCCGGACAGGTAGGTCACCACCAGGTGTCCGCCGCCCGCCACGTACTCCTCGTACGGCGACGCGTCGTCCACCGCGTACAACGCGGGGACGACGACCAGCCGGTACGGCGACAGGTCCGCGCCCGGCGGCACGAAGTCGACCGTCACGCCGGCCCGCCACAGCGCCCGGTAGTACCCGAAGGCGTGCCGGTGGTAGTCGAAGTCCGCGGTCGGGTGCGCGGGTCGGGCCAGCGCCGACCACGCCTCCCAGTCGAACACGACCGCCACCGACGCCTCGACCGCCGAGCCGACCAGCTCGGCGATCCGCCCGTACTCCGCGCCGACCCGCTCGACCTCGCGGTGCACCGCCGTGTCCGGACCGGCGTGCGGCACCATCGCCGAGTGGTAGCGCTCCGCGCCCGCCCGCGACTGCCGCCACTGGAAGAACAGCGTGCCGTCCGCGCCGCGGGCCAGGTGGGCGTAGGAGTTGCGGCGCAGCTCGCCGGGCAGCTTGGCGATGTTGCGCGGCTGCCAGTTGACCGCCGAGGTGGAGTGCTCCATCAGCAGCCACGGCCGCCCGCCCGCCAGGCCGCGCACGAGGTCCGCGGAGAACGCCAGGTCGACGTGCCGCTCGGGCTCCTCGGCCAGGGTGTAGTGGTCGTTGGAGACGAAGTCGACCTCGGCCGCCCACCGCCAGTAGTCCAGCGCGTGGAAGCCGGAGGTGACCATGAAGTTGGTGGTCACCGGCACGTCCGGGGTGACCTCGCGCAGCACGTCCCGCTCGGCCCGGAACAGCTCCAGCAGCGCGTCGGAGCCGAACCGGTCGAAGTCGAGGAGCTGGCCCGGGTTGCCGAACGACGGCGTGGCGCGCGGCGGCAGGACCTGCTCCCACGAGGAGTAGCGCTGGCTCCAGAACGCCGTGCCCCACGCCTCGTTCAGCGCGTCGAGCGTGCCGTGGCGGGCGCGCAGCCAGGTGCGGAACGCCTCGGCGGACCGGTCGCACCAGCAGCGGGACACGTGGCAGCCGTACTCGTTGTTGACGTGCCACGCGGCCAGCGCGGGGTGGTCGCGGTACCGCTCGGCCAGCGCGCGGGCCAGGGCGACGGCCTTCTCCCGGTAGACCGGCGAGCTGGGGCAGTACGACTGGCGGGAGCCGTGCCACAGCCGCACGCCGTCGGCGGTGACGGGCAGCACCTCGGGGTGCGCGGTGGTCAGCCACGGCGGCGGCGCGGCGGTCGCGGTGGCCAGGTCGACCCGGATGCCGCCGGCGTGCAGGCGGTCGAGCACGCGGTCCAACCAGCCGAACTCGTAACGGCCCTCTTCCACTTCCAGCAGGGCCCACGAGAAGATCCCCACGCTCACCAGGTTCACCCCGGCCCGGCGCATCAGCTCGACGTCCTCGGCCCAGACGTCCTCGGGCCACTGCTCGGGGTTGTAGTCGGCGCCCCACGCCGGGCCGCGCAGTCCGGTGGGCCAAGTCGTCATGAACACCAGGGTGTCGATTTCGCCCGAAAACGTCAACACAGTCCAACAGAACCGCTCGAATAGCTTGACATTGGCTGTGGTGCACACCACATTGTGAGTCCTCTTGTTGACTCTTTGTTCGCTTGGCACCGCCGAGCGTCACCCTGAGGAGCGACGATGACGAGCTTCCCCACCCGCGCCCACCCCTTACCCGGTCGTCGGGCCCTGCTGAAGGCGATCGTCGCGGGCGCGGGCGCCGCGGCCCTGCCCGGCCTGGCCGCGTGCGGCTCCGGGGGCGGTGGCGCCGCCGCCGACACCGTGTCGTTCGGCAACAACCAGTCCGACCAGGTGCCGAAGGACGCGATCACCGCGGTGCTCGGGGCGTTCGAGGGCGGGTCGGGGCTCAAGGTCTCGATCAACACCAAGCAGCACGAGCAGTACCAGGAGCAGATCAACAACTACCTCCAGGGCAGGCCGGACGACGTGCTGTCCTGGTTCGCGGGCTACCGGATGCGCTTCTTCGCCGAGAAGGGCCTCACCGGCGACCTGAGCGAGGTCTGGGGCAAGGTCTCCGACGGCTACGAGCCCTCGCTGAAGGAGGCGTCCACCGCCTCGGACGGCAAGCAGTACCTGATCCCGTTCGTGCAGTACCCGTGGGGCGTCTTCTACCGCAAGAGCGTGTGGCTGCAACGCGGCTACGAGCAGCCCGGGACGCTGGACGAGCTCGTCGCGCTGTGCACGAGGATGAAGTCCGACGGGCTCGTGCCCATCGCGTTCGCGCAGAAGCAGGGCTGGCCCGGCATGGGCACGTTCGACCAGCTCAACTTCCGGATCAACGGCTACCGGTTCCACGTCGACCTGATGGCGGGCGAGGAGGACTGGCAGGGCCCGCGGGTGCGGGCGGTGTTCGACACGTGGAAGCGGCTGCTGCCGTTCCACCAGGAGAACGCGCTCGGCCGCGAGTGGCAGGAGGCCGCCCAGTCGTTGCAGCGGGGCAAGGCTGGCATGTACCTGCTCGGCTCGTTCGTCGCGCAGCAGTTCAAGGGCGCGGACCTGGACGACCTCGACTTCTTCCCGTACCCGGAGATCAACCCGGAGCACGGCCGGGACACCGTGGAGGCGCCGATCGACGGCTTCATGATGTCCCGCGAGCCGGGCAACGCCGACGGGGCGCGCAGGCTGCTCGAGTACCTGTCCACACCGGCCGCGCAGCTCGCCTACCTCAAGGCCGACCCGAGCCAGATCCCCACGTCCAACAAGGCCGACACGTCCGGCTACACCCCGTTGCAGAAGAAGTCGGCGCAGGTCATCAAGGACGCCGCGCACGTCACGCAGTTCCTCGACCGCGACACCGACCCGCGCTTCGCCAGCGACGCGGCGACCAACGGGCTCAACGCGTTCCTCCAGAACCCCGACGACCTCGACTCGATCCTCAAGGGCATGGCCGACCAGGCGAAGACGATCTTCTCGGAGTGACGCCGTGACGGCCCTGGAGTCCCCCGCGAAGCCCGCCGGCGCGCCGGTCCCCCCACCGCCGCGCCGGCGCGGCGGGCGTCGCGCCACCGCGCTCGCGCCCCGTGACAAGCTCGTGCTCGGGCTGATGCTCGGCGTCCCGTCCCTGGTCCACCTCGCGCTGGTGTGGGCGCCCGCGCTCGGCTCGGTCGCGCTGTCGTTCAGCTCGTGGGACGGCATCGGCGGGTTCGGCGACGTGGAGTGGGTCGGCTTCGACAACTACGTCGACATCCTCACCCGGTACCCGAGGTTCTGGCCCGCGTTGCGGCACAACGTGGTCTGGCTGCTGTTCCTGCTCGTCGTGCCGACCCTGGCCGGGATGCTGCTGGCCGTGCTGCTGGACCGGCAGCTGCGGTTCGGGCGGGTGTACCAGAGCGTGCTGTACCTGCCGATGGTGCTGTCGCTGGCGCTGGTCGGGTTCATCTGGCAGTTGATCTACCAGCCCGAGCAGGGGTTGCTGAACAACGTGCTCGGCACCGCGTCGACCGATCCCGTCAACTGGCTCGGCGACCCCGACGTGAACCTGTACGCGGTGCTCGTCGCGGCCGGGTGGCGGCACACCGGCTACGTGATGCTGCTGTACCTGGCCGGGTTGAAGGCGGTGGACCCGACGCTGGCCGAGGCCGCGGCGCTGGACGGGGCCACCGCGTGGCAGACGTTCCGCCGGGTGACCTTCCCCGTGCTCAAGCCGGTGAACGTGGTCGTGCTCGTGGTCACCGTGATCGAGGGCCTGCGGGCGTTCGACGTCGTGTACGTGATCAACAAGGGGCGCAACGGCCTGGAGCTGCTGTCCGTGCTGGTGACCGACAACATCATCGGCGAGTCGAGCCGGATCGGGTGGGGGTCCGCGCTGGCCGTGGTGCTGCTGCTGATCTCGCTCGGGTTCATCGTCACCTACCTGGTCCAGGTGTTCCGCGAGGAGGGACGGGCGTGAGGTTCGCATTCCGGCCGGGGCGCGTCGCGCTGCACGCGTTCCTGGTGCTGACGTGCCTGGCCACGCTGGCGCCGCTGCTGTGGGCGCTGTACGCGTCGCTGCGGACGTACGACGACACCTCGCGCAACGGGTACTTCTCCGTGGCCGAGAGCCTGACCCTGGACAACTTCGCGGCGGCGTGGACGCGGGCCGACCTGCCGCACTACTACCTGAACACGCTGGTCGTGACGGTGCCGGCGCTGGTGCTCGTGCTGCTGCTCAGCTCGATGGTGGCGTACGGGGTGTCGCGGTACGCCTTCCGCTTCAACCTGGTGCTGCTGATGCTGTTCACGGCGGGGAACCTGCTGCCGCAGCAGGTGATCGTGACGCCGCTGTACCGGCTGTACCTGCTCACGCCGGTGCCGTCGTGGTTGAGCGACAGCGGCGTGCTGCTGGACTCGCGGCTCGGGCTGGTGCTGATCCACGTGGCGTTCCAGTCCGGGTTCTGCGTGTTCGTGCTGAGCAACTACATGAAGGCGATCCCGCGCGAGCTCGGCGAGGCCGCGCGCGTCGACGGGGCCGGCGTGTTCCGGCAGTACTGGCAGGTGGTCCTGCCGCTGTGCCGCCCGGCGCTGGCGGCCCTGGCGACGCTGGAGTTCACGTGGATCTACAACGACTTCCTGTGGGCGCTCGTGCTGATCCAGACCGGCGACAAGATGCCGGTCACCTCGGCGCTGCAGAACCTGCGGGGCACGTTCTTCGTGGACAACAACCTGGTGGCCGCGGGTTCGCTCCTGGTCGCCCTGCCGACCCTGGTCGTCTTCTTCACCCTGCAGCGCCAGTTCATCGGCGGCCTCACCCTGGGCTCCACCAAGGGTTAGGCCGTTGGGGTGTTCCCCGGCACAGGCGGTATCCAGGTCGCCCGGCGGTGGTCCATGTCCGAGGAACCGGTCACCCGTCGAGAGGAAGTCCCGATGCCCATCCGTCGCACGCTGGCCGCCTGCGCGGCCGCGGTGGCCGTCGGCTTCGCGGTCGCCCCGCCCGCGCTGGCCACGTCGGCCACGCTCTACACCGAGGTGGACGAGCTGGCCGGTGAGCTGAACTCCCTGGCCTGGCCGGGGCAGGACACCTACAACTACTACCCCGGTGAGCTGGGGCACCCGGACGGGGCGTCGACCGCCGTGTGGGGCACGCCGGGCAGCCCCACCACGTACGAGGGCAAGTCCAAGTGCGCGCCGCTGATCACCCTGGCCCTGCGGCACACGTTCGCGTGGGCCGTCGACGGCTACTTCACCGCGGAGTTCGGCAGCACCAGCCCCACGTCGGGGCAGTACTACGACGGGTTGCAGGCGGGTGCCGACCACTTCACGACCAAGACGACGGTGCCGAGCCTGGTGCAGGGCGACGTCATCGCGGTCAAGTACCTCGACTCCGCGGGCGGCACCGGCGACGCGACCGGTCACATGATGGTCGTCGCCGGCACGCCGCAGCCGTACAACCGCGACGGCAACGCCTCGACCCGCGAGTACGCCGTGCCGGTGATCGACAGCACCAAGGAGCCGCACGGCGTGCCCAGCACGTGGTCCGGGTCGCCGGTCCACCTGTTCCCGGACACGCGCCGGGTGGGCACCACCGAGTACACCGGCGTCGGCCGCGGCTGGATCTTCATCAGCACCGGCTCCGACGACGTGCCGACCGGCCACTGGTGGGGCCCGAACGAGAACGTGACGACCCAGTACAAGCCCGTCTCCACCCGCCCGCTGCTCTTCGCCACCCTCCCCTGACCGCGAGAGTCCTACGTTCGGGGCGCGAGAGTCCTACGTTCGGGACGCGAGAGTCCTACGTTCGGAACCCCCGAGTTCAACGCCCAAGCCGTACACCGTCAGCCGTGAACGTTGAACTCGGGGGTCGTGGACGTAGGACTCTCGCGCGCTGGACGTAGGACTCTCGCGGTCAGGGGCGGCCCGGGAGGCGCAGGGTGAACAGGGCGCCGCCCTCGGGGGCGCGGCCGGCGTAGGCCAGGCCGCCGTGGCGCTCGGCGACCTGCTTGACGATGGCGAGGCCCAGGCCCGAGCCGGGCAGCGTGCGGGCCTCGGAGGAGCGGTAGAAGCGCTCGAAGACGTGGGGCAGGTCGGCGTCGGCGATGCCCGGCCCCGAGTCCGCGACCTCCACCGCGGCGCTGCCGTCGCCCAGCTGCTTCAGGCTCAACCGCACCACGCCCCGCGCCGGGCTGAACTTCACGGCGTTGTCCAGCAGGTTCAGCACGGCGCGCTCCAACGCGCTGGAGTCACCCAGCAACGACCACGGCTGCAGCTCCACGACGAACCGGACGTCCGACGCGCGCCGCTTCGCCCGGTCCAGCGCCCGTTCGACCACCTCGACCAGGTCCACGGGCTCGTGCACGACCTGCGGCGCGTCCTCCCGCGCCAGCTCCACCAGGTCCCCGATCAACGTGGTCAGCTCGTCCAGCTGCGCCCGCACGTCGGCGTTGATCTCCGCCTTGTCCTCGTCGGACAGCGTCGGCGAGTCCGGCCGCTCCGACGCCAGCAGCAGCTCCAGGTTCGTCCTCATCGACGTCAACGGCGTCCGCAGCTCGTGCCCCGCGTCCGCCACGAGCCGCCGCTGCCGCTCCTGCGACTCCGCCACCGCGCCCAGCATCGCGTTGAACCGCTGCGACAGCAGGGCCAGCTCGTCGTCACCGGACACCGGGATGGGCCGCAGGTCACCGGTCAGCGCCACCCGCTCGGTGGCCTCCGTCAACCGCTGCACGGGCCGCAGCCCGGTCCGCGCCACCGCCGTCCCCGCCACCGCCGCGACCAGCACGCCCAGCCCGCTGATCACGAACAGCACCACGGACAGCTTGCCCAGCGTCACGTTCAATGGCTTGGTGGACTGCGCGATCACCATCGCCTGGCCGTCGCCGTACGGCACCGCGATCACCCGGAAGTCGGTGCGCAGGTCGGTCCAGATGTTCTCCAGCCGCGTCCCGCGCGCCACGTCGAGGTCGGCGGGCTGGGTGGGCGGCGCGACCGTCCCCTTGGGGTAGAAGATCTGCCCGTCCACGTCCAGCACGCCGATCCGGATGTCGCCCGCGGCCAGGAACGCGCCGGGGATCTCGGTGACGTCGTTATTGACCTTCGGCGCGTTCACCGCGGCCTGGGCGCGCTGCCGCAGGTTCTCGTCCATCTGGTCGTGCAGGTTCTGGCTCACCGTCATGTACGCGCCCAGCGACACGAGGGCGACGGCTCCGGCCACGCAGAACGCGGCCAGCAGGGTCACCCTGGCGCGCAGCGACACCCGTTGGAGCCGCCCGTTGGCGGCACCGATCACGGAGGGGTCTCCCGCAGCACGTACCCGACACCGCGCACGGTGTGCAGCAGCCGGGGCTCGCCCTCGGCCTCGGTCTTGCGCCGCAGGTAGCCGACGTAGACCTCCAGCGCGTTGCCGGAGGTGGGGAAGTCGTAGCCCCAGACGTCCTCGAGGATGCGGCCGCGGGTCAGCACCTGCTTCGGGTGCGCCAGGAACAGCTCCAGCAGGGCGAACTCGGTGCGGGTGAGGCTGATCGGCCGCTCGCCGCGCCGCACGTCCCGGGTGCCCGGGTCCAGCTCCAGGTCGGCGAACCGCAGCACCGCGCCGGCGGGCTCCTGGGCGTCGGACGCGGCACGCCGCAGCAGCGCGCGCAGCCGGGCCAGCAGCTCCTCCAGCGCGAACGGCTTGGGCAGGTAGTCGTCGGCGCCCGCGTCGAGGCCCGACACCCGGTCCGACACGGCGTCACGGGCGGTGAGCACGAGGATCGGCAGGTCGTCGCCGGTGCTGCGCAGCCTGCGGCACACCTCCAGCCCGTCGAGCCGGGGCATCATCACGTCCAGCACCATGGCGTCGGGGCGCTGCGAGAGGACGGACTCGAGTGCCTGCTGGCCGTCGCCGGCAAGGTCGACCTGGTAGCCGTTGAACTGCAGTGAGCGGCGGAGCGACTCACGCACGGCCCGGTCGTCGTCGACAACGAGGATGCGCATGGGGTCAGTCTTGCCCCTGGTCCTGAGAGCCGCCTGAGAAGCCGGTGTGAGCTACCCGTCAAGTCCGGGACCCCTGCGGGCCACCGGGGCGTTCCACCGCCGCCACAGCGCGAGCAGCCGCAGGCCCACGATGGCCGCCGACCCGACGAGCGCGACCGGCGCGGCGGGCAGCCGCAGGTGGTCGCCGAACGCCACCACGACCGCGCCGCACAGCGCCGCCACCGCGTAGATCTCCCGCCGCAGGACCAGGGGGATCTCCCGCAGCAGCACGTCCCGCAGCGCGCCGCCGCCGATGCCGGTGGTCATGCCGACCAGGCACGCGGCGTACGGCGGGGCGCCCAGCCGGAGCGCGGTCGCGGTGCCCGCCGTGACGAACAGGCCCAGGCCGACGGCGTCCAGCAGCAGCACCGCCCGCCGCAGCTTGGTCACGGTCGGGTGAAACCGGAAGACCACCAGTCCGGTGGTCGCGGCGACGGCCAGGTACCGCCAGTTCACCAGCGCGGCCGGCGGGTGCACGCCCAGCAGCACGTCCCTCAGGACGCCGCCGCCCAGCGCGGTGGTCAGCGCCAGCACGATGACGCCGAACACGTCGAGCCGCGCGTGGACCGCCGCCACCGCCCCGGAGGCGGCGAACGCGGCGATCCCGACCAGTTCCAGGACGGCGAGGAGCACGGCTGACCAGGTTAGAAGGAATCCGCCAGACGCGGGATGCCGGGTGCTCCGACCAGCCGGTCGAGCAGCGCGCCGTCGCCGTCGAGCAGCCCGGCGCGGCGCAGCGCGTGGCTGTCGTGCATCCCGCTGAACCACGGCCCGAGCGCCCGCGCGCGCAGCCGGACGGCGCCGCTGCCGCCGGGCTCGACGCGCACCCCGCCCTCGTCCACCACGAGCCGCTGCCGCCCCGCGTGCCACGGCGCGTGCTCGTCGACCACGTCGAGGTCGACCGCCGCGGGCTTCAGCCACCGCGCCGCGGGCCACCCCCGGGCCGCGACGGCCGCCGGCAGGTCCACCACGCGCAGCAGCCACGTGGAGGCGGTCACGGTGTACTCGATCGCCTGGTTCGTCAGCAGGCCGGTGACGGCCGGGTCGGTGACCCGGACGACGGCCCTGTCGAGCACGCCCGCCCAGCTGCGCAGCTCGCGCAGCAGCCCGAGCTGGGTGGCGAGGTCGCGCCCCACCAGGTCGAGCACCCGCAGGCCGCGCCGGTCGCGCCGGGCGGTGAGGTAGCCGCGCAGCTCGCCGTCGTGGCCGGGCACGACCGTCGCCACGTCGAGCCCCAGCACGTCGGCGACGTCCACCCCGGGCGCGCCGCGGTCCACGAGCCCGTTCACCGTGGACGCCAGGTCGACGTAGCACGCGTGCAGCGCCGGGAGGTCGCCCGCGACGGCGGGCCGGGACGCGATCCGCTCCCCGGCGGGCAGCCGGTCCAGCGGGAACTCCAGCTCCTCGTGCACCCCGCCGGCGTCCCACCCGCGGGACCGGTAGACCGCCGGCGCGGTCGCGAACAGCGCCGACACGACCTGGCCCCGGTCGCGCATGTCCCGCAGCGCCGCGTCGAGCAGCGCGCCGGCCACGCCCCGCCCGCGGGCCCACGGGTCGACGGCCACGCCCGCGACCCCGCCCATCGGGACCGGCTCGCCGCCGTGGAACTGGTGGAAGTCCTTGATCGCGAGCACGCCCGCGACCCGCCCGTCCAGCTCGGCCAGCAGCCCGCGCCGCCCCGGCCGCAGCGACGGCTCGCCCAGGCCGCCGAACGCCACCCGGCGCAGCCGGTCGGCCTCGGCCACGTCGTCCTCGGTCAGCTCGCGGATCCGCACCCGTCCTGCTTACCAGGTGAAGAACCCCTGGCCGGTCTTGCGCCCCAGGTGGCCCGCCGCGACCTTCTCCCGCAGCAGCGCCGGAGGCTCGAACCGCGGGCCCAGCTCGGCCGCCAGGTGCTCGGCGATGGCCAGCCGCACGTCCAGCCCGACGAGGTCGGTCAACCGCAGCGGGCCCATCGGCCACCCGTAGCCCAGCCGCATGCCGGTGTCGACGTCCTCGGCGCTCGCGACGCCCTCCTCCAGCATCCGGATCGCCTCCATGCCGACCGCGACGCCGAGCCGCGACGTGGCGAACCCGGGCGCGTCCCGGACCTCGATCACGGTCTTGCCCAGCTCCTCGGCCCAGCCGCGGACCCGCGCCACCACGTCGGCGGCCACCCCGGCGTGGTGCACCAGCTCGACCAGTCGCTGCACGGGCACGGGGTTGAAGAAGTGCATGCCGAGCACCCGTTCGCCGGGCAGCCCCTCGGCCAGCGCCGAGATCGACAGCGACGACGTGTTGGACGCCAGCACCGCGTCCGGGCACGCGTCGGCCGCCGCGGCGAGCACCCGGCGCTTCAGCTCCAGGTCCTCCGGCACGGCCTCCACGACCAGCTCCGCGCCGCGCCCGACCCGCTGGTCGAGCCGTTCGACCACCACCAGCCGGCCCATCAGGTCGTCCGGCGCGGCGTCCAGCCTGCCCCGCTCGGCGGCCTTGGCCAGCGACGCGCCCACCGCGGACCGCGCGGCCGCCACCCGGTCCGCACCCGCCTCGACCAGCACCACGTCGTGCCCGCCGGCGAGCAGCAGGTGGGCGACGCCCGCGCCCATGGTGCCGCCGCCGATCACCACCGCGATCATCGCTCGACGACCTCCGCGGCGAACATGGCCACCAGCTCCACGCCGCCGATCTCGCTCAGGTTCGCGCCGGCGGCCTGCCACTCGGGCGACGCGAAGGCGTCCCTCATCGCGTCGGCGGACTCGAAGTACATCTCGGCCACGAGGTGCGGCTCGTGCTCGCCGAGGAAACCGGGCACGAACACGCGGGACACCTTCGCCACCTCGGCGCGCAGCAGCCCCGGCGTGCGGTCGACCAGGGGCAGGTGGGACTCGAAGTACGCCTCGTCGAACGCCTCGACGTCGGCCGGCTTCCGGTACAGGGCGACGTACTTGATCATGTGACACCTTCCGTCCGGTTTCGCCCCGAAATGTAACACCGGCACGATGGAGGGGTGCGGATCATCCTGCTGCGCCACGGGCAGAGCCTCGGCAACGTCGACGAGCTGGCCTACTGCCGCGTACCCGACCACGCCCTGCCGCTGACCGACCTGGGCGAGGCCCAGGCCCGCGCCGCCGGGCCGCGGGTCAAGGAACTGCTGGGCGGCGGCCCGGCGGCGGTCTACGTCAGCCCGTACGTGCGCACCCGCGCCACCCTGCGCAACCTCGACCTCGGCGACCTGGTCGAGCGCACGGTGGCCGAGCCGCGGCTGCGCGAGCAGGACTGGGGCAACCTCCAGGACCCCGTCCAGCAGGAGGTCCTCAAGCACCAGCGGCACGCGTTCGGGCACTTCTTCTTCAGGCTGCCCAACGGCGAGTCCGGCGCGGACGTGGACGACCGGCTGGCCGCGTTCCTGACCGACCTGGAGGGCCGGATGCGGGAACCCGGGCACCCGGCCACCGCCCTGGTCGTGTCGCACGGCCTGACGATCCGCCTGCTGTGCCGCCGGCTGTTCGGCTGGAGCATCGAGCTGTTCGAGTCCCTGTCGAACCTGGAGACGTGCGAGGACCGGGTCCTCACGCACGACGGCACGGCGTGGCGGCTGGACCGCCCGTTCGACCAGTGGCGCGCCTCGCCGGACGGGGAGGCGCAGGGCCCGATCGGCTAGGCGGGCACCACGTCGGCGACGACGCACACGACGTTGTCCGGGCCGCCGCGCGCGTTGGCCAGGTCGACCAGCCGCCGCGTCGCCTCCTCCGGCTCGGCCGCCGACGCCAGCACGTGCCGCAGGTCGGCCTCCGGCACCACGGTGTGCAGGCCGTCCGAGCACAGCAGGTACCGGTCGCCGGGCAGGGCGTCGTGCAGCGCGAGGTCCGGCTCGACGGCCCCGCCGCTCAACGCGCGCACCAGCAGCGACCGCCGCGGGTGGCTGACCGCCTCCTCCTCGGTCAGCCGGCCCTCCGCGATGAGCGACTGCACGGCCGTGTGGTCGTGCGTGATGCGGAACCACCCGTCGCCGCGCAGCAGGTACACCCGCGCGTCGCCGACGTGCACCAGGCCCAGCCGCGACCCGGACAGCACCATCGCGGTCAGCGTCGTGCCGCTGCACCCGTCGGCGGGGTTGGCCGACAGGTACTCCCCCACCGCCGCGCCGGCCCGCTCCACGGCGTCGGCCAGCGCGTTGAGCAGCTCGCCCGCCGGGATGGCGGTGTCCAGCGGCGCGAGCGTGTCGATGGCCACCGAGCTGAGCGGCTCGCCGCGCGCGCCGAACCCGTCGGCCACGGCGAGCAGCCGTTCGCCGGCGTAGCCCACGTCCTGGTTGGAGTCGCGGACGAGCCCGCGGTCGGTCCGCACCGCGTACCTCAACGTGACGGTCATGGTCGTGTCCTCCCCTGAGAGCTGTTCGACGAGGAGGGAGGCGAGGCTCCGCCGCGCCGCGGTGTCGGCCTCGACCTGCGCCCAGTACGCGCGCACCTCGGCCGCCGCGTCCGCCGGCGCCAGCCCGCACACCCCTCGGATGCGGGCCAGCGGCATCCCGAGCCGGCGCAGCCACGCCACGAGCCGGGCCCGCTCCAGCTGGTCCGGCGAGTACCGCCGGTAACCCGACAGCGGGTCGACCCGCGCCGGCGTCAGCAGGCCCAGCTCGTCGTAGAGCCGCAACGCCTTCGGCGACAACCGGGCGGCCCGCGCGAACGCGCCGATGGTCATCAGCTCCACGGTCCACCCCTCCCCGGCCGGGCGTCCCGGCCGAGACCCACCGTGCCCCTTCACCCGGGGTGAAGGTCAACCCGCGACGGGATCCACAGCGGCGGGATCCACAGCGGCGGGATCCACAGTGGAGGGGCGGTCGCGCACCAACCCGCTCAGCGACGCCGTCGCCGCCACGGCCAGCACCGCCAGCGCGGGCCAGTCCGCCACCAGGTGGCCCCCGTCGCCGACGACGAAGCCGCCGTACAGGCCCCAGCACTGCGCCGCGGCCAGCGCCGCGCCCGCCACCGTCGTCCACCAGGACACCACCGCCACGACCACGACGAGCAGGACCAGGGCGAACACCGGCCACCCGGCCGCCACCGCCGTCACCACCACGCCACCGGCGAACCCCAACGCGGACCCGTGCACCGTTCCGACCATGACCGGGGATTCAACGCCCGGTTGAGACGGACGCCACCCCCGGCCGGACCAGGTTCACCGGAAGGCGTGAGGCACGATCGTTCGAATGAGCTTCTACGACGTCCTGCACCGGCGACGGGACACCAGGGGCGAGTTCACCGGCGCCCCGATCCCGCCCGACGTGCTGCGCCGGGTGCTCACCGCCGCGCACGCCGCGCCCAGCGTGGGCCTGTCCCAGCCGTGGGACTTCGTGGTCGTGCGCGACGAGCACACCCGCCGCGCGTTCCGCGACCACGTCCACGCCGAGCGCAGCGTGTTCGCCGCCGAACTGGACGCCCGCCAGGCCGAGCTGTTCGCGCGGATCAAGGTCGAGGGCATCCTGGAGTCGACGCTGGGCGTGGTCGTGACCTACGACCCCGACCGCGGCTCGCCCGCCGTGCTGGGCAGGCACGCCATCGCCGACGCGGGCCTGTACTCGGTGTGCCTGGCGATCCAGAACCTGTGGCTGGCCGCCACCGCCGAGGGGCTGGGCGTGGGCTGGGTCAGCTTCTACCGGGAGGACGTGCTGCGCCGCCTGCTGGGCATCCCGCACCCGGTGCGGCCGGTGGCCTGGCTGTGCGTCGGCCCGGTCTCCTGCCTGCCCGGCACCCCGGACCTCGAGCGGCACGGCTGGCGGCACCGGCTGCCGCTGGAGGAAGTCCTGCACGAGGAGCGGTACACGCGGCGTTCCGGCCGGTAGCCTGTGGTAGCCGTGCCGGCGGCGAGCGGTCCCCGCGTACCGCCTCGCCGAGTCGGAATGGAGTGTCAGCAGGAGTGGAGCAGCGAGATCGCCTGGTAGCGGATCAGGTTCCGCGATTGGACCTCGAGGTCAAGGCGTTGCTGAACGCTGGCCGCCTGGCGGAGGCCAACACCCTGTTCGACCAGGTGGTCAGCCGCGTGCCCCCCGGCGCGGACCGCTGGCAGCGCTCCGCGGTGCTGGTCGGCCGGGCCAAGCTGGCCTGGCGGCTGGGCCGCATCCCGCTCGCCCTGGAGCTGGCCGCCGAGGGCTGGACCGACCTGGACGGCGAGCACGGCGACAACCCGGCCGCCGCGCAGGCCATGCACGCCCTGGCCTACCTGCTGGAGGGCATCGGCAACCGGCGGGCCGCCGTGGACATGCTCCGCCTGTCCGTGCAGGTGGCCCGCCGCGCCGCCGAGACCGAGCCGGCCGCCACCGAGATCCTGTCCCACTGCCTGCAAGGGCTGGGCGGCACGCTGAACTTCCGCGCCATCTCCTCCGACCCCGACCGCGCCCCGGCGATCTTCGAGGAGGCCCGCGGCCACCTCAAGGAGGGCCTGGTGCTCGCCAAGGACGAGCAGATGCGCCGTGCCCTCCTCGCCGCCTACAGCCGGTCGCTGGCCGGCGTCGGCGAGCTGGAGGAGGCCGAGGAGAACGCCCGGGAGGCGCTGCGCCAGGCCAAGGGGGCGGGCGACAAGTGGACCTCCGCCGTCGCCGGCTGGGTCCTCGCCGTCGTGCGCCGGGAGCAGGGCGACCTGGTCCAGGCCCGCACCCTGGCGAGCCGCGCGGTGGCCGCCTCCGAATCGATCAACGACCCGTCCCTGCTGCTCCGCTTCTCCCTCGACCTGGCCGACATCTGCGCCGAGATGGGCGACCACGTCGGCGAGGCGGCGGCCCTGCGCTGCTCCGTGGCCGCCGGCCGCACCGCGACCGAGACCCTCCAGGAGGGCCTCGGCCAGGCCCTGGAACAACGCCGGGTTGCCGTCCAGGCGCAGCGGATGGCCGTCGCCGCCCAGGAAGCCGCCGCCCGCGACCCGCTGACCGGCCTGGCCAACCGCCTGGGCCTGGAACGAGCCGCCGCCGGCCTGCTGGAGAGCACCGCCGCCCGGGGTCGCGTCCCGTGGCTGGTCCTGGTCGACGTGGACCGCTTCAAGGGCGTGAACGACGACGCCGGCCACGCCGCGGGCGACGCCACGCTGCGCGAGATAGCCCAACTCCTGCGCCGCGAGTGCCGCGCCGCCGACCTGGTGGCCCGCTGGGCGGGCGACGAGTTCGTCGTCCTGCTGAACGACGAGGGCACCAGCGCCGAGGTGGGCCCGACCGTCGCCGAGCGCATCCGCGCCGCCGTCGACGGCCACGACTGGACCGTGGTGCTGGGCCCCACCCGCCGTCCCACGGTGAGCATCGGCGTCGCCGCCGGCCCGGCCAAACTGGACCAGCTCTTCGCCGCCGCCGACATGGCCCTGTACCGCGCGAAGCGCCACGGCCGCAACCGCGTCGAAGTCGAACCCCACCTGATCACCCCGGGCCCGCTCCCCCGCAACAACTGACCCCACCAGCCACATCGGACCCGCAGCCGGCCGCCGAGGCTCGATGTGACATGGGTTCGGGCGCCACAGGCAGGCCGAAGCCGGGCAGGCTCGGCGGACGCTCTTCCCACCGCGCCTGCCCGGCTTCGGCCTGCCCGGGGCACCCGTAAGGGCCCCGTGTCACATCGAGCCGGACTCAACCACCGAGCCGAACCCGGACCCGGATCACGCGATCAATCCTCCGCGAAACGCGACCAACGCCGCCTGCACGCGGTTCACCGCTCCGATCTTGCCCAGGACCGACGACACGTACCCCTTCACCGTCGCCTCGGACAGGTGCAACGTCCCACCGATCTCCGCGTTGGACATCCCCTGTCCGATCAGGACGAGCACCTCGCGCTCCCGTTCGGACAGCGACGCGAGCAACCGCCGCGCCGGCTCGGCCGCCCGCTCACCGTCCGCGACGGCCGCGAGCACGCGCGCCGCCACACCCGGGTCGAGCACCGCGCCACCCACCGCGAGGTCGCGCACGGCCCGGACCAGCTGTTCCGGCTCGGTGTCCTTCAGCAGGAAGCCGGAAGCGCCCAACCGCAACGCCTCCGACACGTACTCGTCCACGTCGAACGTGGTCAGCATGGCGATCTTCGGCGGGTCCGGGATGGCGCGCAGCCTGCGCAACGCCATCAACCCGTCGGAGGACCGCATCCGGATGTCCAGCAGCACGACGTGCGGGCGGTGCCTGCGTGCCAGGTCGGCCACCAGGTGCCCGTCGTCGCACTCGGCCACGACCTCGATGTCGCCTGCGCTGCCGAGGATCATGCGAAGGCCGGACCTGACGAGGTCTTCGTCGTCGGCCAGCATCACCTTGATCACGACGCCTCCCCGCGTTGGCGTTTCGTGCTCGTACCCGTCAAGCGTCGCGCACGAACACGCAAGCTGACGTTAATTCACCGTTATCTCACCACGGGAGGACGCGGGATCAGCCTGTTCACAGTTGCCAGGACACCTCCGAGCGGCACCGCCTACGCGCCCAGGACGCGGGCGACTTCCTGACGCAACCGGGGCAGCAGGGCGTAGAGGCGGTCGCCCGGGCAGAGGGTGTCGCGGTAATCCCGGTGGCCCTGGATCTCCGTGGGCGGGATGCCGTACTGCTCGCACGTGTAGACGCAGAAGGACACCAACGAGTCCCATTGCAACTTCGGCGGCTCCACGTCCATGTAGAGCCCTTCGTTCTCGATCCCGATGGCGGCGGTGTTCTGGCCGGGGCAGTGCGCGCCCACGACGACCCGGTCGCCGGCCCGCAGCGCGGCCAGGCTGCCGTGCCTGCCCTCCAGCAGGAAACCGCCCCGGCTGTTGGTGAAGTGCTGGCCGGAGTCGATCCAGCCGTTGGTGTCCATGTGCAGGTCCTGGATCCAGTGCGCGTTGGCGTACGCGGCCGCCTGCGAGTAGTCCGTGACGTTCGCGGAGGCGGTGTGGTGGATGAGGATCCGCACGGGCCGCTCGTTCACAACGCTCGTGGGTTGCGACGGCGGTCGCGCCCCCCAGTCGGCGCAGCCGCGGATCGGCAGGACGGGGGAACCGAGTGCCGGAGGAGCGCCCAAGCCCACGAGCACCCCCGCGCCGGCCAGTCCGGTGAGCAGCGATCGACGTCGCATCATGTGAACCATTGGCTCAATCACCTTCAATCACGTCAACAACCAACACCCATTCAGCGCACTCGCACCCGCGTCCGCACCTCCGTCCGCACCCCACTCCCGCCCACGAACGCGAAGACCTTTCGCGAATCTGCGCCCTGCCAGTAACGTGCGTCACACGATCCCTGCCTGGAAGGAGCTTCGCGTCATGCGGAGAGCCGCCCGATCGCTGGCCGTGGCCGCACTCCTGGCCGCCGCGGCCGTCACCGCCCCCGCCGCCTCGCACGCCGAGACCGCCCCCGTCCGGACGACGGCGTTCGCCCCGGACGACTACTGCCTCGGCCAGTGCCGCGACGTCCTGCCACCCGGGCAGAACGGCAACGCGACGCTCACCGACATCCTGGCCCACAAGGCGTTCGGCACCCGCCCCGCGCACTCCGCCGACCAGCTGGGCCGCTACGACTCGCTCGCCTCCGGCTACGGCGGCCTGACCAACGACCAGCTGGGCGCGTTCTTCAACGACGCCTCGTTCGGCGTGCCGGCCGACCAGGTCGAGAGCACGATCCGGCCGCGCTCGGACGTGACCATCGTGCGCGACAAGGCCCTGGGCGTGCCGCACATCTACGGCACCACCCGCTCCGGCACGGAGTTCGGCGCGGGCTACGCCGCCGCGCAGGACCGGCTCTGGCTGATGGACCTGTTCCGCCACCTGGGCCGCGGGCAGCTGTCCGGGTTCGCCGGCGGCGCGGAGGGCAACCGGGCGCTGGAGCAGAGCTTCTACAACCAGATCCCCTACACCGAGGCCGACCTCCAGGCGCAGATCGACCAGGTCGCCACGCAGGGCCCGCGCGGCGCGCAGGCGTTGCAGGACGTGAAGGACTACATCGCCGGCATCAACGCCTACCTCACCACCTCGGTGAACAACCGGACGTTCCCCGGCGAGTACGTGCTGACCGGGCACGCCGACGCGATCACCAACTGGAACGACATCGCGCCGTTCCAGCCGACCGACCTGGTCGCGATCGCCGCCGTGGTGGGCGGGCTGTTCGGCGCCGGCGGCGGCGGCGAGGTGCAGAACGCGCTGGTGAAGCTGGCCGCGCAGAACAAGTACGGCGCGACCGTCGGCGACCAGGTCTGGCGCTCGTTCCGCGAGCAGAACGACCCCGAAGCCGTCCTCACGCTGCACGACGGCCGGCGCTTCCCGTACGCCACCACGCCGTCCTCGCCGCAGGGCGTGGCGCTGCCCGACGGCGGTGTGGTGACGCCGGAACCGATCGTCCACGACCAGACCGCCGCCCCGCAGTCCACTGTGGACGTACCGGCCGAACTCCGCCCCCTGCGGGGACTCTTCGCCGACGGCGTGCTCCCGCGCGACCTGCTCACCAAGAAGCACGGCATGTCCAACGCGCTCGTGGTGTCCGGCGCGCACACCGACACCGGCAACCCGATCGCCGTGTGGGGCCCGCAGACCGGCTACTTCGCACCGCAGCTGCTCATGCTCCAGGAGCTGAACGGCCCGGGCCTGCGCGCCCGCGGCGTGTCGTTCGCCGGCGTGTCGATGTACGTGCAGCTCGGCCGGGGCGTCGACTACTCGTGGAGCGCGACCTCGGCGGGTCAGGACATCACCGACACCTACGCCGTGGAGCTGTGCGAGACGTCCGGCGCGGCGCCCACCGCGAACTCCACCGGCTACCGCTTCCGCGGCCAGTGCCTGCCGATGGAGCGGTTGGAGCGCAAGAACTCCTGGAAGCCCACCGTCGCCGACCCGACCCCGGCCGGATCGTACGCCCTGGTCGTGCACCGCACGAAGTACGGCCTGGTGCAGAGCCGGGCCAAGGTCGACGGCAAGTTCGTCGCCTACACGTCGTTGCGCTCGACCTACCGGCACGAGGTGGACTCGATCCTCGGGTTCCAGGAGTTCAACGACCCCGACGCGATCAGGTCGGCCGCGGACTTCCAGCGGGCCGCCGAGCGCGTCGGGTACGCGTTCAACTGGTTCTACGTGGACTCGCGCGACACCGCGTACTTCAACTCCGGCGCGAACCCGGTGCGCAAGGCCACCGTGGACCCGCACCTGCCGGTGAAGGCGGAGACCGCCTACGAGTGGGAGGGCTGGGACCCCGACCGCAACACGGCGACGTACACGCCGTTCGCGCAACACCCGAACTCGGTCAACCAGGACTACTACATCAGCTGGAACAACAAGCAGTCGCTCGACTACTCCGCGTCCGGCTACGGCATGGGCTCGGTGCACCGCGGCGACCTGCTCGACGACCGCGTGCGGGCGCTCATCGGCCGCGGCAAGGTCACCCGGGCCTCGCTGACGCAGGCGATGGCCGAGGCGGGCCTGGCCGACCTGCGCGCCGAGCAGGTCCTCCCCGACCTCCTGCGGGTCATCGACACGGCGGCCGTGACCGATCCGGCGCTCGCCGCCACCGTCACCAGGTTGCGCGACTGGCAGCGGTCGGGCTCGCTGCGCAAGGAGACCTCGCGCGGCAGCAGGACCTACGCGCACGCCGACGCGATCCGCGTCCTCGACGCGTGGTGGCCGCGCCTGGTGGAAGCCCAGTTCAAGCCCGGTCTGGGCGACCCGCTCTACGCCGCGCTGACCGGGGCGCTCCAGGTGGACGAAGCGCCGTCGGACACCCACGGCGCGGCGCCGCACAAGGGCTCGTCGTTCCAGAACGGCTGGTGGAGCTACGTGGACAAGGACCTGCGCGCCGTCCTCGGCGACCAGGTGGCCGGTCCGCTGCAGAACCGCTACTGCGGCAACGGCGACGTCACCGCGTGCCGCCAGGTGGTGCTGAACAGCCTCGCCGCCGCGGCGGCGACGCCCGCGACCACCGTGTACCCCGGCGACTCGTCCTGCGCGGCCGGAGACCAGTGGTGCGCCGACACGATCATCCACCGCGCCATGGGCGGCATCACGCAGGACAAGATCGGCTGGCAGAACCGGCCCACCTACCAGCAGGTCGTGCAGTTCCCGTCCCGCCGGGGCACCGCCGTGGCGAACCTCGCCGCCGGCGCCACCGCGACCGCCAGCAGCCACGAGCGCGGCTGGTTCGGCTCACCGCCCGGGAACGCGGTAGACGGCAGGCCGGACACCCGGTGGGCCAGCGACTGGTCGGACGGGCAGTGGTTGCGGGTCGACCTGGGCTCGACCCGCCCCGTGGGCCGAGTGGTGGTGTCGTGGGAAGCGGCTTATGCCAAGGCGTATCGCATAGAGCTGTCGGTCGACGGTCTGACGTGGAAGACGGTGTACACGACTTCGGCGGGAGATGGCGGCCAGGACCTTGCGTCATTCCCACCCGATGCGGCACGATTCGTACGAATGACGGGTATCCAACGGGCGACCGGTTACGGATACTCGGTCTACGAACTTGAGGTCTACGGCACGTAGACCGGCCCACAGGAAGACCCCGGTCCACCCCCAGGGACCGGGGTCTTCCGCTGTCCGGGGCCGGTCGTGCGGCTGACCAGGCGTTACCGGGCCGTGAAGAGGTAGTTGCGGGTGCCGTCGTCCACCTGGTCGACCAACCGCCACGCGTTGCCGCGCCAGGCGTGCATCCGGTAGCCGCGCTCGGCGAGCCAGTCCCGCACGTCGTGGGCGCGGTAGCCGAAGCGCCGCACGTGCCGTTCCTCGATCTCCAGCAGCAGCTTCGGCCGGAACCGCTCGATCGTCTCCTCGCCGCCCTGGAGCACCCGCAGCTCCGCGCCCTCGACGTCGGCCTTGACGAAGTCCAGCCGGTCGACGGCGTTGGCCGCGCAGAACCGGTCCAGCGTGTCCGTGCGGACCAGGACCTCCAGGTGCTCGGCGAACTCGACGTTCGACCCGAGGCCGTCCGCGCCGGAGGTGAGGAACGAGCGACCGGTGACCGGCGTGCCGTGGCGGACCGGCACGCTCATCACCTCGCGGCCCTCGCTGACCCCGAGGGCGACCGAGTGCCGCACGACGTTGCGGCCCTCGCGCGGGCGCAGCAGGAACGACAGCGCGGGGTGCGCGAACACCAGCGGCTCGATGCTGTGCACCGTCCCGTGTGGACCGACCAGGCGGGACAGGGTGACGGTGTAGAGGCCGAGCGCGGCGCCGACGTCGACGCACACGTCACCGGGCCGCACCACGTCGCGCAGGCCGATCAGCTCGGGTTCGACGAACGGCGTGAGCCGGGCGAGGACGCGCAGCGCGCCGGCCACGGCCGCGCCGCGCACCTCGGTCAGGTTGTGGGTCACGATCACCAGGTTAGGGAATCAGGGCAGCGGCTTGGCCCCGTTCTGGTTGTGCGGGAGCTGGGGCGGCAGGCCGACCTGCTCGGCGAACTCCGCGGCCACCGTCGAGCCGCCGTAGATGCCCAGCGCCTTGGCCAGGTGGAGCCGGACGTCGGCGCGGTGCCCGTCGTCCAGGCGCGGCAGGGCGCTCTCGAACGAGGTGACCAGGGTGTCCGCCCAGTGCTGGTCGCGGCGCTGCGAGGCGATGCCGACGAGCTCGGCCAGGTGCCTGCTCAACTTGACCGCCTGCTCCACCTCGTAGCCGTTGCGGATCAGCCACCAGATCGTGGCGCTGGACAGGTCGGTCAGCACCTCGTCGCGGAGGTACTTGATCTCGGCCCGCTCGGCGTCGCGTTCGGCTTGCCGCATCGTCGTGGTCTGGAGCAGCTCGATGTGCTTGCGCGCCATCGCCAGGTCGTGCTCCTCGACGGTCAGCTCGATCGCGTCGGCCCGCGCCCAGACGTGCGTGCCCTCGACCTGGCGCTCGGCCGCCAGTTCCGCGCCGAGCTGGTGCTGGAGCGGGGCGTGGTGGACGAGCATGGCCCGTTCGGTGAGGGCCTTGGCGCGGTGGATGATGTCGTTCACGGCGGCGCTGCGCGGCGCGTTGTGCCGCATGCCGGTCGTCAGGTCGACGCGCCAGTGGATCGTCATCTTGGCCCGGAAGTCGAGCCCGTAGACGGCGCTGGGCAGCGGTGACTCGAACGGGAGCTCGTGGGAGGTCGAGGCCGGGACGAAGGTGTACTGCTCGGCGTCGGGGCGGGCGCGGAGCCGCCGCCACCAGGCGCCGAGGGAGCCCAGCGGGCCGGGACGGAAGTCAGGCCAGGGTCGGCTGCTCATGCGGGTGCTTTCGCGTAGGGAGGGGATATGCCCCTTCTGTACCCCACCGGGCCGGGACGGAGAAGACGGGGTGGCCCACTTCGCCCGTACAGCCGACCCGGGGAGCCGGAACCCCTGACGGAAGGTGCACGGCCCTAGGCCCACCGAGTGACAACCCCGCCGCCGTGGGCCCACCGGCCGACCGGGTAGGCTGACCCCCGCGCCCTCGTAGCTCAGGGGATAGAGCATCGGTTTCCTAAACCGTGTGTCGCAGGTTCGAATCCTGCCGGGGGCACTCACCTTTCGCCGGGTGAATCAGGCCCTGAGCTGCGACAACGCGCTCGGGGCCTGATCTTTTCCGTCAGTCGCCGTCGGCTGGAATCTGCCCCCGTCTGCCACCGCTCGCGAAACCACTGCGAAACGGGATCGGCCCCCTGGGGCGGTTCCCAGGGGGCCGATGTGAGACCTTGGCTACTCGTTACTGAACAGGTCTTCGATCAGCTTGTTGATCGTCTCCCGCTGCCCGTCGATGCACTTCGCGTAGACCCTGAGCAGCACGTCCACCGAGTGCCCGGCACGCTCCGCTACTTCGGTGGCCGCGACGCCCCGTTCAGCCAGAGCGACACTGCGGCGTGCCTCAGGTCATAGGGCCGTCCAGCCAGCGGAGAGGCCGCCTGAGCAGGCGTCAGGGCGTACCGGCGAGCCTCCTCCCACACCCGGTAGTAGGTGGACGAGGACACCACCCCGCCACCCGGCGAGCGGAACAGCCGCCCGTCCGGCCCGGTCCCGAACCGGTCGAGGTGATCACGCAGGATGCGGACGAGAACCGGCGGGATCGGCACCGGCCGGACCTCCTTCACCCCTCGATGCTTCAGCCCACGCCGGTCGTGAACCTCTCGGGAGTCCGTCCACCGCTTCCCCGCCGCCGGCCGCGACTCGCCGAGCATCAGGAGGCCCCAGCCTTCCCGAGGCAGGGTGCAGTCATCCTCTCGGAGCGCCAGGCCCTCAGCGGGCCGAGCAGCCGCGTAGTAGCCGGTCGCGAAGAACGCCGCCAGGTGCGCGCCCCGCTCCTGGTTCCGCCGCCCGACGTAGGTCACCGCCGTCAGCAGCCGGGCAACCTGCACCGGGTTGGCCACCACCCGAGGGTCAACCTGCTCGACCACCTTCGCGACCTTGCGCTTCACCCTGGTCAGCGGGTTGTCCGGGATCAACTCCCGCTCCACGGCGTAGGCCAGGAGGTTGAACAGCACCGCCCGTTTCCGCTGGTAGACCGTCGCAGCCGCCGCCTTGCCGTCGAGCTTGGCCGCCAGCGCGTCCAACACCCCACGAACCGCCACCGCGTCCGTCAGGTCCACCAGCGGACGTGAGTTGCGGACAAGCCAGTCAGCCGCTTCCTGAACCGCCGGCGGCACCTCAGCATCCCGCGTGGTCGGAGGCAGCAGGTAGCGCGTCAGCACGCCCCGCAGCTCCGCCACATCCGGCCGTCCCACTCCATCCCGGACGAACGCCGCACCAGCCGTAGCCAGCGCCTCCACGGTGCTCCCCCCGAGTCGTAGCCGCCGCGTCCGGCCACTTCATATCCATGTAGGACTGCGAGAACTCCAGGAAGGACAACGAGTTCCGCCGCTTCAGCTCCGACACCGGAAGCCCTGACTCCACGTCGAACGGCTCACCCGGGTCTGCTGCACGGATTGGTGACATCTGAGTTGGCTTGCCGTGATGGTGAGCTGGGAGGATGTCGCTGTGCCCAAGCCCTACCCCCGGGAGTTCCGCGAGGATGTCGTGCGGGTCGCCCGTGACCGCGAGCCCGGTGTGACCGTCGAGCAGATCGCCAAGGACTTCGGGGTCCATCTGGTGACCTTGTTCAAGGGGCTGCGCCAGGCCGAGGTTGACGACGGCGCCAAGCCGGGTGTGAGCCGCAGCGACTCGGCCGAGCTGCGCGAGGCGCGTAAGCGGATCAGGCTGCTGGAGCGGGAGAACGAGGTCCTGCGCCGCGCGACGGCGTACTTGTCGCAGGCGAACCTGCCGGGAAAAGGCTCTACCCGCTCGTGAACGAGCTCGCCGCGGACGGGATCCCCGTCGCGGTGGCGTGCCGGGTCTTGAACATCGTTCGACAGCCGTACTACCGCCGGCGTGCCAGGCCGGTCACCGCCACCGAGCTCGAGCGGGCTCATCGGGCGAACGCGTTGTTCGACGCCCACCGCGACGATCCGGAGTTCGGCTACCGGTTCCTGGCCGACGAGGCCCGCGACGCCGGTGTGTCGATGGCGGACCGGACCGCGTGGCGGATCTGCTCGTCCATGGGCTGGTGGAGCGCGTTCGGCAGGAAACGCGGCCGCAACGGCGCGAAGGCCGGTCCGCCGGTCCACGACGACCTGGTCCGCCGCGACTTCACCGCCACGGCGCCGAACCGGCTGTGGCTGGCCGACATCACCGAACACCGCACCACGGAGGGGAAACTGTATCTCTGCGCGATCAAGGACGTCTATTCCAACCGGATCGTCGGCTACTCCATCGACTCCCGGATGAAGTCCCGCCTCGCCGTCACCGCGCTCACCAACGCTCTTGCCCGCCGTGGTGACGTCGCCGGCTGCGTGGTCCACACCGACCGCGGCTCGCAATTTCGATCCAGGAAATTCGTCCGCGCACTTGCTCGTCACGGCCTGTCCGGCTCGATGGGCAGGGTGGGCGCGGCGGGCGACAACGCAGCCATGGAGAGCTTCTTCGCGTTGCTGCAGAACAACGTTCTCGACCGACGCACCTGGCCCGCCCGAGACGCCCTCCGGACCGCGATCGTCACCTGGATCGAGCGCACCTACCACCGTCGCAGACGCCAAGCCGCGCTCGGCCGGTTGACCCCCATCGAATACGAGACAATCATGACCACGCCAGCCAGCCAGGCTGCGTGACTACCACTGTCACCTACTTGTGCAGCAGACCCCCCGGCGAGTCGGGAGGTCGCGCGTCGAAGCGAGGAGGAGCAGCTAGGCAAGAGCACGCTCGGCTCACGCATCCGGAACGCTCTCGCCTTCTACCGCCCACTTCAGAGCGTTGAGGGCATCGAGGTGCGCTTCCACAAGACGACGCTCTACAACTCGATCTTCCGGTTCGATGACGAGATGGTCGTGAACACACACGTCTACGGCTTCCAGGGCGCACACGCCCCAGCCCTGCACCTACGCCGACTCTCTGCGGGCGACCTCTTCGAGACCTACTCTGAGAGCTTCGAGCACGTCTGGAACCTGTCCAAGCCAGCAACGTTCTAGGGAGCCACCCACATGGCCCGCGTGGACTACTTCCACGACCCGAACGCCCCGAAGGCCAATAGCCTTCATCCGGCCGTCAGCGCATTCGTGCAGGATGACAAAGGTCGCATCCTTATGATTCGTCGCACAGACAACGACTTGTTCTCCATACCAGGAGGTCAGCAAGAAGTTGGTGAAACACTATCACAAAGTGTAGTTCGTGAAGTTTTGGAGGAAACCGGAATTGAGGTCGAAGTCGCTGATCTAATCGGCCTATATTCTGATCCTGCACATGTTATCGCTTATAGCGACGGAGAAGTGCGTCAAAAGTTCTCAATCTGCTTTCGCAGCCGTAGCGACAGGAGGCACCATCCGTACAAGCTCCGAATCGAGAGAGGTGCACTGGGCACACACAGAGCAACTGGATCGAATGAACATCCACCCGTCGATCCGTTTGCGCATTGAACACGCGTTGTCTCCACGCACAAAGCCATACTTTACGTGAGTTCGGATCGGGGAAGCAGGATCGGAGGTGCCCATTATGAACGATGCTCGCTTTGCGTGCCGGCCGAGGTTGATCTTCTGCTATGCTGACCGGCTACGCTCGCCACCGAAGGGGTTTCACGTGCCAGCCTTGACACCAGCCGATCAGGTGGCGCTGCACATCTCCACCCTCAAGAAGGCCGGAGTACAGAGCTACACGGCTGCCAACCCTAGCGGTCGGCACCCCTTCCCGTTGCCGTTGTTGATGAAACAGGTCGTATCGGATCGGCTCATGCTGGCAGGAGAACAGCTCGGCGTGGGGGACCACATGCTCAACAACCAGCAATTCCGGTCTTCGATCAGCCGTCATTACTATGCGATGTACCATGCAGCTCGCGCAGTGGTGTTTGCCGTAGAACAAGGGGACGACTACGAACGCCACAATGAGCTGCCGCGTCACCTCCCACAGGGGATGCCGAACGTAGCGAAGCACGAGATCTCGCTAACAGAGGCTCGACTATTGCGCAATCAAGCGGACTACGACCCCTACCCGGTTAGCGCTGCCGACTGGGAGACCGACGCTCGCGCACTTGCCGCCACCGCAGCTCAGTTTGTCAACGATTTCGAGAGCTTCGCCATCACGAACGGATACGTGTGATGCCCACATTTGATTACCATGAAGCGATGAGGCGCATTCTCACGGACGCCGGGGTAACGGTGGTTAAAATCGACGAGCGCTCTTTTCCAGGCGAGCGCTGGCTGATCGCTTTCGTACCGGAGGAGTTTCTGGCGTTCGCTCAAAGCCTTGCCGGAGACATTGAGCAGCAGCTCAATACCTCCCTAGCTGATGAGTCATACTCTTTCGCCGTCACTTTTCGCCCGCAGAAGACTGACGTCGAGGTTCCCGATAAGGCCACCGAAGGTGGCCGCCTAGCACAACCGAACGTAACTCAATTGATTCAACTCCTTGAAGCTCGGTCACGGACCTCGGATGCGCTACCTAGTCTTTCCTACGTAGAGGACCCTCGAGCCAGCCTGGCCGCTGTCGCCGCCTCTCGGCACCATTTGATCTACGGAAGGCGCGGGGTTGGAAAGACCGCCCTTCTACTAGAAGCGAAAAGAATCGCAGAAAGGGATGGCCATGTAGCGGTATGGATGAACGCGCACACCCTGCGCCATCTCGATGCCGCGAGCGCATTTACCGTAATTGCTGACTCTATCCTCGATGCCCTCCAAAAGCAGTCCGGCACGTCACAATCTCCTACTATCAAGCGACTCGAGCAAGAGCATGAAGAAATCCGAGCCCTGTATAAAGAGCGCAGTATAGACAACCGCGCCGTCGCCGTTCGACTGCCTGCGATCAACCAAGCCCTGCGCGGACTACTACGCCAAGGAATTGCCCGGCTATACCTCTTCCTTGACGACTTCTATCTGATGCCTTCTGCGGAACAGCCGCAACTGCTAGATCATATCGCTGGGATGCTGCGCGACTGCGACGCCTGGATCAAGGTAGCTAGCATCGAGCGACTGACTCGACCCTTCGAGCCATCCACAAAGGTTGGTCTCGAAATTCCACATGATGCATCGAAGATTGACCTTGATGTAACTTTGGAAGATCCGGCCGCCGCTCAATCCTTTCTCGAGGCCGTACTATCGAATTACGTTACAGCGGCGGGCATTCGACAGCCTTCGTCGATTGCGAAGCCAGAGGCTCTTGGGCGCTTGGTCATTGCCTCTGGCGGTGTTCCGCGCGACTACTTGAACCTATTCGCTTCGTCTATCGTATTCGCTAGGCAATCTCGGCCACAGGCACGGGAGATCGGCAGAGAAGACGTTGCGAAAGCTTCCAACGAATCATCGCGCAGTAAAAAGCGCGACTTGGAACAAGATGTTTCTTCGGAAACGTCTAGCACTCTCCTTTCTGCCCTGGAGAAACTTTCCAGCCAAGTCAAGGCCCAGGGCTACGCGTACTTCCGAGTCGACATGGCGGAGCAAGACAGGCCGGGCTACGAGATACTTGCACAGCTAGTCGACCTTCGGTTCACCCACTTGATCCAGGCAGGACTTTCAGACCAACACAAGGCTGGCAAGAAATATGAGGCCTACATGTTGGACCTTAGCGAGTACGCAGATGTTCGTCTCAAGCGCAGCCTGGAAGTCCTGGACCTCGAGACAGGAAAATGGGTTCGTCGACTTACAGGAAAGGCGGGCACTAAGCAAAAACTGGCCGGCACTCAGCTTCGCGACTATCTTCGGCGCTCACCTCTCGTTCATCTTGATTCGATTGATACACCTCGTTAGGTTGCCGAATCTGGCTCTACGGGATCAAGGCGCGCCGCCTGCGGCCGCGCACGGCCGGGCGGTCCTCACGTGGCACCGACTCTCCGCATCACGGCACGCCGGGCTCCCGCTTCGCTCCGCCCGGTGGCCGTGCGCGGAGTCGGTGCACGTGGACCGGAGGCGGCGCGCAGTGTGACGGCGAGCTGGAGGCCCAGGACTTCGGAGGCGTGCCGGTCGGGACGATCGCGCGGTTACCCGGCTAGCGCGGGCTGAGCGCGGTGATCGGCTGCCGCGACGGCTTCGCCGTCTTGCTGACGATGAGGTGGGTCGGCTTCGAGCACCAGGACGAACCCCGGTGCGAAGCACGAAGCCACTGCGAAACGAGGTGACGACAGCGCAGGCTGGAGCGATGCTCAGGTGCAGGTCACGGGGTACGGCGTGTGCGCCACGGGCCTTCCTAAACCGTGTGTCGCAGGTTCGAATCCTGCCGGGGGCACTCACCTTTCGCCGGGTGAGTCAGGCCCTGAGCTGCGGCAACGCGCTCGGGGCCTGTCCCTTTCCCTCACCTGGCACCCGCTCCGTCACGGAATGGCCTCGGATGGCGGACGGGGTTGGTTGCCACTCGTTTCGCGGCGCGCCGAGGTCCACCGAGCTTCGGGTGAGCAACAGGTAGTCGAGCCTCCGGTCGCCGATCTCGATCTGCTCGCCCTCGAAGTCGAGCGGAACCACGCAGTCGGCCCGGGAGGAACGGGGACCGGCCCGAGTGGACGGGCCGGTCCGGAGCGTGGGTCAGGACTCGGCCGTGCGCTTCAGCCTCCGGCCCAGTTCGGCCAGCAGTTGGTGATCCGTCAGGGCTCCCGGGTCCGGGGTGGAGACGCCGCGCAGGCCCGCCTCCTCCGCCGTCAGCAGCTTGGCGGCCACCATGACCTCCAGCGGGCTCATGTCGAACGCCTTGGCCACCACCCTCGCGGTGTCGAGGGTCGGGCGCTCGCCCTTGCGCCACGCGGTCAGGCGGCTCCGGTCGAAGCCCGTCTTCTCCGTCAGGTCACTCGTGCTCATCCCGCGGTCGTCCATGTGCCTCTGGACGAAGTCCGACCAGGACGAGTCCGCACTCTCGGCTTTGGTCACGACCACATCGTACGTGCGCGCACGCAACGTTCGTTGGGCGCTCCCCCCAGGCACGACCTGACCTGCACGTTGCCCCAGCACAACATCAGTTGCGCACACAAAACCAACTGCCTACCGTTGCGCGCACAGCACACGCGTTTGGTGCGCACGACACAAGGCAGGCCATGCCGAACACGATCAAGCTCCGCACCGATGTCTTCACCAGAGCCGCGCGCCTCGCCGGCTACCGGTCGGACTACGCGCTCGCCAAGGCGATGGACGTCAACCGCTCCACCGTCGCACGCGTCCTGAGCGGTGACCTCCAGCCCGGCCCCGCGTTCATCGGCGGCGCCCTCACCGCGCTCGCGCCGATGCAGTTCGACGACCTCTTCGAGATCGTCCCCACCCAGCGGTGATGACGGACCGTGGTGTCGCCGTCCCGCGCACGTGTGACCCGTTCCGCCGAGAGTCCGCCACTTCAGCGGTGTCCCGACTCACCCGTTTGGTTGACACTCGTGATCAAGTGACGTCGCACAGCGATGAGACCAGTGGTCCACCACCTGGAGGTCGGTCCACCGACCCGGGGACGCGGAAGGATGGCACGAGGTGAGCGACGAGCCACGGCACGCGGTCGCGCGGTTGCGCCAGGAGCTGCGGACCACCGGCCACGACTGGTTCGACGCGCACCGGGACGAGGTGCTGGCGGCGTTGCGCGACGCGGTGGCCGAACCCGAGACGGCGGTCGCCCTGTTCGCCGACGTCTGGCCGGCGGTGCCGCCCGAGACCGACGAGGGGTGGGCGCGGCAACTGCTGGACGTCGGCACCGACCTCGCCGCCGCGCTGCCCACGTCCCTCCTGCTGGCCACGGGCTTCCGCCGCGCCGCCGAGCACCTGCGCGCGAGGGGCGCGCTGCGGCTCGCGGCCGTCGCCGGCATGCGCGAGCTGGCCGTGCACCGCCTGCGCGACGACGACCCGGACGCGACGGCCGCCGCGCTGCACGACCTGGCCGCCACCTACCGCGCCCAGGGCCGCATGCACAAGGTCGTCGGGTGCGCCGACGAGGTGCTGGAGCTGTACCTGCTGCACGACGACCGGCCGGGCGCGGCACGGGCGCTCGCGCACCTCGGCGCGCTGATGGTCGAGGTCGGCCGGTTCGACTCGGCGATCAAGTACCTGTCCCGCGCGGACCGGCTGTTCGAGGACCTCGCCGCGGACCCCGCCGAACGCGCGCGCACCCTCACGCTGCTCGGCCGGGCGTTGTGGCTGTCCGACGACCGCGCCACGGCCCACCGGCGCTTCAACCGCGCGCTCGGGCTGTTCCTCGGCACGGACGACGACGCCGCCCAACGGGTGCGCGACCTGGTCGCGGAGCTGGAGTCGACCCCGGAACCGGTGCGGCGGGGCGACACCGACCCGGATCAGCCGGCCGAGCACGGGGCGGACCGCCACCTGGACCCCTGAGCGGCGGTGGGAGCGGGGTGGTCGTCGTCGGTCCTCCCGGGAGGTCAGGCGGTGGTGTCGGGGTGGTCGGTCAGCAGGCGCAGCACGTCGCGGCACAGGAAGACCCTGCGGTAGCCCAGGAATTCCCACGGCACCAGGACGTCCAGCTCCACCAGGCGCGAGGTGAGGTCGGTGGCGGCCTTCGCGGTGATGCCGTAGCGCGTGCGCAGCGACCTGTTGTCCACCACGGGGAAACCGATCAGCTCCGCCGCCACCAGCGGCAGCTTCCCCTTGCGCGGCAACCGCACGGCGTACTCGGCGGCCAGGTCCGCCAGGTGCTCGATCAGCCGCAGCTGGGCCAGGGCCTGCTCCCGCACGGCGATCGCGAAGAAGTCGACCCAGCGGTCCACCCGTCCGGTGTCGACCACGGCGCGGATCTGGCGCTGGTACTCGACCAGGGCCGTGTCCAGCCACACCGACAGCGGCAGCACCTGGTCGCGCACGAGGCCGGACCGCACCATCTCCAGCGTCGAGAACGTGCGCGCGACGTGCCCGTTCGCCGTCGGGAACGGTTGCAGCACCTCGAGCTGGTAGTGCGCGAGCGCGATCTTGGCGATCCTCGGCTGCTCGGCCTCCTCGCGCACCCACGTCGACCACTGCTCCAGCAGCGCGACGAGGTGCGCGCCGGTCGCGGTCAGCAGGTACGCGCGCTCGTCGTCGATGCCCAGCCGGCCGGGCGCGTCGCGCAGCACGTCGGTCAGGCGCCGACCGGGCTCGCCGCCGGTCATGATCGCCGCGACCTCGCCGACCAGCTCGGCGTCGACGGTGGCGCCGGCCCGGACGCGCGCCAGGCCGTGCGCGTACGCCTTGAGGAACGGCGCGACGAGCTGGGTGGGCGCGGCGCTGTCGGTGGGCGGCGGACCTCCTTGCGCGGCCAGCAGGTCCGCGGCGAACGTCTCGCGCAGCCCGACGGCCACACCGGACAGACCCGCGGAGCTGTTGGCGTCGCGGACCTGGGTCGAGCGCACCAGGGCGGGTCGCACGCCCAGCCGGTCGGCGGCCTCGTCCAGCCGGCCGAGGGCGTGCTCGGCCTCCGCGCAGCGGCGGTAGGTCGTCACGGGCAGCGTCAGGTCGGAGGGCAGCGGTGGTGGCAGGTAGGCGCCTTCGCGCCGGAGTGCTTCGGGGATGCCGGGCAGCTCGGGCACCGGCGACCACTGCCCGTCGGGCAGGGGGCGGTAATCCATGGGCGGAACCCTGGCACGAGGGCCGACGCCTTGGCAAGACATTCTCGAAACGATGTGAAGTCGTACGTCCGTTCACTACACATCGCGGATGATGGTCCGGCTAGTCCATTCGAGTCACGGACGTGGCGGAAGTCCGCAAAATTACGGGGCGCACCCGCGACAACTGAGTATACGCAGCTCAGAGGGGGTTTGCCTCTGGTTTGACCATTTCCGTCCCCAGGCCGCCTGAGCTGCATTATTCCACCTCTGGGAGAACACCGCTAAAAATGATCAACCGAGCGGTGGGCACCGGAATGGGGCCACCGGTCCCACCACGGCGCCGTTTCACTCGAACGTGTATGAACGGCGGCCGGTCGACCCGCGCCACCCCGTGACACCACGAACGCTTGCGAGTGGCGTCACTGTGGTGCCATAGTGGTGCCATGGACCTGACGCCCTACGTCGACAACCTCCGCCGGGAACTCGCGACGGCCGCCGGGGCGGGTGGCGAGGAGGCACGCGCCCTGGCGGAGCGGCTCGCCGCGCCGCTGGAGTCGGCCACCCGGCTCACGCTGCTGGAAGCCCTTTCCACCGCTATGGACGAGATCACCCGGGAGCTGGCGCCGGGTTCGGTCGACGTGCGGCTGCGCGGGCGCGACCCGGAGTTCGTGGTCACGCTGCCCGATGATGCCACCGTGAGCCACGGTGGTGCCACCGAGCCGCCACCGGTGGTCCCGGAGGAGGGCGCGGTCGCGCGCATCAACCTCCGGCTGCCCGAGGCCCTCAAGCTCCGGGTCGAGGAAGCCGCGAACCGGGAGGGCGTCTCCGTCAACGCCTGGCTGGTGCGCGCGGCCGCCGCCGCCCTCGGGCACGGCACCGCCACCCGCCCCACCGGCCGCAGCGCGTCCGCCCAGCGCTACACGGGCTGGGTCCGCTAGCAGCCCGAACCCCCACCAAACCCGTTCCGAGGGGACAGCCATGCCTTCTTTCGCCACACCCACGCCCATCGCCCTCGCCCTCGACGTGGTCAGCGGCGCGGCCCTGATCACCGCCGCCGACCGCACCGACACCGTGGTCGAGGTCAGGCCCGGAGACCCCGGCAACCCGGTCGACGTCAAGGCCGCCGAGGGCACCGCGGTCGACTTCGCCGGTGGCCGCCTCACCGTCCGCACGCCCCGCCACCGCGGCGTCTTCGGCCGACCCGGCTCGGTCGACGTGGTCGTCCACCTGCCCACCGGCTCGGACGTCGTCGCGCAGGGCGCGCTCGCCGACTTCGACGCCGAGGGCGCCCTGGGCGAGTGCCGCTTCACCACCTCCGCCGGCCACATCCGGCTGCACGCCACGGCCGCACTGAAGGCGGGCACGTCCACCGGTGACGTGGTGGTCGAGCGCGTCAGCGGCCGCGCCGAGCTGTCGACGGGCTCGGGCGAGCTGCGCGTCGGCACGCTCGACGGCTCCGGCACGGTGAAGAACTCGAACGGCGCCACCAGGATCGGCGAGGTCACCGGCGACGTGCGGGTCAGCGGCGCCAACGGCGACATCCTCGTCGGGCACGCCGCCGGCGACCTGACCGCCAAGACGTCCATGGGCGACATCCGCGTCGCGGAGGTCGTGCGCGGCTCGGTCGTCCTGCACACCAGGGCGGGCGAGCTGGAGATCGGCATCCGCGAGGGCACGGCCGCCTGGCTGGACGTCCGCTCCGTCGCCGGTCGCGTCCGCAACGAGCTGTCCGCCGCCGACGCGCCCGCCGAGACCGACGAGCGCGTCGAGGTCCGCGCCCGCACGTCGCTGGGCAACGTCCTCGTCCACCGCGCCTGAATCACCGCGCCTGATCACCGCGCCTGACCAACCAACGATGGGGGAAACCATGTGGGACACCGACCCGCAGCACTTCTGGCTGCGCGGCGAACGGCCCGAGCACACCGTCGTCCACGACGAGGAGCTGGGCTTCTGGAACGTCTACGGCCACCCGGAGTCGGTCGAGGTCCTGGCTGACTGGAGCCGGTTCTCGTCCGACACCTCGCGGCTGTTCCCGGCCGTCGAGGGCGGGACGACCGAGGGCAACATCCTCCAGCTCGACCCGCCGGAGCACCACGAGCTGCGCCGCCTGGTCAGCCGCGCGTTCACGCCGAAGGTCGTGGCCGACCTCGAACCGCGCATCACCGAGCTGACCGGCGACCTGCTCGACGAGGCCACCGGCGACGACTTCGAGCTGGTGCGGGACCTGGCCTACCCGTTACCGGTGATCGTGATCGCGGAACTGCTCGGCGTGCCCGCCGACGACCGGCACCTGTTCCGGGACTGGGTGGACGGGCTGTTCGAGGGCCAGGGCCGGTTGTCGCTCAAGGACGACCGGGCCACCCAGGAGGAGGCGCTGCGCGGCGGCGTCGAGGCGATGCGGCCGATCCTGGACTACCTCGGCGAGCACGCCGCCCAGTGCCGCCGCCGCCCCCGACCGGGGCTGTTGAACGACCTCGTGCGGGCCGAAGTGGACGGTGCGCGGCTGACCGACGCCCAGGTGGTCAACTTCGCGACCATCCTCTTGGTGGCGGGCCACATCACGACCACCATGCTGCTCGGCAACACCCTGCTGGCCCTCGACGCGCACCCGGACCGGTTCGCCCAGGTCCGCGAGCACCGGGGGCTCCTGCCGTCCGCGATCGAGGAGTCGCTGCGGTTCCTCACCCCGTTCGCGGCCGTCGCGCGCACCACCACCGCGCCCCAGACCCTCGGCGGCGTGGAGGTCCCCGCCGACCAGCTGCTGATGCTGTGGGTCGGCGCGGCCAACCGCGACCCGCGCGTGTTCGCCGACCCGGACGCCTTCGACGTCACCCGCGACCCCAACCCGCACCTGGGCTTCGGGCGCGGCGTGCACTTCTGCCTCGGCGCGCCGCTGGCCCGGCTGGAGGGCCGCCTCGCGCTGGACGTCCTGCTGGACCGCTTCCCGCGGCTGCGCACCGACCCCGCCCGACCGCCGGCCTTCTTCGACTCGGTCAACCTCACCGGCGTGCGCTCGCTGCCGCTGCTCATCGACTAGGCACCGCGCCCCGCAGGACCGGTCGAACGCGTGTTCGACCAGTCCACAACTGGGGACAACCCTGTGGACAACTCAGTCCTCGCTGGTCAACGCCCGTGCGTGATCGAGCAGTTCGGTCACCGACCACTGGTCGTAGGCGTGTTGTCCACGCTTCTGCGCGACCACCTCGCCGTCCGGCGCGATGAGGAAGTCGGCGGGCAGGCCGAGCCGACCGCCCTCGGGCCGGGGCGGCGGGCGGTGGCCGCGCAGCACCGGGGCGAGGTCGCGCGCGAGGCCGCGGGCGATCGCGCCCCACGCGCGCGGGTCGAGCAGCGAGCGCGGTGCCGACTCGACCCCGAACTCCGCGTAGAGCCGCTTCGCCGGGTCGCCCACCACCGCGAACGGCAGGTCGGCGACGTGCGGGCGCAGGTCGGCGGCCGAGGAGTGGAACACGACCACCTCGGTGATGCCGTGGGCGGTGATCTCGTCGTGCCGCCGGACGATCGACCGCAGGTGCAGGTTGCACACCGGGCAGCCGGCGAAGCGGCGGAACTGCAGGTGGACCAGGCGGTGCGGGTCGGGCACCCGGACGGTGCCGCCGAGCACGGTGACCCGGTCACGTGCGCTGATCTTCATCGGTCCCCGGGAGGTGCGGTAAGCGTGCGCTGTACGCCTACGCAAGTTATGCGCGTAACTTGTACGCTGTCAAGGACATGCCACGCCCGAAGTCGCTCACCCCGTCCGCGCTCGCCTCCGCCACGCTCGCCGTGCTGGACCGCGAGGGGTTGGCCGCGCTGTCGATGCGCGCCGTCGCCGCCGAGCTGGGCATGGGCACGATGTCGCTCTACCGGTACGTCGCCGACCGCGACGGGCTGGAGGCGCTGGTGGTAGAGCACCTGCTGTCCGGTGTGGACACCGTGCCGCCGAGGGCGTTGTGGGACAAGCAGGTCGCGGTTCTGGTCGAACGGGTCCGCGCGGCGGTCTCCGCGCATCCCGAAGCCGTGCCGCTGACGATGGCGCACCGGCACCGCAGCCCCGGTCTGCTGCGCTGGTCGGAGTCCGTGCTGGCGGTGCTGACGGCGGCCGGGTTCACCGGCGAGCAGCGGGTCGTGGCGATGCGGGCGCTGCTGAGCTACCTGATCGGCGCGATCGGGCTGGAGCACCGCGGGCCGCTGTCGGGGGTGGGCACCGACGCGATGGCCACGATGGGTGAGCAGTACCCGCTGCTGGCCGAGACCGCCGCCACCGCGCGGGCGATCCCGCCGGACGTCGAGTTCCGCCAGGGCCTCGACGTGGTGCTGAGCGGGCTGCGCCGACCCTGAGCGGGAGAGGTGCCGGCGTGGAGGCCGAAGCCGACCTCGGCCTCCACGCCGCAACGCGACGAACACGGAGTTGCGCTCCGAGCGTGGCGTCGACGATTCCGGCGCGGAGTCGACTCCCGCTGCGTCTCCAGGTCAGGTTCGCCGGTGAGAGGGCTCTCCCCTCTCGTCCCGTCCGCCACCGCGGCTCGGACGGGAAGTCCTCACTGGGGCCGGTCGTCGTCGTCCGGGAGGTCCAGCAGCTCTTCCAGCACGTGCGTGGCCGGACCGCGCCGGCGCCACGAGAACCTGCTGGGCGACAGGACGTTCACCTCGTCGGCGGGCATCCGCATCGCCACCACGTCGTCCTCGGTGTGCAGCCGCACGACGTCGATCACCGCGTCGTGGGCCCGGACGCCGACGACCGCGGCGAGCTCTCCCCTGGCGTCGCGCGGGTGCAGGAACTGGAACCCGCGCGCGATCAACTCGCGGAGCTGGAACGTCGTCCGCGAGGCGAGGTCAGTCGACGAGGTCATCGAACTCCCCGTCCCTGGCTCCGGCCACGAAGGCCGCGATCTCCGCGCGCGTGTAGACCAGCGCGGGACCGTCCGGGAACCGGGAGTTGCGCATCGCGACGTCGCCGCCGTCGAGCGCGGCCAGCTCGACGCAGTTGCCGATCGCGTCGCTGTAGGAGCTCTTCGTCCACGTGACGCCGTTCAGGTCGGCCGCGGACATGCCGTTGAGAACCTTGGTGGCCATCGACTCACCCTCCGAGCCAGAGATGCGTGCACCTGCACGTGCATCCGGTTGTGCACGGACCGTAGCATCGGGACGTGCACGGGTAAATGCACGTGCAGATGCGGAGCGTGAATCCCACCCGGTCGGACGACAGCTACAGCTCGGCCCGCCGCTTGGCCAGCATCTGACGGCTCCGGTCGGGCGTCTCGGCGTCCACCGTCAGGCGGTCGAAGACCCGGCTGTAGATCTCCAGCTCCTCGAGTTTGTCGAGGTAGAGCGCACCGGCGAGGTGTTCGAGGTACACGATGTCCGGCAGGTCGGGCTCACCGAAGCGCAGCATCGCGAACGGGCCCTTCGCCGCGTAGCCGGCCAGCGGGAACGGCACGATCTGCAACGTGACCGGGCCTTCCTTGGTGACGCTGAGCAAGTGGTCGATCTGGTTGATCAAGACCTGGCGGCCGCCGATCGCCCGGTGCAGGACCGACTCGTCCATCACCGCCCACACCCGCGGCGCGCCCGGCCGCGCGAGGATCCGCTGCCGCTGCATCCGCAGCGCCACGCGCCGCCGCACGTCCGGCGTCACCAGCTCGGGCCGCCCGTGGCTGGAGATCGCCATCGCGTAGTCCTCGGTCTGCAGCAGGCCGGGCACGAACTGCGTCTCGTAGATCAGGATCCGCGACGCCGCCTCCTCCAGGCCCACGTAGTCCTGGAACCAGTCGGGCATCAGGTCGGTGTAGCGGTGCCACCAGCCCGGCGAGTTCGACCGCCGGACCATGTCGAGGAACTTCGCCCGCTCGTCGGCGTCCTCGACGCCGTACATGGTGAGCAGGTCCTTGACGTCGCGCTCCTTCAAGCCGACGCGGCCCAGCTCCATCCGGCTGATCTTCGACTCCGAGCCGCGGATGGCGTAGCCCGCGTCGGCCCGGCTGATCTCCGCCGCCTCGCGCAGCCGCCGCAACTGGGCGCCGAGCACGATCCGCAGGGCGGTCGGCCCGCTCTCCCGCTCCGGCGTGGACTCGCCCGTCGCCATCGCCGATCCTCCCGACCGTCGTGCCGCCCCACCCGAACAGCGGTTGTGCCCGAGGTGGGCCGGCTCGCATCGTCACCGAACGTACACCCATGATCTTGCCCGGTCAGTCGCACGAGCCGCGTTCGCGCGTTGAGCCCATACCCTTACGCTGACCGGACTGTGACGCGGTGCACAGACATCACTTCCCATCCCCGTAATGCGAGGTCACCACAATGCCGGGTACGTCCTCGGACGCCGCCGCCCCCGTCTACATCGACACGACGAAGGCCAGCATCGCCAGGGTCTACGACGCCTTCCTCAACGGCAAGGACAACTACGAGATCGACCGCGAGGTCCTGCGCCGGGTGCAGGAGGTCGCGCCCGAGGCGGCCACCCTGGCGGTCGACAACCGCAGCTTCCTGATCCGCGCCACGCGGTTCGTCGCGAGCCAGACGGGCATCACCCAGTTCCTCGACTGCGGGTCGGGGTTGCCCACCGCCGAGAACACTCACCAGGTGGCCCAGCGGATTAACCCGGATGCCCGAGTCGTCTACGTGGACAACGACCCTGTGGTGCTCGCGCACGGCCGGGCGCTGCTGGAGGAGAACGACCGGACGCACTTCTCCGCGGCCGACATCTTCAAGCCGCGCGACATCCTCGAGGACGAGGTCGTGCGCAAGCACATCGACTTCTCCGAGCCGCTGGCGCTGTTCCAGCTCGGCACGCTGCACCACTACAACGGCGACTCGCCCACGTCGGCGGAGATCATGGCCGAGTACATCGAGGCCCTGCCGTCCGGCTCGTACGTGGCGATCTCGCACTTCCTCGACCCGGAGACCGAGGAGCACTCGGCCATCGCGCGCCGCATGGAGCAGACGTTCCTGCACTCGCCGATGGGCAGCGGGCGGTTCATCACCATGCGCGCGCTGCGGGAGCTGTTCCACGGCCTGGAGCTGGTCGAGCCGGGCCTGGTGATCTGCGCCGACTGGTGGCCGGACGGGCCGCGGCTCAAGGAGCTGGACGCGGTGAGCTACTGCATCGCGGGCGCGGTGGGCCGCAAGCCCTGAACCCGGCGCGCGCGGCGGTGGTGGACGGGGTTCCCGCCCACCACCGGGTTCTCGCGCGCCCGTTCAGCTCCGGCGCAGGAAGAAGTCGACGAGCACGGGGACCGTCGCCTTCGGTTTGACCAGGTGCGTCTGGCCGGGCAGCACGACCAGCTCGCCGTGCGGCAACGCCGACGCCAGGAACCGCTGCGCGTTGCGCAGGTACTCGGGGCTCTTGCCACCGGCGATCACCAGCGCGGGCACGTCCGCGCCGGACCACCGGTCGGCGGGCGGCGGCGTGCCCCGCTGGAACTCGCCGACGAGCGCGAAGTCGTTCGGCAGCGTGTGCGCGACGGCCTTCAGCCTGCGCCACGGCGGCATGAGCGCGATCAGCGCGACGAACAGCGCGGGCGTGCCCACGTAGCGCATGAACAGCTTCACCGCGTCGCCGCGCCGGCCTTCGGCGACCGCGCGTTCCACCCGGGACGGCAGGTCCGCCGGCATCGGCTCGTGCGTGCCGTCGACCACCATCGGCGACTCGTAGATCGCGATGCGCTCGGCCGCCACGCCCCGGTGCGCCGCCTCGGCGACCAGCGTGCCGCCGGAGGACATGCCGAACAGGTGCGCCGACCCGCCGGCGTGCTCGACCAGCGCGGCGACGTCCTCCACCTCGCGCTCCACGTCGGGTGCCGGGCCCGTCCCGCTCTCGCCCCGGCCGCGCCGGTCGTAGGTGTAGACGGTGAAGTGCCCGGCGAGCGCCCGCGCCAGCGCGGTGGCGGGGCCGAAGGCGCGGTGGCAGAGCGCACCGTCCACGACGATCAAGGCCGGTCCGGAACCGGTGCGGGTGAAGGCGATCCCGGTGCCGTCTTTGGAGACGACGCGTCCGGTGGTCATGACAGGTCCTCCAGCCAGGCCGACCAGGACCGCTCGTCGCGGCCGTCGTCGGCGAACACGTGGTGCATGGCGATCACGCCGCCGGTGACGCCCCGGAAGAAGCGGTACAGCGCGCCGTCCGTGCGGACGCCCGCGGTTTGGCTGTTGGCGAAGTAGACGACGCCGGGCGTGCCGTCGACCGTGACGGCGTCACCGGTCCTCGGCGCGCGGTCGAGGCCGAGCCGGCCGCCGAGCCGCCGCCACAGGGCGGGCCAGTCCGCCACGGGCGGGCCGAAGGCGGTCAGCGGGCGGGCCGTGCGGCCGGCGAAGTGGCGCAGGTAGGTGACCAGGGTCTGCCAGAACATCTCGCCGCCCGCCGTCATGGCCTCGAACTCGTCCTCCCAGTCGTCGCCGGGCAGGAAGCCGCTCGCCACCATGCGCAGGACGGTGCTGCCACCGTCCCGCGCCTCGACCAGGAACTCGTAGGCCGTGAAGCGGCCGTCGGGCTCCTCGTCGCCGCCGTAGGCCAGGCGCTTGCCCGGTTCCCAGGCCGTGATCGGGTGGGCGGGCCGGTAGTCGCCGAACGCCTGCCGGACCACGGCGCCCGGCTCGACCTCGTTGACGCCCATGAACCAGGAGTCGATGCCGGGGCCGGTGGCGATGGCGTCCCAGACCTGCTCGGGCGTGACGCCGGCCAGCTCGACCTCGTTCACGCCCTCGAACGCGTGACCCATCATCACTCCTTCGGGAGACTCGGGTGGACGGCGAGGACGACCCGGTGCGGGCGTCCGCCGGGTGCGTTCTCGTCGTGGTACTTCGCGACCAGCGACGTGACGGCGGTGGCCAGCTCCTCGGCGAAGGCGGCCCGGTCGGCGGCGGAGGCGAAGCGGACCTCGCCGTCCAGCGCGAAGGTGGCGACCCTCTTGTCCGCCTTGGCCGCGCCGGTGATCAGGTTGCCGACGTCGCGGACCAGCCGTGCGGCCAGGGCCAGGAGCCAGCGGGCCGACAGGCGGTCCGGGGAGCGGGCGGGGTCGGGCTGCACGGCGGCGAGCGCCGCGGGCGAGATGACGTAGGACGCGGCGGTGGCGCGCATGACCCGTTCGGTCATGTTGCCCTTGCGGCGTTCCTCGGCCAGCTCGACCAGCCCGTGCTGCTCCAGGGTGCGCAGGTGGTAGTTCACCTTCTGCCGGGGCAGGCCGACGCGTGCCGCCAGCGTGGTCGCCGAGCCGGGTTCGGCCAGTTCGGCCAGCAACCTGGCCCGCACCGGGTCCAACGAGACCTCGGCCACCGCCGGGTCCTCTATCACCGCAACGTCCAACATGCCCCCACCCTCTCACCGACAACTATCCTCGTCAAGACAACAAACCTTGTCGGCCGCGAGAGTCCTACGTTCACGCCGCGAGAGTCCTACGTCCAGGACACGTGAGTTCAACGCTCAGACACGCGTCCGCCGTCGTGAGCGTTGAACTCGGGGTGCCTGAACGTAGGACTCTCGCGCGCTGAACGTAGGACTCTCGCGGTGGTGCGTGGGTGGTGCGTTGGTGGTGCGTGGGGTCGGGGATGGTGCGGGCATGGGGAAACAAGGGCAGGTCAGGCAGGGGAAGCGGTGGTACGCGAGGGCGTGGGTCGCGCCGCTCGCGGTGGTGGTGGCGGCGTTCGTGGCGTTCTCGGTGCCGCCCTACCTGGCGGTGGACCCGGGGTTGTCACGGGTGCCGGCACCGCCGGGGAACGGGTGGCACTTCCCGGTGCTCGTGGCGCACGTGGTGTTCGGGTCGGTGGCGATCCTGACCTGCGTGGTGCAGGTGTGGCCCTGGTTCCGGCAGCGATACCCGGTGGCGCACCGGCGGGTCGGGCGGGTCTACGTGTTCGCCGGGGTGCTGCCCGCCGGCGCCACGGCGCTCGCCATCGGCGCGGTCTCGCCGTTCGGGCCGCTCAACCAGGTCGGCAACGTCCTGATGGGCGCGCTGTGGCTCGCCTTCACCGTCACCGGCTACCGGATGGCGCGGCGGCGCCGGTACGTCGACCACCGGCGGTGGATGATCCGCAGCTTCGCGCTCACCGCGTCGATCATGAGCAACCGGGTCTGGGCCGTCGTCGCCACGATCGCGCTCACCCCGCGGCTCGACACGACGTTCGGCGGCAGCCCGGTCGCGCTGTCCCAGGCGGTCTCCGGGCTGGCCGCGTGGCTGGGCTGGGTGGTGCCGCTGCTGGTCGCCGAGTGGTGGCTGGAACGCGGTGACGCCCGCGCCCGCCGCCGCCGCGTCGAGGAGCGGTCACCGCGGCAGCCGGTAGGCGTCTGAGCGCTGCTCGAAGTCGAGCAGCCGCCGCTTGCCGGTCCGGGCGGCCCGGGCAGCCGACGGACGGCCCAGCCGCCGCGCGAGTTCGCCGCACGTCGTGGTCTCGCCGAACGGGCTCTCGCCACACGGCGCGCTGGAACGGCGTCCCGACCGGGTCGAGGGGCTGCTCGGAGCGCGTCCGCGCGCCGGCGAAGTACTCGGCCGGCTGCGCGACGACGTCCCCGAAGGGTGAGGGGTCTTCGGGGCCGGAACGTCGCGCCGGCCGGCCGGGTACAGCCTGGACGGCACGCCGGGGTGAGCGGGCCGACGGGGCCGTCGACCGCGGTGTGGCTCATGGGGCGTTCCTCTCAGGCGGGCATCCGGTTGACCGCGTGGTCGCCGGTGGCCCAGAGGTGCTGGACGGCGTAGGCGCGCCACGGGCGCCACGCCTCGGCCCGCCGCACGAGCGCGGCGGGCGTGCCGGGCAGGCCGAGGGTGCGCGCGGCGGCGCGGATGCCGAGGTCGGTGGGGAGGAACGCGTCGGGGTCGCCGAGCGCCCGCATCGCGATCACCTCCACCGTCCACGGCCCGAACCCGGGCAGCGCGAGCAGGTCGGCGCGGGCCCGGTCCCGGTCCGCGCCGACGCCGAGGTCGAGGGAGCCGTCGGCCAGCGCCTCGACCAGCGCCCGGAACGCGGTCTTGCGGGCCCGCGGCACGGCGAGCACGGTGGGGTCCAGCGACGCGAGCGCCTCGGGCGTGGGGAACAGGTGGGTCAACCCGACGTCGCCGATCGGCTCGCCGGCCGCGCGCACCAGCCTGGCGGCGTGGGTGCGGGCGGCGGCGGTGGACACCTGCTGCCCCAGCACGGCCCGCACCGCGAACTCGGCGGCGTCCACCGTGCCCGGCACGCGCCGTCCCGGCGCCGCGTCGACCAGGGGCGCGAGCAGCGGGTCCGACCGGAGCCGCTCGTCCACGGCCGTCGGGTCGGCGTCGAGGTCGAGCATCCGCCGGCACCGGGCGATGGCGGTCGACAGGTCCCGCAGGTCGCTCAGCGCCAGCTTGCACGCGACGTGGTCCTCCTGCGGCGCCAACGACACGACGGCGTGCCCGTGCGGCAGCCGCAACGTCCGCCGGTACGCGCCGTCGCGCCACTCCTCCACCCCCGGCACGCCGGTGGCGACGAGGTGGCCGAACAGGTTGTCGGGCCGCAGCGGCGCGCGGAACGGCAGCCGCAGCGACAGCACGCCCGACGTGTCCGGAACGGGCCGGCGGCGGGCGCGCAGGTCCGTCGGCGACAGCGCGAACACCTCGCGCACGGTCTCGTTGAACGCCCGGACGCTGGCGAACCCGGCCGCGGCGGCGACCTCGGTCATCGGCAGCGCGGTGGTCTCGATCAGCAGCCGCGCGGTCTGCGCGCGCTGCGCCCTGGCCAGCGCCAGCGGTCCGGCGCCCAGCTCGGCGAGCAGCAGCCGTTCGACCTGCCGCACGCTGTAGCCGAGGCGGCCGGCGAGCCCGGGCACACCATGGCGGTCGACCACGCCGTCGGCGATGAGCCGCATGGCCTTGGCCACCGAGTCGGCGCGGTGGTTCCACAGCGGAGAACCGGGGGACGCGTCGGGCCGACACCTCTCGCAGGCGCGGAATCCCGCTTGTTGGGCGGCCGCCGCGCTCGGGTAGAACCGCATGTTCCCGACCTTGGGCGCAGCGACCGGACAACTCGGCCGGCAATACACCCCGGTGGTCAGGACGGCGGTGAAGAACCACCCGTCGAACCGGGCGTCTTTCGACCGCACGGCCCGGGCACAACGTTCCGCGTCTTCGTGCACCGCACCAGCATCGGGCAAAGGCCGGCCGCGTGGCCGGCGGAAATCCGACATGGGCGAAAAGCGCCGCACCGCGGTGTGCGGCGCTCCGGCGGGCGCTGCGGGCGGACGGCTAGCGGTGCGCCGGGGCGGCGAGCCGGGCCAGGAGGTCCAGCCCCACCTCGGCCCGCTCGCGCCCGTTCGCGTCCAGGACCGTCCTCAGGATCGGGCAGACCCGTGCTTCACCGGGGACACCCCGGTCCTCACGGGCCGTGACCGGTGGCCGGGTGGTCCGCACGGGGTCAACCCCGGTCGGCATGGCAGGTCGCCGCACCGTTCCACCGACCGGGTCGGTTCGGAGCGCACCGCTGAGAAGACCCCCAGGACTCCTCAGCGGGGAACGAGCTGCCACTCGCGGTAGTTGCCTGCGAAACCACTTGGACCGGTCCCTTCGCACAACCGTCGACGTCACCCGCAACGTCCCGACCACCTTGTCAGCGCAAGTCGTTAGGGTGGACCGAGAAGGGCTACACCGGTCGGCAAACGACCTGTTCACGCGCTCACATCCGGTTTTCCGGTCCGGAACACCGGATCTCTAGGAGGCTCGCCGCGGATGGCTGGTTCCGGTCAGGGGTCGGGTCCCCGTGCCGTGTTCGCCGAGCGGTTCGCGCTGCTCTACGCCGAAGCCGGTGATCCACCTCTGAAGAAGGTGACCGAGTCCGTCAGCCGGGCGCGCCGCACCGACGAGCGCGGCCGACCGGTGCGCGCCACCGCGCAGCGGGTCAGCGACTGGCGACGCGGGCGCAACGTCCCCGCCCGGTTTTCGGCACTCTCGGTAGTGCTTGAAATTTTGATCGGTGAGGCGCGGAAGTCCCGCCCCCAGCCGCCGGCGGCCGGGTTGTACGACCTCGAAGCCTGGCGGGCGCTGTGGGAGGAGGCCCTGGCGAGCCCCGTGTCCGCGCCCGACGACGAGGAGCCGCCCAGTTCCGACGAGATCGGCGTGTGCCCTTATCGGGGATTGGCCGCGTTCCAACCCGAGGATTCCAGTTGGTTCTTCGGCCGGGAACGCAGCACGGCCGCACTCGTATCCCGGTTGGGCAGTGCCGCGGAAACCGGCGGAATCGTGATGCTGGTCGGCGCCTCCGGTGCCGGCAAATCGTCACTGGTGCGCGCCGGCGTCATTCCGTCCATTCGCGACGGCGCGTTGGCGGTGCCGGGATCGACGAAATGGCCGGCCGTCGTCGTCACGCCCGGCGCGGACCCGGTGCGCGAATTGGTCCGGGAGATCCCGGAATTGGCCGACATCCTCGACATGGCGCTCGCCCTGGACGGGATGGACCACGACCTGGTGGCTTCCGGGCACGGTCCCGACACGTTCCTCGGGCAGACGTTGATGGGCGTGATGCGGTTCGCCGGGCAGATCCGGGCGGCGTTCGCGGCCTACGCGGCGCGGCACGGCGGCGACCGCGTGGTGGTCGTCGTGGACCAGTTCGAGGAGGCCTTCACCCTGTCCCCGGACGAGAGCCGGGTGCAGGTGTTCGTGCAGGCGCTGCACGTGGCGTGCACGCCCGCGGTGCCCGGCGGCACGGCCCCGGCGGTGGTGCTGGTGGGCGTGCGGGCCGACTTCTACGGCCGCTGCCTGGCGTTCCCGGAGCTGGCCGACGCGTTGCAGGACCGGCAGATGGTGCTCGGGCCGATGACGTCGGCGGAGCTGCGGGAGGCGGTGTCGCGGCCGGCGAAGGCGGCGGGCCTGCACCTGGAACCGGGCCTGGTCGAGCTGATGCTGCGCGACCTGGGCGTGCGCAGCGGGCGGGCGCAGGCCAGGGCCGGGCAGGGCGCGTACGACGCGGGCGCGCTGCCGCTGCTGTCGCACGCCCTGCTGGCCACCTGGCAGCGCAGGCAGGCGGGCAAGCTGACGATCGCGGGCTACCGCTCGGCGGGCGGCATCCAGGGCGCGGTCGCGGCCACCGCGGAACGGGCGTGGGCCGACCTCGCGCCGGACGCGCAGCAGGTCGCGCGGCCGTTGCTGCTGCGGCTGGTGCGCGTCGGCGAGGACACCCAGGACACGCGTCGCCGCTCCACCCGGGACGAGCTGGTCGAGCAGGCCGCGAACCGGGACGCGGGCGAGGAGGCGCTGGAGGTGCTGGCGCGGGCCCGGCTGGTCACGCTCGACGCGGGTTCGGTGGAGATCACGCACGAGGCGCTGCTGCAGGCGTGGCCGCGGTTGCGGAGCTGGATCGACCAGGACCGGGAGGGCCAGCTCCTGCGGCAGCGGTTGGAGGAGGACGCGGCCACGTGGGCGGCCCAGGACCGCGACTCCTCGCTGCTGTACCGGGGCGCGCGGCTGGAGACCGCGCGGCACTGGGCGGACGCGGCCGGCCCCGAGGGGCTGACCGGCACCGCGCAGGACTTCCTCGCCGTCTCGATGCAGCACCGCAGGCGCGCCGCGTGGGGCAGACGCGCGGCGGTGACGTGCGTGGTCGTCCTCGCGCTCATCGCCGCCACCGCCGCGGTGCTGGCCGTGCGCCAACGGGACGACGCGGTGTTCCGGCAGGTCGTGGCCGAGGCCGACCGGTTGCAGGAGTCGGACCCGTCGCTGTCGGCGGAGCTGGCGCTGGTCGCGCACCGGATGCGGCCCGACGACCGGGACGTGCGGACGCGCCTGCTGGCCACCCAGGCGATCCCGCTGGCGATCCCGCTGACCGGCCACACCGGACCGGTGTACCTGACCTCCTACTCCCCCGACGGCAGGTTCCTGGCCAGCGCGAGCTTCGACCAGACCGTGCGGCTGTGGGACCTGCGCGACCCGGCGAACCCCCGGTCGCTCGGCTCGCCGCTGCCCGGCCACCGCAGCTGGGTCACCTCGGCGGTGTTCAGCCCGGACGGCCGCACGCTGGCCACCGCGGGCAACGACACCACCGTGCGCCTGTGGGACGTCAGCGACCCGGAGCGCCCCCGCTCGCTCGGTGAGCCGCTCAACGGCGGCGACGGCACCGTCTACCTGCTGGCGTTCACGCCGGACTCGCGCACCCTGGCCACCGCCAACGAGAACGGCACCGCGCGGATGTGGGACGTGGCGGACCCGGCCGCGCCCCGGCGGTTGGGCGAACCGCTGGGCGGGCACACCGCGCAGGTGCGCTCGATCGCGTTCAACCGGGCCGGGACGCTGCTGGCCACCGGCGGCGACGACGGGACCGCGGTGCTGTTCGACGTGCGCGACCGGGAACGCCCGGCGCGGGTCGGCGAGCCGCTCGGCGGGTTCGACACCACGGTGCACTCGCTGGCGTTCAGCCCGGACGACCGGTTGCTGGCCGGCGGCGGCGAGGACCACAGCGTGCGGCTGTTCGACGTGTCGACCCCGGCGGCGGCACGGCCGGTCGGCCGCCCGCTGACCGACCACGGCGAGGGCGTGTGGTCGGTGTCGTTCAGCCCGAACGGCCGGGTGCTCGCGTCCGCGGGCGGCGACGGCACCACGCGGATGTGGAACATCACCGACCCGGACCACGTGCAGCCGCTGGGCAGGCCGATGGCCGGGCGCAGCGGCACGGTGTACGCGGTGTCGTTCAGCCCGGACGGCCACAGCGTCGCCACGGGCAGCCACGACGGCGTGGTGCGGGTGTGGTCGTTGCCCGGCAGCGTGCTCGTCGGGCACTCGGCGCGCACCATCGGCCCGCGGTTCACCCCCGACGGCCGGCACCTGGTGTCGGCCAGCGAGGACCGGACCATCCGGGTGTGGGACACCGCCGACCCGGACGACCCGCGGCCGGGCCCGGTGCTGTCGCACGGCAAGGGCGTGTGGTCGGTGGCGCTGTCGAAGGACGGGTCGACGCTGGCCAGCGTGAGCGACGACGCGGTGCGGCTGTGGGACTTCGCCGACCCGGCGCACCCGCGGCCGCTCGGCGGGCCGATCGCGGTCGGCACCCGCTACACCTCCCCGGTGGCGTTCCGGCCCGACGGCAAGGTGCTGGCCACCGGTTCCGACGACTACTCGGTGCAGCTGTGGGACATCTCGGACCGGGAACACCCCAAGTCGTTGGGGCGCGCGCTGGTCGGCCACACCGAGTACGTGTACTACGTCGGGTTCACCCCGGACGGCCGCACGCTGGTGACGGCGAGCGCGGACAAGACCGTGCGGCTGTGGGACGTGGGCGACCCGGCCGCGGCGCGGCCGATCGGGCAGCCGCTGACCGGGCACGACGACGCGGTGCGGGCGGGTGACATCAGCCCGGACGGCCGCACGCTGGCCACCGCGGGCGACGACCGCGCGATCCGGCTGTGGGACCTGACCGACCCGAACCGGGTCGAGCCGATCGGGCAGCCGCTGACCGGGCACGTCGAGGAGGCGGTGGCGGTGGCGTTCAGCCCGGACGGGCGGACGCTGGCCAGCGGCGGCGAGGACCGCACCATCCGGCTGTGGGACGTGCACGACGTGCGGCGGCCCGTCGCGATCGGGCAGCTGCTGGCCGCGCACGACGGCGGGTTGCGCGACATCGCGTTCAGCCCGGACGGCCACCGGTTGGCGTCCACCAGCTCGGACAGCACGATCCGGTTGTGGGACCTCGACCTGGGCCACGTGATCGGGCGGATCTGCACCAAGACCAAGGGCGTGCTGCCGGAGCAGCGGTGGCGCGAGCACCTGCCGCAGCTGGAGTACGACCCGCCCTGCCCGTGACCCCGGACCTGCCGCGACCCCGAACCCCTCGCGACCCCGAACCTCCCGGTGGTCCAGACCGCACGCGGGGCGGGGAACAACCGTGGACTTCCGGTGGATCGTGACTAGGTTCTACAGGTCATGCGTTCACTTGCCCGGGTGGGGAGCCTGCGCGCGGCGATCACGGCGCTGACCGGGATCACCGCGCTCTACATGGGTCTCGTCGTGTTCGGCAACGTCACCGACTACGGGACCAACCACGCGTTCGTGCAGCACGTGCTGGCGATGGACACCACGTTCGGCTCGCCGAACACGTCGTGGCGGGCGATCACGAGCCCGACCGCCGTGACCGTCGCCTACCTGCTGATCATCGCGTGGGAGGCGGTCACCGCGCTGGCGCTGCTGGCGGGCCTCGTCGCCTGGCTGCGCGGCCGTGAGGCGGTGGGGCGCGCGTTGTCGTCGACGGGCTGGGTGATGCAGGCGCTGCTGTTCGGCGGCGGGTTCATCGCGATCGGCGGCGAGTGGTTCGCCATGTGGCAGTCGAAGGACTGGAACGGGCTCACGCCAGCGTTCCAGAACTTCGTGGTCGCCGCGCTCGGCCTGGTCCTGCTGCACGCCGGCCGGCGCGAGGCGGCGCCGGTGCGCGACGGGGCGGCGGTCTAGCCGACGATCCGGCGGAGCTGGTCCAGCAGCTCCGCCCGGCTGGCGCAGCCCAACCGCTGCCTCATCCGGGCCACGTGGTGCTCGACGGTCTTGGCCGAGATGAACAGCCGGTCGCCGATCTGCTTGTAGGTCAGGCCGTTGACGACCAGCTCGGCCACCTCGCGCTCGCGGTCGCTGAGCTTGCCCGCGTCGACCTCGGCGGCGGGCTCCGGCTGCCTGCGGGCGCCCCCGGCGGTGCGGCCCTGGAGCAGCCGCGCGCAGTCCAGCAGCCGCACCATCGCCTGCCGGTCGGACGTGCGGATCGCCGCCTGGCCCGCGAGCCGGGCCGCGTCCCACCACTGGCCGACGGCCTGGAGCCCGCGCGCGGCCTCCTCGACCTGGTCGGCGTCGACCTTGCCCGCGACGACGTCCAGCCAGCTCTCCGCGGCCGTCGACACGATCGCCGCGTACCGGCTGCTCCCGCGGCACGCGGCCAGCGACGCCGCGTGCTCCTCGGCGACGGCGGTCTCCTCGGCGATGATCGCCGCGTGCAGCGCGCTCCAGTGCAGCGGCACGGCCCATAAGCAGGGATCACCCAGGTCCCGCAACAGGTCGCGCGCCGCGGCGAGGTGCGGTGCGAGCCGGTGCTGGTCGCGCAGCCGTGCCGCGGCCGTGGCGAACTCGCCCAGCGGCAGGAACGCGAACAGGTCGACGGGGTGGCGCAGCACCGCCTCGCACGCCTGCTCCCACGTCCGCTTCAACGTGGCCAGGTCGCTGTCGCGCCGGGCCACGCCGATCTCCAGCGCCACCGCGAACAGCCAGTCGCGCGGCTCCAGCGGCCGGCCCGCCTTGCGCAGCGCCACCAGCGCCTCCCGCGCCTGCGCGAGGTTGCCGCGCTGCATGGCGATCCACGCCCGCAGCAGCCGGTGCCGCACGGCCATCAGCGCGCCGCCCGACGAGGTCGCCACCGCCCGGTCGAGCACCGACTCGGCGATGCCCGGCTCGCCGCTGTGCACCGCGACCAGGGCGGCCAGCGCGGCGGGCGTGTCGGGCAGCAGCACGGACCGCCCGGCCGGTTCCAGCAACCCCGCCGCGCGGACCAGGGTGGACAGCGCGGTGGTCGCGGACGACGTCACCGACTCCACCACGCCCTGCGCCATCAGCGCCGCGCCGCCGTCGAGCAGGGTGGGCGGCGCGACGGGCAGCGGCGCGGCGGGCAGCCGTCCCGTGCCGACCTGGCCGATCACCGCGAACGCCGCCGAGGTCGCGCTGGGGGACCAGCGGTGCAGCTCCGTGCCGCGGGCGAGCTGGCCCCGGTGCGCCAGCGCGATCGCGGCCACCTCCGCCGCCGCGCCGCGGTGCCGCGGGTCGCCGCCGGAGAGCACCTGGTCGGCGAGCCGCAGGGCGGCGTCGAGGTCGCCCGCCATCGCCGAGGCCACGGCCCGCCGCACGGCCACGTCGTCGCCCGCCGTGCCGATGGCGCCCAGCAGCCGGGCCGCCAGCCCCGGGTCGCCCGGCAACGCCTCGTCGGCCGCCGCCAGGAACGCCCGCGCCATGTCGGGCCCCGCGACCGGGGTCTGCGCGCCCGTCCCGCCGACCGCGATCAGCGGCCGCACGAGGTCGAGCACCGGTCCGCCGGACCGCAGTTGCAGCTCGGCGAGCCGCTGCCGCACGGCGATCCGCCGGTCGGCCCGGGTCAACGACGCCACGGCCAGCCGGACGACGGGCGGCAGCGCGCCGTCGGCCGCGACCAGGCCGGTGGCGCGGCCCGCCTCGATCACGTCGCCGACCGCGTCGGCGTCGGCGTCGAGCAGCCCGCGGAGCAGGTCCAGCCGCAGCGCCACCCCGGCCTCGGCGGCCAGCAGGTACTTGCGCACGTCGGCGTCGAGCCAGTCGAGGTCCGCCCGGAACGACGCCACCACCTCGGGCGGAACCTCCGCCGCGGTCAGCCCGGCCAGCCGCCGCACGAACCGCGGCACGCCCCCGGTCTGCTGGTGCACGAACTCCGCCAGCCCCCGCGCGGGCGGCGGCAGCACCGCCCGCACCTGCTCCCGGGTGAACGGCTCCAGCGCCACCGCCGGTCGCGCCCGGCCCAGCGACTCCGCCAGCGCCGCGAGCGCGCGCGACCGCGGCCAGGGCCGGTAGGCCACGACGACGTTCCCGTCACCGCGCTCGACGCGGGCGCGCAGGTCCAGCAGTTCCGCGTCGGGCAGCAGGTGCGCGTCGTCGACCACGGCGGCCGACGCGCCGGCGTCCTCGAACGCGCGGGCGACCTCCCGCAGCACGGTGGTCTTGCCGTGCCCGCCGGGCGCCACGACGCCGAGCCGCACCGCGGCACCCGCCGCGATCGCGTCCAGCACCTGCGTGACCGGCTGCGGCAGCAGCACGGGGTGGGCGGTCGTGCTCGGGCTCAACGGCCATCCTCGCTGTCACGGGCCCGACGCGCGCCGGTCGGCACGAGGCCGCGCACGACGCGCTTCACCGTGCGCCGCTCCGGCAGGTCGAGCGGGGTGATGTCGACGGGCGGGCGGGGCGGCGGCGCGGTGAACTCCACGTCCGCCGGCTCCAGGCCGCCCACGGGGAACCGCAGCAACGGGTCGTCGTCGCGGACCAGGACTGAGGTCTCGATCGGCTCCGGCTCGGCGTCGGGCCCCATGACGAGCCGGCGCGCGGCCAGCGCGGCGCCCTTCACCACCGAGGTCTCCGGCGCGGCCTCCAGCACCACGCGGCCGGGCACCGACGCGGCGATCAGGGGGATGCGGGCGCTGCCGCCGACGAGCACGGTCATCTCCACGCCGGTGGCGACCCGGGAGAACACCGAGACGGCCTGCTCCACGTGCGGCCGGATCAGGTCCTCGAACCGGGCGCGGGTGATCGGCACGTCGACCCGCCCGGACGGCAGGTGCACCGGGATCGACGTCTCCACCGTGCCGGACAGCACCCGCTTGGCCGCCTCGCAGTCGCGCCGCAGCCGGGCGAGCAGGCCGCGGGTGCGGGGGTCGTCGGCGACCGGCTCGGCCAGCGCCCGGCCGAGCGAGCCGCGCACGTGCTCGAACACGGCGTCGTCGAAGTCGACGCCCGCGGCCTGGTCGACGCCGTCGACGGTGTGGAGCAGGTCGAGGCCGCGCCCCACCACGGAGGCGCTGAACGCGTGGCTGCCCAGGCTGAACACGCCGAGCGACCCGGCGAAGGACCGGGTGAACGCGTGGTTCTCGGCCGCGGCGACCGGTTCGGGCACCAGCGACGCCTCCACGCCGACCGACCGCAGCGCGCGGTGCACCAGGCCCTTGGCGTAGGGACCCCAGGCGGGCGGGTGCGCCAGCACGACGTGCTCGGGCCGTTCGCCCTCGCGGGCGGCGACCTGGTCGGTGACCCACATGACCAGCAGCGCCGTCAGCTCCTCGGGGGTGAACCGCTCGCCGCCCGCGTCCGTGCCGAGGACCACGGGCACCGCGTCGCCGACCCGGCGGGCGAACCCGGTGGCCGTCCACCGCGGGTCGCCGGGCTCGCCGACCGCGAACGCGCCGTCGGGGGTGAGCTGCAACGACGTCGCGACACCGCCGCCCGGTCCGCCGAGGCCGACCGGTTCGGGTTCGCCGCGCCCGGCGCCGCCCAGCCGGCAGACGGCGGCGGCGGTGCGCGTGGTGCCCACGTCGACCCCGAGGACGTACGGCAACTCGGCGGCCTCCTCACTCACCTGAACGAAGTACGGCCAGTAGGTACACGGACCGCGATGCGGTCACAAGGTCATCCCCTAATCCCCTAGGGAGTGAACGAGAACCACCCCATAGTGGTTGCGCGATCTACGGGGAGTAATCCCCGATGGCCGGTGATCCCCCCGGACCTAGCGTTGTCCGGGCCGGACCCACCCTGCCGGGCCGGCTGCCCGCGCCCTACCTGACCAGGAGATAGCCATCATGGGCTCCAGCCCCACCACGCTGCACGACTTCGTTCTCGACCTGCTCAGCGACCCGACCGCGCTGGCCGACTTCCAGGCCGACGCCGAGGGCACCCTGGCGAGGGCGGGCCTGAGCGACATCAGCGCCCTGGACGTGCAGGAAGTCATCCCGCTGGTGCTCGACTACGTGCCGACCGGGAGCCTGCCCGCTCTCGACGGCTCGCTGCTCGAGGACCTGCCGCTCGACCTGGCCGACGCGGGCCAGGCCGGCGCGATCTTCCGGCTCAAGGCCGTCGCGGACCAGCTCGCGGTGTCGGGTGCCACCGGCGCCGGGGACGTCAAGGCCGCCATCGCCGGCACGCTCAGCGCCGATGCCGACGGCATCACGCTGTTCGGCGGCGTGTCGAGCTGGGACCTGGTCGACGGCGCCGCCTCGGCGAAGCTGACGGTCGCGGGCGACTTCTCCGCGGTGGGCGACGTGACCGACACCCTGGACGGCACGCTGCTCACCGCCCACGGTCAGGTCGGGGACCTGACCTCCACGGCGACCGGCACGCTGGACGGTGCCGCCGCCACCGCGGGTGGGGTCACCGGCTCGCTGCCGGTCGCGGACGGCCTGACCAGCACCGCGTTCGGCGCGCTCGACACGCTGCACGGCGTCGTCGGCGGGGTGACCGGTGGCCTCACCAGCTCCCTGCCGGTCGGCGACCTCGGCAAGGTCGCCGACCTCGACCACGTGACCGACCTGGGCGACTCGCTCGGCGTCACCGCGCACGGCAACGCCGGCGTCGGCAACGCCGCCCCCCTGTCCGGCGTGACCGGCGCCGTCGAGGACGTCGCGGACCACGCGGGCCTCGGCGGCGTGGTGAGCAACGTCACCACCACGGTCGACCACCTGGACCTGCCGGTGGTCGACTCGCTCGGCGTGGACGACCTGCTCTTCTGAGACCGGTGCACCACCAGGGGGCCGGTTCCGTCCGCCGGACGGGACCGGCCCTCGCCGTGTCCCGGACTTCCACCCGGACGGGTTTTACCGGCACACTCTGCCGGGTGATGTCCGCGCCCTGGCTCGACGTGCTCGACGACACGATCCGGGCTTGCGCTGCGCACAACCGGCCTGACCTGGCCGAACGGTTGCGCGACAAGCGCGCCCGCCAGCTGGACCCCAAGCTCCGCGTGCTCGTCATCGGCGAGCCGAAGCAGGGCAAGAGCCAGCTCGTGAACGCGATGGTGAACGCCCCGGTGTGCGCGGTGGGTGACGACCTCACGACCACCGTTCCCACGTTCGTGCAGCACGCGGAAACGCCGTCGGCGGCGCTGGTGCGGGGGGCGTCCGTGGCGAACACGCCCACCGAGCGCATCCCGGTCCCGCTGGACCAACTGGCCAGCCAGGTCAGCGGCGCCGGCTTCCACGGCGGCGACCTGGTGCGCGCCGAGGTCGGCATCCCGCGCGCCCTGCTCGACTCGGGCCTGGTGCTGATCGACACGCCCGGCGTGGGCGACCTGCGGCCCGCGCACACCGCGAGCACGTTCGCCGCGCTGCTCCAGGCCGACGCGGTGCTCATGGTCTCCGACGCCACGGCCGAGCTGACCCGCTCCGAGCTGGAGCTGCTCAAGCAGGTCATGACCTCGTGCCCCAACGTGGTCCTGGTGTTGACCAAGATCGACATCGCGGCGCAGTGGCGGCGCGTGGTCGAGCGCAACCGGGCGCACCTGGCCCGCGCGGGCGTGACCGCGAAGCTCATCCCGGTCTCGGCCGCGCTGCGGCTGCGCGCGGCCAAGACCGGCGACAAGGCGCTCAACGCCGAGTCCGGCTTCCCCGAGCTGCTCGCCTGCGTGCAGCAGGACATCGTCGCCGCCGCCGACCTGCTGGCCCGCCGCTCGGTCGCGGTCACCGCCGCGTCGGCGATCAAGCAGCTCGTCGCGCCGGTGCGCGAGGAGCTGTCCGCCCGCGCCGCGCGGGGCGCGGAGGACACGATCGCCGCGCTCAACGAGGCCCAGCGCCGCGTCGACGAGCTGCGCCGCCGGTCCGCGCGCTGGCAGACCGTGCTGGCCGACGAGATGGCCGACCTGGTCTCCGACATCGAGTACGACCTGCGCGACCGCACCCGCCGGATCCTGCGCGAGGTGGAGCGGACCTTCGACACCGCCGACCCCGCGCTGGGCTGGGACCGGTTCGAGACGTGGCTGGAGGACAGCCTCACCGAGGCCGCGACCACGAACTTCGCCTGGCTGCTCGACCGCTCGGAGTGGGTGGCGGAGAAGGTCGCCAAGAGCTTCCCGGTGGCCCGCGACGACCTGCTGCCCGAGTCGATCTTCCCGGACGACGTGCTGGACCGGGTCGCGCCGATGGACAAGCCGGTGATCGAGAAGTTCGGCCTGGTGCAGAAGGCGTTCACCGGGTTGAAGGGCTCCTACGGCGGCGTGCTGATGTTCGGCCTGGCCACCAGCCTGGCCGGGATGCCGCTGATCAACGCGATCTCGCTGGGCGCGGGCGCGCTGTTCGGCGGCAAGTCGATCATGGACGAGGGCGACCAGCGGCTGCGCCGCAGGCAGGCCGCCGCCAAAGCCGCCGCGGCCCGGCACGTGGACGACTTCTTCACCAAGTTCAACAAGGACTGCCGCGACGCGGCCCGGCACATCCAGCGCAGCCTGCGCAACCACTTCGCCACGCTGGCCGAGGAGCTGCAGGAGACGCTGCTGGAATCGGCCCGCAGCGCCCGGCGCGCGGTGCAGGACGACAACACCGAGCGGGAGCGCCGCAACCGCGACGCCAAGCGCGAGCTGGACGACCTGGTGGCGCTGTACCAGCGCGTGCAGGCGTTGGCGGGGGGTCAGGCGCCGCCGCTGGGGATCAGCGCGTGACGCCCGCCGGCCCGGCGCTGGAGGACGAGGTCCGGGCGCTGGTCGAGGACGCCCTGTCGGTCTACCGGGACAGCCCGCGGGCGGTGGCGTGGCTGCGCGGGCACCTCGCCCGGTTCGACGAGCCGGTGCGGGTCGCCGTCGCGGGCGCGCCCCGGTCGGGCAAGTCCACCGTCGTCGGCGCGCTGATCGGCGAGGAGTTCGCGCCGACCGGCGCGACCACCTGGTACCAGGACGGGCCGCGACCCGCCGCGCACGTCGGCCCGCACGAGGTGCCGGTGCTGCGCCGCGACGGCAAGGCGTTCGTGGACGCGCCCGACGCCGAGCGCGTCACCGTGCACTGGCCGTCGCGGTCGCTGCGCGACCTGACGCTGATCGACACGCCCGCGGGCGCGCCGGTCGAGCAGGTCTACGGCGAGGCCGACGCGGTGCTCTACCTGACCCGGCACATGCACACCACGGACGTGCGGTTCCTCCGGGCCGCGCACGACCACCCGGTCGCCCGGGTCGCGCCGGTGAGCACGGTGCTGGTGCTGTCGCGGGCCGACGAGATCGGCGGCGGCCGGATCGACGCGCTGTCCTCGGCCAAGCAGATCGCCCGCCGCTACCGGCGCGAGGCGGCGGTGACCCCGTTGTGCCAGAACGTGGTCGCGGTGGCCGGGTTGCTCGCCGTCGCCGCGCGCACCCTGCGGCCGGAGGAGTTCGCCGCGCTGGCGGCGCTGGCGTCGTTGCCGCGCGCGGAGCTGGACGACCACCTGCTGTCCACCGACCGGTTCGTCGGCGAGGACTTCCCGGTCCGGCTGGAACCCGCGGTGCGGCGCGGCCTGGTGGACCGGTTCGGCATCTTCGGGGTGCGGCTGACCACGACGTTGATCCGGCAGGGCTTCGACACGCAGGTGAAGCTGACCGGGCAGCTCGTGCAGCGCAGCGGGCTGGGCGAGCTGCGCGACTCGATCGGCGTCTACTTCACCGAGCGGCGCGAGGTGCTCAAGGCGCGGTCGGCGCTGCTGGGCCTGGACGTGGTGCTGCGCGCCGAGCCGCGACCCGGGTCGGTCGGGCTGGCCGCGGCGGTGGAGCGGATCGTGGCCACCGCGCACGACTTCCGCGAGCTGCGGCTGCTGGCGGCGTTGCAGGGCGGCCGGACCCGGCTGCCCGGCGACCTCGACGCGGAGGCGTCCCGGTTGGTCGGCGGGCTGGGCACGAACCCGGTGGTGCGGCTGGGGATGGACTACGAGCCGACCGGCGGCGAGCTGCGGCTGGCCGTGCTGGAGACGCTGGGGCGGTGGCGGGAGCTGGCCGTCGACCCGGCGCTGGACCACGGGCAGCGACGGGCGGCGGCGGTGGTCGTGCGCAGCTGCGAGGGGATGCTGGGGCAACCGGTCGGGTGACCGCGCCCAGGCCGGCGCGGGGTCGGGTTCGGGTTCGGGCCGGCGCGGGGTCAGCCCAGCGCGGCGGCGACGGCCCGGACGGCGGCGGACGGGGTGCGGCGCGGGTCGGTGACCAGGAACAGGGTGCTGTCGGGCAGTTCGCGCACGCGCTGGAGCGTGCCGGCGTCGAGCTGCTCGGCCACCGCCACGCGCGGCAGCACGGTCCGGCCCAGGCCCGCCACCACGCACGACCGCACGGCCTCGATGCTGCCGAACCGGGTGATGCCCGGCGTCGCCGGCAGCTCGCGCACGAACCGGTCGCTGTAGGAGCAGCCCTCCTCCAGCAGGAAGTACCGCTCGTCCGGCACGACGCCGGGCGCGGACACCAGCTCGATCGGCTCCACCCCGATGGCGGTCACCTTCAACCCCGGCGCGACCAGCGAGTCCTCCAGCACCAGCGCCAGGTCCAGCGTGCCGTTGCGGACGCCGGCCAGCGCCTGGCGGGTGCCCGCGGGCGAGAGGTGCACCGAGATGCCCGGCCAGCGCAGCGCCACGTCGGCGATCCGCTGCGGCAGCCGGTAGGCGCACACCGACTCGGGCGCGGCTATCCGCACGTCCCCCTCGACCGCCGTGCTGCCGCGCACCGCGTCGCGCAGGCGTTGCTCGGAGGTCAGCACCTCGCGGGCGTGCTCGACGGCCTGCCGACCCGCCTCGGTCAGCCGGGCGCCGCTGGGCAGCCGGTCGAACAGGCGGGCGCCCAGGTGCCGCTCCAGGGCCTTGACCTGGCTGGTCACCGTGGATTGCACGAGGTGCAGCTCCGCCGCGGTGGCGGTGAAGCTGCCCGTGCGCGCGAGCACCAGGAGGGTGCGCAGGAGGCGGGTGTCCACCGCATCGACAATACCGATCGGACACATCGCAGGGAATCGTTGGACTCGATGCCGTCCGGTGGGGGACGCTGTCGGCATGAATGACGTGCCCGAACCGGCGGTCCTGCGCTACTCCGCCTTCACCACCGACCCCGCCGGCGGCAACCCGGCCGGTGTCGTGCTCGACGCTACCGGCCTGGACGACGCCGGGATGCTCCGGATCGCCGCCGCGGTCGGCTACTCCGAGACCGCGTTCCTGTTCCCCCGCGCGGAGGGGCGCGAGTTCGACGTGCGGTACTTCAGCCCCCTGGTGGAGGTGCCGTTCTGCGGTCACGCGACCGTGGCCTCCGCCGTCGCGCTGGACGTCACCGGCACGGTGCGGTTCCACACCAGGTCGGGGTTGGTCGAGGTGGACGCGGCACCCGGTCGGGCGAGCCTGACCAGCGTGCCGACGTCCTCCGCGCCCGCGCCGGCGGGCGATGTCGCCGAGGCGTTGCGGGCGCTGCGGTGGTCGGCGGAGGACCTGGACCCGCGCTACCCCGCGCACTGGGCGTTCGGCGGGGCGCGGCACCTCGTGCTGGCCGTGCGCACGCGGGAGCGGTTGGCGGACCTGGACTACGACTTCGACGCGTTGGCGGGGTTGTTGCGCGCCAACGACGCCGTGACCGCGCAGCTCGTGCACCAGCGGTCCGAGGACGTGTTCGACGCGCGCGACCCGTTCCCGGTGGGCGGGGTGGTCGAGGACCCGGCCACGGGCGCCGCCGCGGCGGCGTTCGGCGGCTACCTGCGGACCCTCGGGCTGGTCGGGCGGCCCAGGTCGATCACCATCCACCAGGGGGTGGACCTGGGCCGGCCGAGCCTGCTGGAGGTCGCCGTCTCCCCCGACGACCCGCGCGTCACCGTGACGGGGGCGGCGGTGCCGATCCCGGTGGGGTGACGCGGGGTCCGGGCGCGGTCAGGCGCGTTCGAGCACCACGACCGGGATCTCGCGGTCGGTCTTCCGGGCGTACTCGTCGTAGGCGGGCCAGACCTCGGTCATCAACTTCCACAGCTCGGCGCGCTCCTCGCCGGTCGCGGTCCGGGCCCTGGCCCGGAACACGTCGGACTTCACCTGCACCTCGGCCTCATTGCGCTCCAGCAGGTTGCGGTACCAGGCGGGGTGCTCCGGGGCACCGCCGTAGGACGCGACGACCACGTAGGCGTCGCCGTGGGGTTGGTAGATCAACGCGGTGCGGCGGGGTTTCCCGGACTTGCGGCCCACCGTGGTCAGCAGCAGCGTGAAGACGCCGGGCTGCCACTCGTGACCCTGCTCGCCACCGGTCTCGACGTACTTGCGGATGTGCTCGTTCACCCACTCGACGGGGCTGTCCTGTACCGACATGCCCCGAAGCTACCGACAACGCGGCGGGGCCGCCGGTCGTCACTCCGCAATGACGACCGGCGGCCCCGAGCGGGGTGGGGACGTCCGCCTCGCACCCCCGGCGCGCCAAGCCCCGGGCGACTCCCGGCACCCCCGCCCGCGTAAACGGTGTGCCGGGCCGCTCGGCCGCGTCATGGGGGACGCGGCGTGGGACGTGACGGCCGAAGAACGGTCAGTAGATCTGGCTGCGGGTCCGGTGGTGGACCGCGGTGGCTCGGCGCATCCGCATCTCCTCGGCGCTCGACGGGAACTCCGCCAACTATGGCCGCGGCGAGGGCTGGCGGCTCATACGAAAGGGGGATAGAAGAGCGTTATGCCCGAGCTTGAACTACGTCACCTGCGCGCGGTGTGCGCCATCGCCGAAGAAGGCAGCCTCACCAAGGCCGCCGCGCGCCTGGGACTCACGCAGCCCGCGATGAGCGCCCAGCTGCGCACCGTCGAGCGGATCGTCGGCGGTCGCCTGTTCGACCGGACCACCGCCGGTTCCCTGCCCACCGACCTCGGCAAACAGGTCGTCGGCACGGCGAGGCTGGTGCTCGACGAGGTCGACCAGCTGGTCTCGCTGGCGCGGGAGCGGGCCGGTGGCGAACGGCCCGGGCCGCTGCTGGTGGGCGGCGTGCCGACGTTGTTCTTCGGGCACTTCGTCGAGGAGCTGCGGCGGGTGATCCCCTGTTCGGAGGTCCGCACCGAGATCATGCCCGGCGCGTCGGACCTCGTGGAGCTGCTGGTGACCGGTCAGGTGCAGCTCGGCGTGCTGGACCGGTTCGAGGGCCTGGAACGCCGGGAGCTGCGCGGGCTGGAGCTGCGCAGGCTGGTGAGCGAGCCGCAGTTCGTGGCGCTGCCGGAGACCGACCCGCTGGCCGAGCAGGACGACGTGGAGCTCGGGCAGCTCGCCGACCGGGACTGGGTCGCGCCGCCGGACGAGTTCGTCGGCAACCGGCTGCAGATCTTCACGGCGTGCGCGGCGGCCGGCTTCACCCCCCGGTTCACCCACCACGTGAACGAGGCCAACACCGCCCGCAGCCTGGTGGCCAACGGCGCGGTGTCGTTCGCGCTGCCCCAGTCCCGCGGCGGCGACGGGATCGTGATCCGGCCGCTGCGCGGCGCACCGCTGATGGTGGACCTGATGGTCGCCACCCGCCGCGACGGCCCCGCCGCCGGCCGGGCCCACGACGTCTTCGCCGCCGCCGCGCGGGCCTACTGCGCGGTGCTCCCCCGCAACCCGGGTTACGCGAAGTGGTGGGAGGAGCACCCCGAGGCCCACCGGGAGATCGACGCGGCGCTGCTCGCCGGGGGCTAGCCGGGGGGAAGGTGCCCGGCCGCGCGAGACCGGCGGACAGCGGTCGAGCGCGGTCCGGCGGCCGGGCGCGGTCCGGCGGAGCACGGTTCGGCCGGGCGCGGTCCGGCGGACCGCAGTTCGGCGGGGAGCGGTCCGGCGGGGCGGGGTCGGCGACCGGTGGTCACGCCGGGTTCGCGGCGCGCACGGCGTCCTCGATCGTGGTGGCGGGGCGACCGATCAGCTTCTCCAGGTCGGGGCGGACCTCGGCGAGCGCGCCGCGGGCGATGTTGGTCTCGACGTCGGCGAGCAGCTCGACCAGGAACCCCGGCAGGCCGAAGCCCTCCAGCGCGGCCACCCGGTCCGCCGCGGCCACCCGCTCGTGGGTCGTGCCGGCGAGCGCGGCCAGCTCGTCGAAGCTCCACGCCCGCGGCCCGGTCAGCTCGTAGGCGGTGTTCTCGTGGCCGGGCGTGCTCAGCACGACGGCGGCGGCCAGGGCCAGGTCGTCGCGCGAGGCGCTGGCGATGCGGCCGTCGCCGGCGGCGCTGACGATCGGGCCGGGCCCGTGCGGCAGGTAGTTCTCGTGGTACATCCCGTTGCGCAGGAACGTGAACGGGATGCCGGTGGCGCGGATCGCGTCCTCGGTCGCCTTGTGGACCCGGGCCAGGAGGAGCGGCGAGGTGTCCGCGTCGGTGACCGAGGTGTAGACGATGTGCCGCACGCCCGCGTCGGCCGCCGCCCGCACCGCGGCGAGGTGCCGGCGCACCCGGATCTCGTCCGGGCCGTCCACGGACACCATCAGCAGCGTCTCCACGCCGGCGAACGCCTCGGCGAGGGGCCCGTCGAAGTCGCCCGGCCGGACCTCGACGCCCAGGCCCTCGGCCTTGCGCGGGTCGCGGACGGACACGGCGAGCCGGTCGGCGGGCAGGCGGGTGAGGGCGTGGCGCAGGATCAGGGAGCCGAGGTGGCCGGTCGCGCCGGTGATCAAGGTCGTCATGCCGGCAACGCTAGGTCGAGCGCTAACGAATCGTAAGTACCTACCCGTTCATCAGGTACTTACCCGGCGGAGAGCGTGCAGGTAGGTTGGTCGCCATGTACTCGCGAGGTGACGTGTACGACCGCAACTGCCCGTCCCGGACGATCGCCAACCACGCCACCGGGCACTGGGGCAGCCTGGTGCTCGGCAAGCTCCTCGAGGGGACCATGCGGTTCAGCGAGCTGCGCCGGGCGGTCAGCGGGGTGAGCGAGAAGATGCTCGCCCAGACGTTGCAGGCGCTGGAGCGGGACGGGCTCGTGCACCGCGAGGTGCACCCCGTGATCCCGCCGCGGGTGGACTACTCCCTCACCCCGTTGGGCACCCACGCGGCAGAGCGGATCAGCGAGCTGTTCGGCTGGATCGAGCGGAACCTGCCGGACTTCCTGGCGGCGCGCGAGGAGTACGACGCGCGGCGGGCCGAGAACGTGTGACCCTGTGCTCCAGGTCACGTCCAGCCCTCCGACGTCTGAGGTGTTCAGGGTGAGGGTGATGACTTATCGGGGCAACGGACCAGCAGAGAGATCGGACGTATCCCGGCTTCCGCAAACCAACAACCGGTGAATTGGAAGGGTGGTTTGCCAGAATGGGAGCCATGACGCAGCCCTTCACAGACGATAGACACCCGGCCGAGCCCTATCCGGGAGCTCGGCCGGGACACTGCTTCGTGCACCTCGACGGCGCCGGCTGGCCGGTCACGCCCGATCCCGGTGCCGATTCCGGATGGCGGGTCGCCCCCGACGGGCAGGACCTGGACGACTGGCTGGCCGAGCGCGGCGAACCGCCGCTCGCCGGTCGGATGCCGGTGCTGGCGTACGGCTCCAACGCCAACCCCGCCAAGGTGACGTGGCTCCGCGAGGAGCTGGGGCTGACCGGCCCGGCGGTCGTGCTGCGGGCCCGGTGCGAAGGGCTGGCGGCGGTCTGGGCCGCGGGCCTGCGCAAGACCGACGGCCAGCGGCCGGCGACCCTCGCCGCCGCGCCGGGCGTCGAGGAGGAGCACGCGGTGTGGTTCGCCACCGCGGAGCAGTTGCGGGTGCTGGACCGGTGCGAGGGGCGCGGGCTGCGCTACCGGCTGGTCCGCCTGCACACCGGTCGGGTGACGCTGTTCAACGGCGGGGTGGTCGACTCGGTGCTCGCCTACACCGGCGCGGGGACGCGGCGGATGCCGCTGCTGGTCAACGGCAGGCCCGTGCGGTGCGCGGAGGTCGACCAGGCGCGGGCGCGGCGGTTCGGCGGCAGGCCCGCGGACGGCGACGGGCTGGACGTGACGCCGGTGCTCGGCGACCCCTCGCCGGACGACTGGCCGGACCGGGTCTTCGTGTACGGGACGCTCCAGCCGGGGATGCCCGCCTGGCCGCTCGTGGAGCGGTTCGTGAGCGGCGGGCCGGCGCGGGCGTCGCTGCCGGGGACGCTGCACGACACCGGGCGGGGGTACCCGGCGTTCCGGCCCGGGGGCGCGGGGGCGGTCCCGGGGTACGTGCTGCGGGTGGAGCGGCCGGAGGAGGCGCTCCCCGCGTTGGACGAGTACGAGGGTGACGAGTACCGGCGGGTCCGGGTGACGCTGGCCGACGGGCAGGTCTGCTGGACCTACGTGTGGGCGGGGTCGGTGGGCGACATGCCGGTGCTGTCGGGCGGCTGGGTCGGGGCGGGCGCGGGAGGCGCCCCGGGCGTGAGCGCCGCGGCGGGTGTCGAGGCCGAGCGGCGGGTCGGTGGTTGAGGCCCCGACCGGTGCGACCCGGGGCCCTCACGGGCACCCGGCAGGCCAAGGCCGACGGGCCCGGCGGGGCGTTCTTCCCCACCGGGCCCGTCGCACCTGCCGAACGCGTGTGTCGTACCTCCAGGTCCCGTGTGTCGTACCTCCAGGCCGCGTGAGTCCTGCGTTCAGGTCCCGTGAGTCCTACGTTGGCGCACCCCGAATTCAACGTTCGAGGTGTTGGTTGGCATCGGCCGTGCGCCCGATCCGGTGAATTTCTCGCCGATCGACCCAACCGAACGGCCGTTGGGTACGTCCTCCACGTGAGGACCGTTCCCCAGCAGGAGGTGGACATGAGGCGACTCGTGGCGCTCGGCGCCCTCACGGTCGCGCTTGCGGCATGCGGGAGTCCCCGGCAGCAGGAGGTGGCCGGGCAGTCGACGCTGCCGGTGCAGCCGACGCCCACCTCGTCGTCCCCGGCGGCGCCGGTGCCGCCGTCGTCGCCGGCTCCCCCGACCTCCGCCGCGGCCACGCCCGCGTCCGGGCGGTGCAGCGCCGCCGTGCTCGCCGGGACCGTCGAACCGGCCGAGGCGGGCGCCGGGAACCGGTACGGCAAGCTCGTGGTCACGAACAGCGGCTCGACGCCGTGCACCCTCAACGGGTACAGCGGGTTGCAGTTGCTGGACGCCGCGGGCAACCCGGTGCCCACCGACCTCCAGCGCTCGCCCGACCCCGGGCCCGCCCCGATCCTCCTGGCGCCCGGTCGGGCGGCGGCCGCCAACCTGCACTGGACCGTCGTGCCCACGGGTGACGAGCCGGTCGACCGGCCCTGCCAGGCCGAGGCCGCGCGGGCGGCGGCGATCCCGCCCGACGAGACGCAGCCGGTGGACCTCCGGTGGGGCCTGGGGCCGGTGTGCGCCGGCGGGAAGATCGAGATCAGCGCGTTCTACGCTGCCTAGGTGATCGAGTCCAACGTTCCCGGCCACGCCGGGGAGCTCGCGGTCCGCACGTGGCCCAACCTGGACGCCGCCTGGCTCGCCGTCATCGTGCACGGCTTCGGCGAGCACGGCGGCAGGTACGCGCACGTCGCGGACGCGCTGGTGCGGGCCGGTGCGCTCGTCGTCGCCGCGGACCAGGTCGGGCACGGCCGGTCGGAGGGGGAACGGGCGGTGGTCGCCGACCTCGACGGCGCGGTGGCCGACGTCGGCGCGGCGATCAGCTCCGCCGCGTCCGACCTGCCCACGGTGCTGATCGGGCACGGCGAGGGCGGGTTGGTCGCCGCGCGGTACGCGCAGCTGCACCCCCTGGACGCGTTGGTGCTGTCCGCGCCGGTGCTGGGCGCGTGGGAGGGGCTGGACGACGATTCCGGCGAGCCGTTGGACCCCGCGCTGCTGTCCCGCGACCCGGAGGTGGGCAAGCGGTACGCGGCGGACCCGCTGGTGTGGCACGGGCCGTACCCGCGCGAGACGTTGGCGATGGTGGAGCGCGCGCTGGACGAGGTCAACTACGGTCCGGCGCTGGAGCACCTGCCGACGCTGTGGCTGCACGGCGACGCGGACGAGCTGGTGCCCCTGGCCGACACCCGCACGGGCACGGACCGGTTGCGCGGCCTGCTGTTCGAGGAGCGCGTGTACCCGGGCGCGCGGCACGAGGTGTTCAACGAGACGAACTCGGCCGAGGTGCTGGCCGACGTGGTCTCCTTCGCGCGCCGGGTGCTGGAGCTGGGCTGAGCCGGAGGTGCCGGCCGCGGCACCACCCGCGGCCGGCACGCGTCACCGGGTGTGCGGGGCGGCCGACGAGGCGCCGCCCCACCGCACGGGTGATCTAGTCATCATCGTCCGCGCCGTCGTGGCCGTGGTGCGAGTTCGCGTGCGCCGAGGTGTCACCGGTCCACGCACCCTCGTGGCCGGAGAAGGCGTAGTCCTCGAAGTAGCCCGCGTCGCCGTGGTAGGTCCACGCCGCCTGGAGGTAGGAGCCGGCGCCGTACGGGCCGGCTGCCTCGAACACCTGGACGAAGTACGAGTTGCCGTGAGCGTCCGCGCCCGACGCGAGGTCGTAGACGGTGGCGCCGTCCGCGGTGGCGGACGCGGCGTTCTGGTCGAACTCGACGTCGGCCGACGCGATGCCGGCGGCGCCGAGGACGAGCGGGAGCGAGAGCGCCCCGGCGGCGACCAGACGGATGATGCTGCGCATGGTGGAACCTCCTTGGAGTAGATGGCCATGCGCTGACATCGTTACCTCGCACGACGCGCCGCCGGACATCGCCGACCACATCGTGTGAACGGGGGTTGAAGTGGGCAAAAGGGCCTGATCAGCGGACATCACGAGGGGTGGGCGCAAGTCCCTGCTTATGGGTGACATCAATGGCACTCTCACGAGTGCCGCGCGCGTCGTGGACAATTCGGGTCGACATGGTGGGCGAGGACCTGGAGCTGCTGATCACCGCGGTGGTGGCGGCCGACGACGAGCAGCAGGCGCGGGCCGCCTGCGCCGCACTGCTGCGCCAGGTCGGCGGGCGGGTGGTACGGGCCTCCGACTGCTCCGACGAGGAGCCCGGTTGCTGGTCGGTGACGATCAGCCGGGTCAGCGGCGAGCGGGCGACGCAGAACGTGGCGGGCGCGCTGGCCCGCGCGGTGCGCACGTTCGTCCGGCAGCTCGGCGAGCGGTTCCCCACGCCGCGGGTGTCGTGCGAGCCGCCGACGGCGTGGACGGTGCTGGAGGACCCGGTGCTGCTCGACGACCTGGTGCCGGGGGCCGAGCGGTTGCTGGTGGAGGCGTGGGCGGGCGGCGACCCGCAGACCCACTCCGGGGCGCCGGCGGCGGCGGGCGGCCGTTCGGGGGGCGAGCCGGAGCCCGAACGGGGCAGCACGCGGTTGGCGCTGCGCGTGGACGTGGCCACCGACCGGAGCGCGGGCGCGGAATGGCAAGCGCGGGCGGTAGCGAGCCGGGTCGCCAGGAGTGGCAAGATCACCCGGGTGGCTCCCCACGGGCACCTACTGAGCGTGCACATCGACCTCGGCTCAAGCGTTAATTCGCCCACGGTGGCGCTACGCGACGCCGTGGTGTCGTTGGGCCGTTCGGGGTGGACCGACGTCGAGTGGTCCGGTTCCGCGGGCACGATCCGCTGGTCGGCGGCACCCGCGCCGGGCACCGGGATCGCGGCGCTGGAACTCACAGCGACACCGGATTCGGCATTCGTGTGGACGGTGCCCGACTGAGATCCACAACGCTGGCCCGATCGAGTGGATTTGCAGTGCCACCCGGTCAGCCGATCTTGCTTGTGAATCGTGAAACTTTAGGTACTACTTTCAACTACAGGCACTCGAGCGGTTTTGCCAGGAGGGGTCGGGATCCGACATGGCCAGCATCGAAGAGGTCCGCGCCGCGATCGCACAGGCCGTCGAGAAGGCGGGCCAGAGCGTGAACGCGCTGCAACAGGCCGCCGACCTGGCCGAGGACGCGCAGGCCCTGCTCAGCACGGCGACCCAGGGCAGCGTCCAGGCCGACGTCGAGCAGGCGAACGCGCGGTTCGCGGAGGTCGTCAGCGGCGTCACCGACCTGCAGAAGCACCTCGGCGCCGGGATCTCCCAGGCCGAGAGCATCAATTCCAGGTTGTGACGTGACCTCGGTAGGCGAGATCAAGCTCGCTCTCGAGCAGAGCTGCGAGTTCCTCCGGGACGCCTACCGCAGCGTCCGGGAGGCCCAGAACGCGTTGGACGAGGCCGTCGACATCCTGCTCGACGCGAGCGCCCAGCACCACGAGTCCCTGGTGCCCGCCGGGTTCGTGGCCGCCGGGGAGAGGTTCGCCGACGAGCTGGAGCTGATCGTGGGCAGCCTGGAACTGGTCCAACGCCTAGCCGTGGAGCTGTGACGTGAGCAGGCGTGACGAGCGCCGCAGGAGGATCGAGGGCTCCTTCGAGGAGTTCCGCAGGGCGGTCGCCGCCGCGCTGGGCAACGCCTCGCGCGAGCACCGCCTGCTGGCCGCCGAACGGGCCCGCGACATGTTCGAGGTCATCCTGCGCGGCGACGGCGTCGACCGGGCGCTGGCCGACCCGCTGCTGGCGGGCGCGCTGGCGAACCCCCTCTTCGGCGACCTGGTCGCGCAGGCCATGGTCGACCGGGTCGAGGCGTTCCGCGAGTGGTCCGAACGCGGTCCCGACCAGCTCGCGGCGCTGGTGGGCGCCGCGGCCGAGGGCCCGGCGTCGTGGCCGCCGGAGACCTGGCTGGGCACACCGGGCACGGCCGACGGCAGCGACGGCGTGCCCGAGCTGTGGCGCATCGGCACGGGCGTCGTGCGCGGCGCGCCGGAGCCGCGGCGGTTCCCGGTGGCCGTGCCGCTGCTGGACCACTCGCACCTGCACGTGGCGTCGACCCACGAGAGCCGCGCGACGGCCGAGGCGCTGGTCGAGACGTTGCTGCTGCGCGTGCTGAGCCACTTCCAGCCGGGCCTGGTGCACGTGCACGTGTGGGACGTCGGCCAGCTCACCGGCGCGCTGCCGGGCCTGTACCCGCTGACCCGCGCGGGCCTGCTGACCGTGCACGACCCGGCCCGGCTGCACGAGCTGCTGGACGAGCTGTCCGACCACATCCGGCGGGTGCACACGGGCGTGCTGACCGAGGGCCACCAGTCGGTGCGGGCCGCGGGCGGGCGGCGCACCGAACCGTGGCGGGTGGCGGTGCTGTTCGGCAACCGGCAGCCGTTGCGGGAGGAGCACCAGCAGCAGTTGCAGCGGGTGGCGCGCAACGGCCTGGCGGCGGGCATCCAGCTGCTGATCGTCGACATCCCGGTCACGGTCAACTCGCCGATCGAGACCGTGACGATCGCCGCCGACCACAGCGCGACCTGCACGATGACGGGCCGGCACGTGGCGGTGGCGCTCGACCCGCCGCTGCCCCGCGGCCAGGTGCCCCGGGCGTGCGCGGCGATCGCGGACAAGCGCGAGGAGCGCCGCACCCGGCTCAGCACGTTCGCCGACCTGCTGCCGGAGCGGTTCTGGCAGGAGACGTCGGCGGCGGGCGTGGTCGCGCCGGTGGGGTTCCTGGAGGGCGAGCCGGTGCACGTGGGCCTGGGCGACACCTCGCCGCACGCCCTGGTCGGCGGGCCGAGCGGCTCGGGCAAGACGAACTTCCTGTACGCCATGCTCGGCAGCCTCGCCGCCCGGTACGCGCCGGACGAGCTGGAGCTGTACCTGCTGGACTTCAAGGAGGGCGTGTCGTTTGCGCAGTTCGCGCCGGGCCGCAAGGACCCGACGTGGCTGCCGCACGCCCGGCTGGTCGGCGTGAACGTCAACACCGACCGCGAGTTCGGCGTGGCGCTGCTGCAGTTCCTCGCCGACGAGATGCGCCGGCGGGCGGACGCGGCGAAGCGGCACGAGGTGACCAAGCTGGAGCAGCTGCGCGAGGAGGACCCGCACGGCCACTGGCCGCGGATCGTGGCGGTGATCGACGAGTTCCAGTACCTGTTCGGCGAGCGCGACCAGGTGACGGCGCAGGCCACCCAGCTGCTGGAGGACGTGGCGCGGCGGGGCCGGTCGCAGGGCATCCACCTGGTGCTGTCGAGCCAGGACGTGTCCGGCATCGAGGGGTTCTGGGGCAAGTCGGCGATCTTCGAGCAGTTCACCGTGCGCATCGCGCTGCCCAAGGCGCGGCGGGTGCTGGCCGAGCCGCAGAACGACGCCGCGGTGGAGCTGCCGCGCTGGCACGCCGTGGTCAACCACGAGTCGGGCGTGCGGCCGGGCAACGAGGTCGCGCGCGTCCCCGACGCCACCGCGAAGGGCACGTTCGACGCGTTGCAGGCCGAGCTGCACCGGCTGCGCCCGGCGGACCTGGCCGAGCCGATCCTGTTCGACGGCGGCAAGGTGCCGGTGCTGGGCGCGCTGCCGGACTTCCGGGCGCTGCGACCCGGCACCGGGAGCCCGACCGTGCTGCTGGGGCAGGTCATCGACGTGGCGGGCAGCGCGGCGAAGGTGCGGTTCGCCCGCACGCCGGGCCGCAACATCGCGGTGCTCGGCTCGCTGGCCGACGACGCGGCGGCCGTGCTGGGCGGCGCGGCGCTGTCGCTGGCCCGCCAGCACGAGCCGGACGAGGCCCGGTTCACCCTGGCGTGCCTGGCCGAGGACGCCTGGTCGCACGCGGAGCGGCTGGCCAAGCAGCTGCGCGACGCGGGCCACGCGGTGGACCTGTTCGGGTTGGACGGCGTGCGGCGGTTCGTGGACGACACGGCCGCGCGGATCACCGCGAGCATGACCGCGGAGACCGGCGCCCCGCTGCCACCGCACTACGTGGTGGTTTACGCGGTGGACGCGGCGCACACCCTGTTGGAGGCGAAGGACCCGACGACCCGCGCCTCGGGGCTGGACGGGCTGCGGACCGTGCTCAAGCACGGCCCGGAGAACCGCACCCACGTCCTGGGGTGGTGGCGCGGCGCGCAGCGGCTGAAGAACAGCCTGCCGCCGGGGGTCTACGACGACGTCGGCGCGTGGATCGCGTTCGACATCCAGGGGAAGGAGCTGCTGTCGTTCGGGCCGGAGCAGGTCATGGCGTGGTCACCGCGACCGCGGCGCGGCCTGTTCTTCGACCGGTTCGAGCACTCGCGGCCCCAGGTCGTCATCCCGTTCGACACCGGGGAGGAACCATGATCAGCCACGCCTCCGCCGTTCCCGCGCAGCGCACGAACGGGCACGGCGGCCACGAGGTCGAGGCGGTCTCGGCGATCGAGCGGTACCGGGAGCTGATCGCGCTGGCCGGCGAGTCGGTCGAGCGGATGCGCGCGACCGACCGGGCGCGGGTGCGGGTGCTGCTGGAGCGGCTGGCCGCGTCGCAGGACCGGATGGCCGAGGTGATCGACCGGGAGAAGCTGGTCAAGCAGGTCGTCGCGGAGCACTGGGAGGCCGTGGTCGGGCTGCTGTGGGACGAGCGGTGGTTCACCATGACCACGGTGCCCGCGCCGGACGAGTCCGTGCCGCCGCGCGACCAGGACGAGTACGACACCGCCCTCGACCTGGCGTTCCGGGCGCTGGAGGACTCGCTGCAGAAGCGGGCCCTGTTCCGCAAGGGCGCCTAGAAGCCGCCTAGAAGCCCCAGGAGACGGCGACGGTGTCGAAGTCCAGCTCGGCGCCGGTCCGGCGGTAGGTGGCCAGGGCGGGGGCGTTGTCCTTCTCCGCGCCGGTCCACGCGCCGGTGCAGCCGCGCGACCTGGCCAGCTCGATCAGGCCCTCGACCAGCGCCGTGGCGACGCCGCGACGGCGGTGGGCCTCGTCGACGCCCAGCTCGTAGAGGAACATCTCCACGCCCTTGTCGGGGTGGATGGTCTCGACGCCGGACGCGAACCCGGCCGGTTCGCCGCCGACGTAGGCGACGAGCAGGTGGTGCCGGTCGTCGGCGAGGAACGCGCGGGTGGCGTCCTCGCGCGGCGCGTCGTCGAACAGGTGGCTGGCGGCGACCACCTCGTCGACCGTGGTGACCCGGCGGATGTCCATGCGGGCGAGGGTAGCCGTTGGGCGATGATGCGGTCATGCGCGCGCTCCCCACCCCCGCCGACGTCTCCGCCGCCACGCCCGACCCGCTGGTGAGGTGGGCCGCCCAGGCCCTGCTGCCCGGCCGCGGCGGCGCGGCGTGGGCGCACGGCGGGGCGGTCGGCGTGCTGGCGCCGGCGCTGTACCGGTTCGACCGGCTGGTGCTCACCGGTCCGGTGGCCGACGTGGCGGCGTTGCTGCGGGCGCACGTGCGGCCGGACGTGCGGCCCGTGGTGGCGACGGCCGTGGCCGACGAGCTGGGGTGGCCCGTCCGGGGCACGTTCGGGTGGATGGAGCGGTCGGGCGCGCTGGCGGCCCGGGGCCGGGCGCGGTGGCTCGCCGAGGACGAGTGGGACGAGGTGGAGTCGTTGCTGCGCAAGGCGAACCCCGACTCGTGGGCGTGGCCGCGCGAGCCCGGCCCGGCGCGGTGGGCGGGCGTGCGGGCGGACGGGGTGCTGGTGTCCGTGGCCGCGGACGCGTGGGGCGCGCCGGGCGTCGGGTTCGTCGCGGGCGTCGCCACGCACCCGGACCACCGCGGTCGGTCGCTGTCCGCGCAGGTGTGCTCGTTCGTGGTGGGCGAGCTGCTGGCCGAGCGCGGGACGTGCGGGCTGATGGTCGACGCGGCGAACGCGACGGCCATCCGGCTGTACGAGAGGCTCGGTTTCGCCTACCGGAGCGTCACCGCCCTGCGGGATTCAGCTCACACCTGAGCGGCGGAACAGCGCCACGTGACCGCGGTGTTGCACGCGGTATGACGCTGCCGAGCACCGCGCGCGAGATCCGCCTCGCCTCGCGCCCCGTGGGTTTCCCGACGCCCGAGGACTTCGCACTGGCCGAAGTGGCCGTCCCGGCGATCGGCGACGGCCAACTGCTGGTCCGCAACCGGGTGATGAGCGTCGACCCGTACATGCGGGGCCGGATGAACGCGGGCAAGTCCTATGTGGCCCCGTACGAGGTGGGCAAGGCCCTCGAAGGCGGCGCGGTGGGCGAGGTCGTGGCGTCCGAGGCCGCCGGGTTCGAGGTCGGCGACACCGTGCTGCACGGGTTCGGCTGGCGCGACTACGCCGCGGTCGACGCCGCGCACGCCACGAAGGTCGACCCGGAGGCCGCTCCGTTGGCCGCGTACCTGGGCGTGCTCGGCATGCCCGGGATGACCGCGTACGTGGGGCTGCTGGAGGTCGCCGCGTTCCGCGAGGGCGACGTGGTGTTCGTCTCCGGCGCGGCGGGCGCGGTCGGCCAGGTCGCGGGCCAGATCGCCCGGTTGCGCGGCGCGAAGCGCGTGATCGGCAGCGCCGGCAGCGACGCGAAGGTGGCCTACCTGCTCGACGAGCTGGGCTTCGACGCGGCGTTCAACTACAAGGACGGCCCGGTCGGCGAGCTGCTGGCGCAGGCCGCCCCCGAGGGCGTGGACGTCTACTTCGACAACGTCGGCGGCGAGCACCTGGAGGCCGCCATCGACTCGTTCAACGACTTCGGCCGCGCGGCGCTGTGCGGCTCGATCTCGAACTACAACACCACGACGCCGACCGGCGTGCGCAACCTCGGCCTGGCCGTGGGCAAGCGGCTGTCGCTGCGCGGCTTCCTCGTGCTGGACCACGGGGACGTGCGCGAGGCGTTCCTGCGCGAGGTCGGCGGCTGGGTCGCGTCGGGCGAGCTGCGTTACCGGGAGACCGTGACCGACGGCCTGGAGCGGGCGCCGGAGGCGTTCATCGGCATGTTGCGCGGGGAGAACCTCGGCAAGGCCCTGGTCACGCTGTAGGTGGTCGTCGTGGCACGCCGGCGGTGCGCGAGCCGCGCCGCCGGGCCGTGCCGCGCGCGCGGGGGTCAGGGGTGCCGGGCGAAGACCGCGCGGACCTCGGCCAGTGCCGCCGCGCGGTCCGCCTCGTCCTCGTACCAGCCCTTCCGCACGCGGTCGGCGACCACGGCCTCGGGCGTGAACCCGCGACCGAACAGGTAGGCGTCGAGGCAGTAGTCGAACCCCGACTCGACCATCGCGTCCAGGCCGTGCTCCGCGCAGTGCTTGAGGAAGCCGTCGGCCTCCCGCCAGACCTCGCCGTCGAACCAGAACACCCCGCCTGCGTAGTGGATCGTGCGGCCCGTCGCCTCGTCGGTGAGGTTCAGCGACTCGTAGTTCTCGGGACGGTCGCGCACCAGCCGCACGAGGTCCTCCGGCACCCCTCCGTAGAGCGACTCCTGCGCCGCGTAGTCACCCTCCGCGTACAGGTTGAGGTCGGTCTCGTGGTCGAACGTCAGCAGCAGCGCCCGGCCCTCCGGGGTGAAGTACCAGACGGCCGACTGCCCGCCCCGGTCGTTCCACGCCCACCGCTCCGCGTCGTCCACCGCCATCGGCGCCACCTCGGCGAGCTCGCCGACGACCGCGGCGCGGCGCCGCGTCTCGGCCAGGGGCGTCGCCTTGAGGGCCTCCCAGGTCTCTGTCATGCGCGAAGGCTACTGACCTGGCGTGATCCGCGGCGGTTCTGTCACACGACCCGACCATCCGCGGCCACGACCCGGCCCCCGTGCACGACCAGCGTGCGCGGCGCGCGGTCCATCACGGCGGCCGTCACGGTGTCGCCGGGCACCACCACGAGGTCGGCGGGCGCGCCCTCGGTCAGGCCCAGGGCGCGGCCCAGCACGGCGGCGCCGCCCCGGGTCGCGATGTCGACGCACATCTCGACCAGCTCGTCCCGGCGGAACCCGCCGCGGTAGGCGAGCTGCCACGCCCGGTCGAGCATGTCGCCGTTGCCGTAGGGCGACCAGTAGTCGCGGATGCCGTCCTGACCCAGCCCGAGCCGGATGCCGGCCAGCCGCAACCGCCGCAGCGGCAACGGCTCCCGCGCGCCCGGCGCGACCGTCGTCACCGCCACGTCGTGCTCGGCCAGCAGCTCGACCAGTTCGCGCTGCCGTTCCTCGTCCACTGTGGACAGCGCGAACGCGTGGCTGATCGTCACCCGGCCGCGCATGCCCAGCGCGCGCACCCGCTCGCAGATCAGCTCCACCTGGAACGCGCCGAGCGTGCCGGCGTCGTGCAGGTGCACGTCCACCCCGCGCTGGTGCTTCTCCGCGAGCCCGAACACGACGTCGAGGTGCCGCACCGGGTCGCGGTCGTAGCCCGCCGGGTCGAGGCCGCCGACCAGGTCCGCGCCGGCCCGCAGGGCGGCGTCCAGCAGGTCGGCGGTGCCCTTCTCGCGCAGGATGCCGCACTGGGGGAACGCCACCACCTCGACGTGCGCGCGGTCGGCGTGCTCCTCGCGGGCCGCCAGCACGCCCTCCAGCTTGTCCAGCCCCGAGTCCACGTCGACCTGCGCGTGGCTGCGCACGTGCGTCGCGCCGGCGGCGATCGTCCGGCCGAGCGTGTGCGTGGCGCGCTCCGCGACGGACGCCTCCGCGGACCGCCAGTTGCGCCGGTCGTTCTCGATCAGGCCGGCCAGCCCCCCGTCGGCCGTGTGCGGGCGGAACGGCAGGCCGAGCCGCGTGGAGTCGAGGTGCGCGTGCGCGTCGGTGAACGCGGGCAGCAGCACGCCGCCGCGCCCGTCGGCGACCGGCACCCCGGGCGGCGCGTCGAGGTCCGGGCCGAACGCGGCCAAGCGGCCGCCCTCGCAGAGCACGTCGACCGGGGGTGTGCCGGGGGTGCCCGGCCACGGTCGCACGGAACGGATCAGCAGGTCACCGGTCACCAGGTGACGCTAGCCCCGCCGGATCGGTCCCGCCAGCGAGGAGCTTGCCCGGGTTGAGCACGCCGGTCGGGTCGAGCGCCCGCTTCACCGACGCCAGCACGTCGAGCCCGAGCCGGCCGATCTCGGCCTCCAGGTAGGGCGCGTGGTCGGTGCCGACGGCGTGGTGGTGGCTGATCGTGCCGAGCCCGGCGACGGCCTCCGCGGCGGCGGCCTTGGCGACCTGCCACTGGCCGATCGGGTCGGTCGCGTCCCGGGCCGCCAGCACGGTGAAGTACAGCGACGCGCCGGTCTCGTAGGCGTGCGAGACGTGGCACATGACCACGCACCGCCCGAGCGCGTCCACCAGGGCCTCGCGCACGGCGAGGCGCAGCTCGGAGAGCTTCGACCAGTGCGTCGCGGTCTCCAGCGTCTCCACGCACGCGCCGATCTCCATCAGCGCGTCCCGCTGGCGCGGACCGTTGAACCGGCCGTGCCGCCACGCCTCGCCGAGCGACCGGCCCAGGGGGACCAGGTCCCGGCCGCGGACGGCGTCCGCGCGACGACGCCGGACCTCGCGCTCGGACGCGCCGTGCCACCCGAGGACGAGCAGGCACGGCCGCCGCACCCCGCGCGCCGCGAGGTATGCCTTGAGGGCGTTGACCTTCCAGCCGCCCGCCAGCGCCAGCGTCACCTCCGTCTCGTCCACATCGGACAGACGGGTCACGTCGGCGAGCACCCGCCGCTGCGCCAGGTCCCGCACGACCGCCGAACCGCGTTCCCAGCCGTCCACGACGAACCCCTCGTACCGCTCCACCGCGGGCCGCGGCCGCACGCGCAGCGCGACCTCCGTGATGACGCCGAACGCGCCCTCGCTGCCCACGACGAGCTGCCTGAGGTCCGGCCCGGCGGCGGACGCGGGCGCGGCGCCCAGCCGCCACTCGCCCACCGGCGTGGCCAGCCGCACGCCCTGCACCAGGTCCTCGAACCGGCCGTAGCCGGAGGACGCCTGGCCGGCCGACCGGGTGGCGGCGAACCCGCCGATGGTGGCGCGCTCGTAGGACTGCGGGACGTGCCCGGTGGTCAGGCCGTGGGCGGCGAGCAGCCGTTCGGCGCGGGGCGCGGGCAGCCCGGCCTGGAGCACCGCGAGGCGGGACACCGGGTCGACCTCGACCAGCCGGTCCAGCCGGGCCAGGTCCAGCGCGATCACCGCCGCCTTGTCGCCGCGCAGTGCCGTGACGCCGCCGACGACGGACGTGCCGCCGCCGAACGGGACCACCGCCACGTCGTGCTCGACGCACGTCCTCAGCACCTCGACCACCTGCTCCGGCGACGCGGGCAGCACCACCGCGTCGGGCACGGCCAGGTCGCCGTCGCCGCGCTGCCGCAGCAGGTCCGAATAGGACAGACCGCCGGCGCGGCCGAGGCGGGAGTCGCGGTCCACCCGCACGTGACCGGGCCCGACGACCCCGTCGAGGGCGACCCGCGCGGCCTCGTCCAAGGCCGAGGCGGGCACCACCGGGGCGCGGGCCGGCGTGCGGACGTCGCCCAGGCCGATCCGGTCGCGCAGCCACTTCGCCGCGTGCGGCGGGAGCGTGCCGACGGTCGGGGTCCAGCTGCCCCGCAGGGTGTGGTCGAGGTGCTCCGTCACCGCTACAGTGTGACACATGCCGTCTCAACGTCACAGTGATGACGCGCTCCTCGACGCGGCCCGCGACTGCGTGGTCGAGGTCGGGGTCCGCCGCACCACGCTGACGGACATCGCCAAGCGCGCCGGCGTGAGCCGGATGACCCTCTACCGCCGGTTCCCGGACGTGGGCACGCTCGTCCGGGCGTTGATGACCCGCGAGTTCACCTCGCTGCTCGGGCGCGTCGAGGTGACCGGCGACAACGCCCGGCAGCGGCTCGTGGCGCGGGCGATCGCGGGCATCCGGCTGCTGGCCGCCGACCCGCTGCTGCGGCGCGTGCTCGACCTGGACGCGGAGCTGATGCTGCCCTACCTCGTGCGGCGGCTGGGCAGCACGCAGAAGCTCGTCGAGGCGTTCCTGGTGGGGCAGGTCGAGGAGGGTCACGCGGACGGCTCGATCCGGCCCGGCTCGGCCGCCGCGCAGGCGCGGCTGGTGCTGCTGACGACGCAGTCGCTCGTGCTGTCGATCCGGCCCGCCACCACGGACCTCGACTTCGAGGAGCTGCTCGCCGAGCTGGCGGCCTACCTCGACGCGGCGCTGTCGTGAGCACGTCCCTGAACGCCGCCCGCCGGCGCGCGGACCTCGACCACCTGTCGTCGTCGGCGGTGGACGTGCTGGTGGTCGGCGGTGGCGTGACGGGCGCCGGGGTCGCCCTGGACGCGGCGTCGCGCGGCCTGTCGGTGTGCCTGGTGGAGGCGCACGACCTGGCGTTCGGCACCTCGCGGTGGTCGAGCAAGCTCGTCCACGGCGGCCTGCGGTACCTGGCGCGGGGCGAGGTCGGGCTGGCGCACGAGAGCGCGGTGGAGCGCGGCATCCTGATGACCCGCACCGCGCCGCACCTGGTGCGGGCGCTGCCGCAGCTCGTGCCGCTGCACGGGCGGGCGCACGACCCGGTCGTGATGGCGGGGCTGCGGGCGGGCGACGCGTTGCGCCGCCTCGCGGGCACGCCGTCACGCGTGCTGCCCGGGCCGCGGCGCGTGCCGGCGGCGGAGGCGCTGGCGCTGGTCCCGGGGTTGCGCCGGGAGGGGTTGCGCGGCGGGCTGCTGGGCTTCGACGGCCAACTGGTGGACGACGCCCGGCTCGTCGTGGCGCTGGCCCGCACGGCCGCCGGTTTCGGCGCCCGCGTCGTCACCCGCGCGCGGGTTACCTCGCTGAGCGGGCGCGGGGCGCACGTGGAGGACACCCTGACCGGCGCCTCGCTGCACGTGCGGGCGCGCGCGGTGGTGAACGCGGCGGGCGTGTGGGCGGGCGACCTGGTGCCGGACGTGCGGCTGCGGCCGTCGCGGGGGTCGCACCTGGTGCTGTCGGCCGGTGCGCTCGGGCTGTCGGGCACGGCGCTGACCGTGCCGGTCCCGGGTGCGCGCAACCGCTTCGCGCTCGTGCTGCCGCAGCGCGACGGGCGCGTGTACGTGGGGCTGACCGACGAGCCGGTGGACGGCCCGATCCCGGACGTGCCGACCGTGCCGCGGTCCGATGTGGACTTCCTGCTCTCGGTGGCGTCCTCGGTGCTGGAGCGACCGCTCACCGCGGCCGACGTGCTCGGGTCGTTCGCCGGCCTGCGCCCGTTGCTGGACACCGGCGCCGGACCGAGCGCCGACCTCTCGCGCCGGCACGCCGTGCTGACCCGCGACGGCGTGACCACGGTGGTGGGCGGGAAGCTGACCACGTACCGCCGCATGGCCGCCGACGCCGTGGACGCGACCGGGCTGACCGCCGTCCGCTCCCGGACCGCGCGCCTGCCGCTGGTGGGCGCCGGCCGTCCCACGGGCCCGCCGCACCTGGCCGCGCGCTACGGCGCGGAAGGCGCCGCCGTGGCGTCGGTCGGCGAGGTCGCCTGGGCCGTCCGCCACGAGGGCGCGCTGACCCCGGACGACGTCCTGGACCGCCGCACCCGGACCGGTCTGGTGCCGGCCGACCGTGCCGCCGCCGAACCCGCCGTCACCGCCGAGGTGACCGCCGAACTGGCCGCCCAGGCACCCAAACGCCCCGAGCGTTGAACTCACCCACCCTGAACGTAGGACTCTCGCGCCCCGAACGTAGGACTCTCGCGAGAGTCGTACGTTCAGGGCTCGTGTGTCGTACGTTCAGGACCCCCGAGTTCAACGCTCAGGTCCGGTCCGGGCACGGAAAAGGGGCCTCCGCGGAGGCCCCTTTCCGTTCTCCAGGTCACTCGCCGATGATCGGCTTCGCGGCCTTCGGCGGCTCCTCGATCAGGGCCTCGCCCTCCAGCCGCACCTTGCGCTGGTGGTCCTTGCCGTCGCCGCCGCCCTGGCCGGGCGCGCCCATCATCGGCGCGCCCATCATGCCCGCGCCGCCCGCGGCACCGGGACGCCCGCCCGCCGCACCGGGGGCGCCGCCCGGGCCTCCGGTCGGCGTGCCCGCCGCGCCCAGCACGCCGGACGAGCCACCGGACTGGAGCGTCGCGCCACCGGCGCCGGGGCCACCCGCGCCCGCGCCACCGGCGAAGCCGCCGCCACCGGCGAACCCACCGCCGCCGCCACCGGCGAAGCCGCCACCGCCACCGCCGCCGAAGCCGCCGGCACCGCTGAAGCCACCGGCGCCACCGGCCGCGCCCGCGTGCGGAACGCCCGGCAGGTCGGTCGACGTCGGCCGCACGGTCGGCACCGTCGGCACGGACGGCGTCGTGGTGCCCGTCGCGTACGTCGTGCCGCTGTTGAACGTCGGCGGCGCGGGCACGCGGCCCGTCGTCCCGCCCGTGCCCGCGGCCGGCACCCACCGGCCCGGCTCCCAGTGACCGCCGCTGCCCGACCCGCCGGACCCGCCGGAACCACCCGTCCCGCCACCGGTCCCGACCGACGGCGGCCGGCTCACCACCGGACCGCTCGGCCCGCCCGGGTACGTGCGGACCGGCTCCGTCGTGCCGCCGCCCTCACCCGGCCCGTACCCGGTGCCGACCGACGGCGGCCGGCTCACCACGGGACCGGCCGAACCGCCGCCGCCCGAGCCGGACGGCACGGTCGTGCCACCGGGGTTGTTGGTGAACCGCTGACCCGTGTCGCGGTGCACCTGGTCGAGCTGCCGCTCGTCGAGGCCGACCCCGCCGCGGGTCAACCGCGGCCCCGAGCCGCCACCGCCGCCGGCGCCCTTGTTGGACGACGTCATCGCGGTGATCGCCTGGAGGATCTGCTTGGCGGTCTGGGCGATCTGGGCGACCGACTTGATCAGGTCGATCAGCTTCTTGAGCGAGTTGCCGAGCTTCTGCAGGAAGTCGGCGAGCTTCTTGGCGTAGTTGCACGCCATCTGCACGATGTCCGCGATCGCCGCGCCGATGGCCGCGCCGAAGGTCAGGAACGACGCCGCCAGCCACTGGATGATCTTCATGACCATCTCGGAGACGGCCTTGCCGATCAGGTCCATGATGGTCTTGCGCACGGTCGCGACCAGCTCGCCCGCGCCCTTGGCGGCGCGCGAGATGCCCTGCGTGGCCTTGGACAGCGTCTCCAGCCCGGCCGCGTGCCGCTTGCTGGCCGCCCGGTACCCGTCGGCGGAACGGCCGAGCCAGGTCCGGGTCTCCTCCACCGACGTGCGCCGGTAGTCCGCGACGATGCCCTCGATCTGCTTGGACGCGGACAACCAGTTGTCCGACATCCGCTGGATCGCCTGCGGGTCGCCCAGCAGCGCGTCGAACGGCTCGCGCAGGAAGTCCACGTGCTGGATGGCCCAGCTGAACCCGGCGGACAGGAAGCCCGACAGCGGGTTGGCCGCGAGGCCGACGATGCCCATGGCGGTGTTGGCCATGCCGAGGCCCGCCTGGACCCAGTCGCCGCGTTCGACCGCCGCGACCGTGCCCTGCACGTCGCCGATCAGGTACGAGGGGTCGCGCCCCTGGCTGGTGGCCTGCCCGCTCATCCCCGTGCCTTTCCGGTGAAGCCGAACGCGTTGTCGAGGTCGACGTTCTCGTAGAGGTCGGCGACCTCGCGGAGGCCCTGGCACATGTCGGCGACGGTCTCCGCGGCCTGGCCGAGGACGTCCTGCGAGGAACCCGCCGTCTTGAGCAGGAACTGCGCCAGGAACGAGCCGAACACGCCGAAGGCGTCGGTCGACAGCGACGGGTCGGCGGTGCCGGCGGCCGACACCATCCGCTGCGTCAACTGGTCGACCGTGCTCGCGTGGGCCCGGATCTCGTCCGGGTTCACGTGGAACGACTGGAACATGGTCTAACCCCCTGCTCAGGCCATGACATCGGGTGGGTTGGTGAAGTAGTCGTCGTCGGGCCTGGTGTCTCGACGCTGCAGCTCCGGCTCCGGTTCCACGGCGTCCGTGCCGTCACCCGAATAGCCGTTGGGCATCTTCGACTTCACGAACTCCAACGCCGGGCTGTCCCCGACGAACTCCGTCATGATCTCGACGACCTTGCCGGCCGCGGCGCGCTGCGCCTGCGCGACGGCGGTCATGATCGCGCCGGAGATCCGCTCGGGGTCCTCACCGCGCAGCTGCGGCCGCAGGATCAGGTCGGTCAACGCGCCCGAGGCGTTGACCGAGACCGTGATCAGGCCGTCCGGCGACGTCGCGCTGCCGCCCACGCCACCGAGCTGCGTCTCGGCCTGGGCGGCGTTCCGCTTGGCCTGCTCGATCTTCTCTCCGTACTGCGCGAGCCACTGGTCCGGCTCCATGTTCACCCCTCACGTGGGCCCCTACTGCGCGGTTCGACCCGTCGACACTCGATTCGGTTCCCGGCGACGTATCGTTTCACCGAAACGTGATTTCCGGGGCGAAGCACCCCGGATACCGCCGTTCGGCCCATCCCGCGAATCGTTTGCTTGCCGTTCTGTTGGGTTTTCGCAACACTTCGTAACATGAGTCCGGTGCGCCGAGGCCCCGGGCAGCCCATCCACAACAGGATCGGGGTGCTGCGGGCCGAACGGGGTATGACCAGGGCGGGGTTGGCCGCGGCGGTGGGGGTCAACACCCAGACGATCGGGGCGCTGGAGCGGGGTGACCACTACCCCAGCCTCGACCTGGCGCTGCGGATCTGCGACGTGTTCGGCCTGCCGGTCGAGGCGGTCTTCAGCCGCACGCCGTTCGAACCGTTGTCCACCCGGGTGTACGGCTAGGCGACCGGGCGCGACAGGAGGAGGGCACGTGGCGGAGGCGGTGCTGGAGGTCGACCGGGTCTCCAAGCGCTACGGGGAGGTCGTCGCGCTCGACGGGATGACCTTCGACGTGCGGGCGGGCGAGCTGTTCGGGTTCGTCGGCAGCAACGGCGCGGGCAAGACCACGGCGATGCGCATCGCGCTGGGCGTGCTGGCCGCCGACTCCGGCGAGGTCCGCTGGAACGGCGCGCCGATCACGTTCGAGACGCGCCGCCGGATCGGCTACATGCCCGAGGAGCGCGGCCTGTACCCGCGGATGAAGGTGCTCGACCAGCTCGTCTACCTGGCCGAGCTGCACGGCGTGGCGACCAACGCCGCCCACCGCTCGGCGGAGGACTGGATCGCCCGGCTCGGCCTGCGCGACCGCCGCGGCGACGAGGTGCAGCGGCTCAGCCTGGGCAACCAGCAGCGCGTGCAGCTCGCCGCGGCCCTGGTGCACGCGCCGGAGGTGCTGGTGCTCGACGAGCCGTTCTCCGGCCTGGACCCGGTCGCGGTGGACGTGATGAGCGGCGTGCTGCGCGAGCAGGCGGCGCGCGGGGTGCCGGTGGTGTTCTCCAGCCACCAGCTCGACCTGGTCGAGCGGTTGTGCGACCGGGTGGGCATCGTGCGCAGCGGCACGATGGTGGCGTCCGGCTCGGTGGACGAGCTGCGGGCGGGCGGCCCGGCGCGGCTGGTGGTGGACGCGCCGCTCGCGCGGTCGGGCTGGGCGGACCACCTGCCGGGGGTGCGCTCGGCGAGCACGGCGGCGGGCCGCACGGTCCTGGAGGTCGAGCCGGGCGTGGACGACCAGGCCGTGCTGCACGCCGCCCTGGGCACGGGCCCGGTGCACGAGTTCTCCCGGCAGCGGGCGTCGCTGGCCGAGTTGTTCCGCAGCGTGGTGACCGAGGAGTCCGCCGCATGAGCACGCTCACCCCCGGCCGGGCGGTGTTCCTGGTCGCGCGCCGGGAGTTCCTGGGCAAGGTCCGCGCGAAGTCGTTCGTGTGGGGCACGGTCGTGATCGTCGCCGTGATGGCGGGGTACGTGCTGCTGCAGTCCGTGCTGTTCGCCGACGCGGGGCGCGACCGGGTGGCGCTGAGCGGGCAGGCGACCGTGCTCGCGGAGCCGTTGCGGGAGACCGCCCGGTCGTTCGGCCGCGAGGTGGAGGTCGTCGACGTGGCCGACCCGGCGGCGGCCGAGGAGCGGGTGCGGTCCGGCGAGCTGGACGCGCTGATCACCGGCGCGTCGGACGACCTGCGGGTGGTGGTGGAGGAGTCGCTGGGCGACGCGCTGCGCAACTCGCTCGACCTGCTGGTGAAGCAGCAGGTGCTGGACGCGTCCTTCGCCGAGGCGGGCGTGGACCCGGCCGAGGTGGCCCGCAACCTCGACCGGGCGCGCGTCGAGGTGGTGGCGCTGGAGCCGCGCGACGAGCGGCGCGGCGAGCGGTTGGCGGTCGGGCTGGTGGTCGCGGCGCTGCTGTACTACTCGCTGCTGGTCTACGGGACGATGGTGGCGCAGGGCGTGGTGGAGGAGAAGTCCAGCCGGGTGGTGGAGCTCCTGCTGGCGACGCTGCGGCCGTGGCAGCTGCTGCTGGGCAAGGTCACCGGGCTGGGCCTGGTGGGGCTCGCGCAGCTCGTGGTGATCGGCGCGGTGGGGCTGGTGCTGTCGTCGGTGTCCGGGGTGCTGGACGTCGCGGGCGTCGCCGGCGGCGCGCTGGCCACCGGGGTCCTGTGGTACCTGCTCGGGTTCTTCCTGTACGCCACCGTGTTCGCCGCGGCGGCGTCGCTGGTGTCGCGGCAGGAGGAGGTCCAGTCGGTGCTGACGCCGATCAGCGCGTCGATCGCGGTGGCGTTCGTGGTCGGCATCAACCTGATGATCACCGACCCGACCGGGATCGCGGTGACGGTGCTGTCGCTGCTGCCGCCGTTCGCGCCGATCCTCATGCCGGGCCGGATGGCGATGGGCGTGGCGCCCCCGTGGCAGGTGCTGCTGGCGGTGGTGCTCGCGCTGGTCGCGGCGGCGGCGATCACGTGGCTGGGCGGCAGGGTGTACTCGAACGCCGTCCTGCGCACGGGCGGGCGCGTGCGGCTGCGGGACGCGTTGCGCTAGCCCTTCACGGCCTCGTAGCGCGCGAGCGCTTCCCGGCGCTCGTGCGCGTGGTCCACGATGGGGTCGCGCGGCCGGTGCACGGCCTTGCCCGGCACGTGCCGCAGCTCCGGGACGTACCGGCGCACGTAGTCGCCGTTCGGGTCGAACTTCTCCCCCTGCGTGACGGGGTTGAACACGCGGAAGTACGGGGCCGCGTCCGTCCCGGTGCCCGCCGCCCACTGCCAGCCGTGCTGGTTGGACGCGAGGTCGCCGTCGACCAGGTGGCGCAGGAAGTGCCGGGCGCCCCACCACCACGGCAGGTGGAGGTCCTTGACGAGGAAGCTCGCCACCACCATCCGGACGCGGTTGTGCATCCAGCCCTCGGCGAGGAGCTGGCGCATCCCGGCGTCCACGAACGGGTAGCCGGTGCGGCCCGCGCACCACGCCTCGAACCGGCCCCGGTCGGCGTCCAGCACCATGCGGTCGAACGCGCGGTTGTAGTTGCGCCGCGCCGAGTCCGGCTGGTGCCACAGGACGTCGGCGTAGAAGTCGCGCCAGGCCAGCTCGGTGCGGAACGCCGTCGCGCCCGCACCGCGCCCGAGGTCGGCGAGCAGCGTGCGGGGGTGCACCACGCCCCACTTCAGGAACGCGGAGAACCTGCTGGTGGCGTCGAGGTCCGGCCGGTCCCGGCGGGCGGCGTAGTCGGGCAGCTTCTCGTCCCGGAACGCCTCCCACAGCTCCCGCACGTCCGGCAGCGCGTCGCCCGGTTCGAGCGGGTCGCCGAGGTCGGACCCGATCCAGTCCACGGTGGAGGCGTCGGTCTCGGCCGGCGTGTGCCAGCCGTGGTCCAGCCAGGCCCTGAGGAACGGCGTGAACACCCGGTAGGGGGTGCCGTCGGCCTTGGTGACGCGGCCCGGCGTGACCGCGTAGGGCGAACCGACGCGCACCAGCTCGACCCGTTCGGCGACGGCCGCGTCACGCCTGCGCCCGTACGGGCCCGCGTCGGCGGAGACGTGCACGGAGGACGCGCCGACCCGCGCCGCCACCCGCGGCACGACGTCCACCGGGTCGCCCGGGACGACGACGAGCCGCCCGTCCAGTTCGGCGTCCAACGACCGCAGGCACCGGTGCAGGAACTCGACCCGCGGCCGGCCGGACGCCCCCAGCAGCACCGGGTCGAGCACGAACAGGGCCAGCGCCCGGGACGCCCGCGCGGCGGCGGCCAGGAGCGCGGGGTGGTCGGCGGTGCGCAGGTCCCGCCGGAACCACACCACGGTCGAGGAGTCCACGGACCGACCCTAGGAGCGCCGCCGGCGGCCCGCACGACGAGCGCGTTGCCATTAGTCGATTTCGACTGTTAGATTTCGACCATGCCACGCCGAGCGCTCGACAACCCCCTGGTGCTCGCGGTGCTGGGCCGCCTGCTGGAGCAGCCCGCGCACCCGTACCAGCTGCTCACCGACCTGCGGACCCGCGGCGGCGACCAAGCCGCCGTGATCAACCGCGGCACGCTCTACGACGTCGTGGAGGCCCTGGCCGCCGCCGGCTGGATCGCGCCGCGGGGCACCGAACGCGCGGGCAACCGCCCCGAGCGGACCGTCTACGCGCTCACCGACCTCGGCCACTCCGAGCTGGTGCGCCGGCTGGACGAGCTGATCCGCACCCCGCACCGCGAGTTCACCCGGTTCCTCGGCGCGGTCGCCCACCTCGGCGCGCTCGGTCCGGACGGCGCGGTCGCGGCGCTCGCCGAACGCGCGCGCCGGCTGACCGACCGCATCGCGGCCGACGAGCGGCGCCTGGCCGACGTGCTGGCGGCGGGCGTGCCCCGGCTGCACGTCATCGAGGCCGAGTACGCCCTGGCCCAGTCCCGCGCCGAGCTGGCGTGGCTCGGCTCGGTCGCGGACGAGATCCGCGCCGGCTCCCTGACCTGGCCCCGTTGACGAGAGGCGGCACCGTGCTCTTCGGCATCTACCCCGGCGGCGTCGCCGGTGACGACCTGGGCGGCCTGGCCGCCGGCGCGCCCGACGACCCCGTCCGCGTCACGGCGGCGCTGGAGGCGTTGCAGGGCGCACCCGGCCGGCCGTTCCTGGTGCGCGCCTACACCCCGTTCGACGACACCACCACGGTCGGCGCCGCGCACCCCACCGCGGCCCCCGCCGACGCCGCCCGCTACGCGCGGGACGGCCGCCGCCTCGACCTCGTCGCGCAGTACCGGTCGGCGTCCGGCGACGTCGCGGGCTACTGCGCGTTCCTGCGCGACCTCGTGGCGCAGTACGGCGCGGTGACCCACACGCTCCAGGTCACCGAGGAGCCCAACGTCACCGGCAACCCGATCCTGGACGGCCACTACCCGCGCGTCGTGGACGCGATCGTCGCCGGGGTGGTCGCGGCCGGCGAGCACGCCCGCCGCCTCGGCCACCACCACCTGAAGGTCGGCTTCAACACCACACCGCTGTTCGGGCCGTCCGCGACGTTCCTCGCCGAGGTGGCCGAGCGGGGCGGCGGAACCTTCACGGCGGCGGTGGACTACGTGGGGCTGGACTTCTTCCCCGACGTGTTCCAGCCGGTCGCCGCGGCGGACCTGGCGGACGGCGTCGCCGGCCTGCTCGCGCACCACCGGCACGCCGTGATGGACCCGGCCGGGCTCGGGCACGTGCCGCTGCACATCACCGAGCACGGCTGGCCGACCGGTCCGGACCGCCCGCCGCACCGGCAGGCCGAGGTCGTGGACACCGTGGTGCGCACCGTCGCCGCCCACGCCCGGCGGCTGCGCGTCAGCGGCTACACGCACTTCGCGCTCCGCGACGCCGACAGCGCGAACCCCGGCCTGTTCCACCGCTTCGGCCTCACCGCGGACGACTACACGCCCAAACCCGCGTTCGAGACCTACCGGGCGCTCGTCGCCGAACTGGGTGACCGGACCCCGTGACGGCGAAGGCCCGCGCCGGGAACCGGCGCGGGCCTTCGCGGAACGGTCGTCAGCGCTGGTCGAGCGGCACGAACGAGCGCTCCGGCGAGCCGATGTAGACCTGCCGCGGGCGGCCGATCTTGGTGGCCGGGTCGTTGATCATCTCGCGCCAGTGCGCGATCCAGCCGGGCAGCCGGCCCAGGGCGAACAGCACGGTGAAGAACTTCGTGGGGAAGCCCATCGCGCGGTAGATCAGGCCGGTGTAGAAGTCGACGTTCGGGTACAGCTTCCGCTCGACGAAGTAGTCGTCGGCGAGCGCGGTCTCCTCCAGCGCCTTGGCGATGTCCAGCAGCTCGTCGGACGCGCCCAGCTTGCCGAGGATCTCGTCGGCCGTCTTCTTGATGATCGCGGCACGCGGGTCGTAGTTCTTGTAGACCCGGTGGCCGAAGCCCATCAGGCGGACGCCGTCCTCCTTGTTCTTGACCTTCTTCACGAACGCGGCGACGTCACCGCCCTCGCGCCGGATCTTCTCCAGCATCTCCAGCACGGCGGAGTTCGCGCCGCCGTGCAGCGGGCCGAACAGCGCGTTGATGCCGGCCGAGATGGACGCGAACAGGTTCGCCTCCGACGAGCCGACCAGCCGCACGGTCGAGGTGGAGCAGTTCTGCTCGTGGTCGGCGTGCAGCACGAACAGCAGGTCGAGCGCCCGCACCAGGTCGGGGTCGACGTCGTAGGGCTCGGCCGGGAAGCCGAACGTCATGCGGAGGAAGTTGTCCACCAGGCCCAGGCTGTTGTCCGGGTAGAGGAACGGCTGGCCCACGGACTTCTTGTAGGCGTAGGCCGCGATGGTGGGCACCTTGGCCAGCAGGCGGATCGTGGAGATCTCGACCTGGTTGGCGTCGAACGGGCTGAGGCTGTCCTGGTAGAACGTCGACAGCGCGGACACCGCCGAGGACAGCACGGGCATGGGGTGGGCGTCACGCGGGAAGCCGTCGAAGAACCGCTTCAGGTCCTCGTGCAGCAGCGTGTGCCGGTTGATCTTGGAGGAGAAGTCCTCCAGCTGGGCCTGGGTCGGCAGCTCGCCGTAGATCAGCAGGTAGCTGACCTCGATGAAGTTCGACTTCTCGGCGAGCTGCTCGATCGGGTAGCCGCGGTAGCGCAGGATGCCCGCGTCACCGTCGATGTAGGTGATCTCGGACGAGCAGGACGCGGTGTTGACGAATCCGCTGTCCAGCGTGACCAGGCCGGTGGTGGCCAGCAGCTTGCCGAGATCGATACCGGGCGCACCCTCGGTGGCCGGTACCACCTTCATCTCGTGCTCTCCGCCCGGATGGCGCAGCGCGACGGTACGGGTGTCGTTCGGCGCAGTCGTCGCGTCGGGCATGCAGAGTCCCTCTCACGCTAGGGCGGGGTGGCTCATGCGGGTCTCGCACGCACGCGCGCGGGCGTGGGATCACCCCGCACCGCAGCACCACCCCGTTGGGGTCCTGTCAGTTCTCCCACGCTAGTCAGAGGACGACCCTCCGCACAGCCGCGGTGTGAACCGATTCTGCGAGGTGGGACCGGCATCACATCCGGATGCATGGGTGGCTAGCGTGCATCCACCACCGTAGCCCTTTTGGGCTGTTTCTCCACCTCAAGAGGGGTGAGAGCTAGGTCATCTCCAGCTCTCGTTTGAACGGGGGCTCGGCGCCGGCGCGGGAGCACGTGACGGCCGCCGCCGCGCCCGCGTAGGCCAGCGCCCGGCGCCACCGCTCGGCGTCCAGACCCCGGACGGCCTCGGCGGACAGGGCGTCGTGCGCGTGCAGCCAGGCCAGCAGCGCGCCCTGCACCGTGTCGCCCGCGCCGATCGTGTCGACGACGTCCACGGGCGTGGGTGGGACGCGGATCACGTCCCCCGCGGCGGTCAGCACGGCCAGCCCGTCGCCGCCGCGCGTGAGCACGACCGCGGCCGGGCCCGCGCCGCGCCAGTCGCGCACGACGTCCAGCACCTCGTCCTCCGACGAGTCCTCCGGCAGGTCGGCCAGCCACCGGGCGTCCTCGACGGACAGCTTCAGCAGGCCCACGTGCGGCAGCCACGAGTCGTACCGGTCGCGGTAGGCGACGGGGTCGTGGATGAGGCTCGCCCGCACGTTCGGGTCGAGGACGGTGAGCGCGCCGCGCTCGGCCTCGCGCCACAGCACCCGCTCGTAGGTGCTCGCGCCCGGCTCCAGCACCAGCGACAGCGTGCCGAAGGACACCGCGCGCGTGCCGGCGGGCAGCGGGCCCGGGTCGGTCACCTGGCGGTCCGCCGTGCCCTCGACGTAGAACGAGTAGCGGGCCGAGCCGTCGTCGGCCAGCCCGACCACGGCCAGCGTCGTCGGCTGGTCGCCGCGCTGCACGAGGTCCGTGCGCACGTTCGACGCGTGCAGCCGCTCCAGCAGCCGGTCGCCGAACAGGTCGGTCGACACCCGGGACAGGAAGCCCACCGGCGCTTCCAGGCGCCCGGCGGCGACGGCCACGTTGTAGGGCCCGCCGCCCAGCCTCGGCGCCAGGTCGCCGCCGGGCGTGGGCACCAGGTCGACCAACGCCTCTCCCGCAACCACGATCACGACTGGCTCCGTTCTCTCCGCAACCCGTCCAGCAGCAGTTCGCCCAGCGCGGTGAACGCCTCGGCGTCCGACACGCCCGCGCGCCGGGTCAGCACCCCGGTCTGGATGCCCTCGATGAGCAGACCGGCCATCTCGGCGATCAGGGTCGCATGCACGTCCCGGAACACCCCGTCGCGCACACCCTCCTGGATGAACTCGCGGATGCGCTCGGCGGCGGCGCGGGCGTTGCGCTCGTACGTGCTGCGTGTGGGCGCGAACGCCGACACGTCCTCGATGAACCGGGCCGACGCGCGCCGCAGCTCCTCGGCCGCGCCGGCCAGGTACGTGCCGACGCGGGCCCGGACGTCCTTGACGTCGGCGATGCGCTGCTCGATGCGCTCGGCGGCGCCCTTGAAGTACCGGCCGACGACCTTCACGGCGAGCTGCTCCTTGCTCGCGGCGAGGGTGTAGAGGGTCGATTTGGAGCAGTGCAGGCGCGCGGCGAGGTCGTCCAGCGTGAAGTGCGCGAACCCCTCGGCGAGCACGAGCGACTCCAGCCTGCCCAGCAGCTCCACCTGCCTGGGCGTCGGCGGTCGGCGCGCGATCGAGGTCATGGGCGGCAACTCTGTCACAGTGCCTGGCTCCAGTACTGGAGTACGTCCTACAGTACTGGTGAGCGTACCCCGCCGTGTTGTGCCCGTGCCGTGCCGTGATCCGGAGGTCGACGATGCCCGCCGAGCGCCTTTTGCCCACCACCGAGGCCGAGGACCTGCTGGCCCTGGTCCGCGAGATCGCCCGCGAGGAACTCGCGCCGCACGCCGCCGAGGCCGAGGAGCACTCCCGGTTCCCGCGGGAGGCGTTCCGGCTGCTCGGCAAGACCGGGCTGCTGGGGTTGCCGTACCCGGAGCGGTTCGGCGGGGGCGAGCAGCCGTACGAGGTGTACCTCCAGGCGTTGGAGGAGGTGGCGTCGGCGTGGATGTCGGTCGCCGTCGGGCTGTCGGTGCACGTGATGTCCAGCTACGCGCTGGCGACGTTCGGCACCGAGGAGCAGCGGGCGCGGTGGCTGCCCGACGTGGTCGGGGGCGACCAGCTCGGCGGGTACGCGTTGTCGGAGTCGCACGCGGGGTCGGACGCGGCGGCGCTGTCGACGCGGGCGGTGCGTTCGGGCGACCACTACACCGTGAACGGGACCAAGGCGTGGATCACGCACGCGGGCGTGGCCGACTTCTACACGTTGATGGCGCGCACGTCCGACGACGGCGGGAAGGGCATCAGCTGCTTCTTCGCGCCCGGTCGGGCCGACGGGCTCACCGCCGCACCGCCGGAGCGCAAGATGGGCCTCACGGGGTCGGTCACCGCGCAGCTGTCGTTCTCCGGCGTGCGGCTCGACGCGGACCGCCTGATCGGGGCGGAGGGCGACGGGTTGCGGATCGCACTGTCCGCTTTGGACTCCGGTCGGCTCGGGATCGCCGCGTGCGGCGTGGGCCTGGCGCAGGCGGCGCTGGACGAGGCGGTGGCGTACGCGAAGCAGCGGACCCAGTTCGGGCGTCCGATCATCGACTTCCAGGGGCTGGAGTTCCTGCTGGCGGACATGGCCGCCGCCGTGGAGTCGGCCCGTGCGACGTACCTGGAGGCGGCGCGGCGGCGTGACCGGGGGCTGCCGTTCCACCGCCAGGCCGCGATCGCGAAGCTGGTGTGCACCGACACGGCCATGAAGGTGACGACGGACGCCGTGCAGGTGCTCGGCGGCGCGGGCTACACCCGCGACTTCCCCGTGGAGCGCTACATGCGCGAGGCGAAGGTCCTCCAGATCTTCGAGGGCACCAACCAGATCCAACGCCTGGTCATCGCCCGCACCTTCCGCCCCTGACGGCGAGAGTCCAACCCTCAACCCTCGAGAGTCCAACCTCCAGCACGCGAGAGTCCAACACCCAGAGCGCGAGAGTCCAACGCTCAGGGCACCTGAATTCAACACTCGGCACCGGCGGCCCGTCGCGAGCGTTGAATTCGGGGTCTCTGAGCGTTGGACTCTCGCGCTCCGAACGTTGGACTCTCGCGCCTTGAACGTTGGACTCTCGGCGTCCGAGCGTTGGACTCTCGGGTCAGGGGTGGTGGAAGGGGTTGGTGACGATTTCCTCGCCGTCGGAGTAGCGGTAGACCTCGCGGCCCTCGACGAACACCTTCAGGGCCCGGCTCATCACGTCCAGCGGGTCGCCCGACCAGATCACGACGTCGCCGTCCAGGCCCGGGCGCAGGGAGCCCACGCGGTCGTCCAGGCCCATGATTGCCGCCGGGTTGGTGGTGATCGACTCCAGGCCGACGCGCGGGTCCAGGCCCTCCTTCACGGCCAGCGTCACCTGGTGCACGAGGAAGTGGATCGGCACGACCGGGTGGTCCGTGGTGATCGCGATCCGCACGCCCGCCCGCGCCAGGATGCCGGGGTTGCGCAACGACCGGTTGCGCACCTCCACCTTCGACCGGGTCGTGAACAGCGGCCCGATGATCACCGGGATGTCCCGCTCCGCCAGCAGGTCCGCGATCAGGTGACCCTCGGTCCCGTGGTTGACGATGAGCCGGTAGCCGAACTCGTCGGCCAGCCGCAACGCCGTCGCGATGTCGTCGGCGCGGTGGCAGTGCTGGCACCACGGCAGCTCGCCCGACAGCACCCGCGCCAGCACCTCGGACGTGGTGTCCCGGTCGAACGGCCCGTCGGCCGCGTCACGCCTGGCCGCGTAGTCCTGCGCCTTGGTGAACGCGTCCCGGATCACCGCCGCCACCCCCTGCCGGGTGGACGGCAGCTTCTTCTGCTCCCCGTACACCCGCTTGGGGTTCTCGCCCAACGCGCTCTTCACGCTGACGGGGTGGCGCACGAGCATCTCGTCGGCCGTCCGCCCCCAGCACTTCACGGCCACGGTCTGGCCGCCGATGACGTTGCCCGACCCGGGCTTGACCACCGCGGTCGTGACGCCGCCGGCCAGGGCGTCGGCGAAGCCCTGGTCGGCGGCGTTGATCGCGTCCAGCGCCCGCAGCCGCGCGCCGTTGGGGTCGGTCATCTCGTTGGTGTCCTGCCCGGCCCAGCCCTCGCCCTCCTCGTGGACGCCGAGGTGGCCGTGCGCCTCCACGAACCCGGGCAGCACCCAGCCGCCCGCCGCGTCCACGACCGGGACGCCGTCCGGCACCTCGACGTCCGCGCCGACGGCGACGATCTTCCCGTCCCGGATCAGGACCGTGCCGCCGTCGACCGGCTCCCCGGCCACCGGGACGACGTACCCACCCGTGATAGCGACGTTCATAGTTAGCGACGCTAACGGCCTACGACAACGGGCGCAAACCCCACCGGCCGGCCCACGACTCGCCGGGCTCCAGCCACAGCAGGTCGACCCCGCTGTTCAACGCGTCCGGCGGGCACGTCATCGGCTCGACGGCCACCGCGCGCCCCCGGCCGGGGAAGTCGTCGGGCGTGTAGACCTGCACCCACTTGAAGTCCGGGTCGGCCCACAGCTCGACACCGCCCGCCGGCCCCTTCAGCACGTGCCGCACCAGCCCGTCCACCGGCACGCAGCCGCCGAACGCGGTGTCCAGCTTCACCCCTTCGAGCAGCCGCGCCACCCGGAAGTCGTACTCGGTTCCCTCGACGGGGGTCGCCGGGCCGTTGGGGATCATGGTGTCGGCGTCCACCGGCAGCACGGTGGTGGCGGCCAGCGACAGCGACGTCTCGTCGGTCAGCGACGCGCCGGCCCGCGGGTACGGGTGCGTGCCCACCCCGAACGGGGTGCGCTTGTCCCCCACATTGGTGACGCCGTGCGAGACGGTCAGGCCGTTGTCGTCCAACGCGTACGTGATGGTCGTGCGCAGCTCGACGGGCCAGCCGAGACCGGCGACGGGCGTCTCCAGCGAGATCAGCGACCCGGTGTGCTCCACGGTGGTCCAGATCGCCCGGCGCACGAGGCCGTGGATGGCGTTGCCGCGCGCGGGCTCGCCGATCTCCAGCTGCTGCTCCTCGCCGTCGAGCACCCAGCGGCCGCCCGCCGTGCGGTTGGGCCACGGCACGAGCACCGCGCCGCTGCCCATGGGCGGTTCGTCGTCGTACGTCTCCACGTACGGCACGCCGCCGACCTCGTAGGACTTCAGTCCCGCACCCTCGGGTGCGATGACGGCGCGCGCCGCGCCGTGGGCGATCTCCAGCATGGGTCAGGAGCGTATCCGAGCGGCTCTCCGCTTGACGTAGTTACTAGACCGGTCTCTATAGTAAAACCATGCCACGACGGACCGACACCCGACAGCGCGTGGTGCGCACGGCGGCCGAACTGTTTCGGGCGCAGGGCTACCACGCGACGGGGCTCAACCAGGTGCTCGCCGAGGGCGGTGCGCCCAAGGGCTCGCTCTACTTCCACTTCCCCGGCGGCAAGGAGCAGTTGGCCGTCGAGGCGGTGGCGCTGGCGGGCGAGGAGCTGCGGGACGCGCTCGCCGGCGTGCTCGCCGCCGAACCCGACCCGGTGAAAGCGCTTGCCCGAGCGGTGGACCTGCTGGGCCGCGAGCTGCTGGCTTCGGACTTCCGCAGCGGGTGCCCGGTCGCCACCGTCGCGCTCGACACGGCGGCGGACAGCGAGCCGATCCGCACCGCCTGCGCGGACGCCTACGCCTCGTGGCAGCGGGTCATCGCCGCGCACGTGGGTGACGACGACCTGGCCACCGTCGTGCTCGCCGCCATCGAGGGCGCGCTCCTGCTGGCCCGCACCCGTCGTTCGCTCGAACCCCTGCACGCCGTCGCCGCCCGCCTGGGCGCGCTCCTGGGAAGGCCGAGACCATGAAGGCGCACCACCTCAACTGCGGCACCATGCGCCCGTTCGGCGGGAAGCTGGTGACCGGGCGCGGCTCCTACCTCGAAGCGGCCGAGCTGGTCTGCCACGTGCTGCTGCTGGAGACCGACGACGGGCTGGTGCTCGTCGACAGCGGCCTGGGCGTGGACGACGTGCGGCGGCCGGACGAGACCCTGGCCCGGTGGTGGCGGTGGATGAGCCGGCCGGTGCTGGACGAGTCGGAGACCGCCGTGCGGCAGGTCGAGGCGCTGGGGTTCGCCGCCTCGGACGTCACCGACGTCGTGCTCACCCACCTGGACCTGGACCACGGCGGCGGCCTGCGCGACTTCCCCGCCGCGCGGGTGCACCTGTCGGCGGAGGAGCTGGCCGCGGCGACGCGCCCGGGCAAGTCGGGCAACGACAAGGTCCGCTACCCCGACAACCAGTGGCGGCACGGCCCGCGCTGGGTGCCGCACGAGGCGACCGGTGAGACGTGGTTCGGCTTCGAGGGCGTGCGCGAGGTGCGGCCGGACGTGCTGCTGGTGCCGCTGTTCGGGCACACGCACGGGCACACGGGCGTGGCGGTGCGCCTCGGCGACCGGTGGCTGCTGCACGCGGGCGACTCGTACTTCTCCCACGGCGAGGTGGAAACGCCACCGCACTGCCCGCCCGGGTTGACGTTCCTGCAGAAGCGGATGGAGGCCGCCCGGGAGCCTCGGCTGGCCAACCAGGCGCGGCTGCGGGAGCTGGTGCGCGAGCACGGCGGCGTCGTGGACGTCTTCAACGCCCACGACCCCGTGCACCTGCGCCACCACCGAGGCGTCACGGCTTGATTGAGTAGGGGTACTCATGACAGGGGCCGCTCCGGTTGGCGACTCTTCGTCCATGACCTCGACCGCGAAGCCCCACTCCCCCACCACCACGGCGTTCTACGCGCAGGCGGTGGTGTCGTTCGCCGTCTCCCTGGCCGCCGTCGGGCTCGGCGTGGCCTACCTGCCGGTCGACGGCTGGGTGCGCGCGTTCCTCGCCCTGGGCCTGCTGTTCACCGTGACCTCCGCCTTCACCCTGGCCAAGTGCGTCCGCGACCGGCAGGAGGAGACCTACGTCGTGAGCCGGGTGGACCAGGCCCGGCTGGAGAAGCTGCTGGCCGAGCACGACCCGTACCGGGTGGAGGCGGCCTGACCGGTGGCCGGGCGGACGACGGCGGCGCCGGCCGTGCCGCGCCGCCACCTCGTCTCGCCGGTCGGTCGAGCTACTCGGCGAGCTTCTCCGGGTCGAGCGTCGTCCTGCCGTGCGCCAGGCGGTTGATCAGCCACAGCACCACGCCGGCCGCGAGCAGGTAGAGGGCGATCTCGTAGTCCGCCGAGGCGCGGCCCGACAGCGGGCTCGCCAGGTACGCGCACGTGATCGCGCCCAGCACCGGCACCCACGTCGGCGCGCGGAAGTGGTCGTGGTCGACCTCGTCCTTGCGCAGCACCAGGACGGCGACGTTGACGATGGTGAAGACGACCAGCAGCAGCAACGCCGTCGTGCCGCCCAGCTTCGCGATGTCCGCCGTGGACACCAGGATGATCGCCACACCGGACGTGAAGACGATCGAGACCCACGGCGTGCGGCGGGACCGGTGGACCGCCCCGAACGCCTTCGGGATGATCCGCTCGTTCGACATGCCGTAGATCAGCCGGCTGGCCATCAGCATGTTGATCAGCGCCGAGTTGATGACCGCGAACAGGCCGATCAGCGAGAACACCCACAGCGGGAAGCCGGGCGCGCCGACCTGCACGACCCGCAGCAACGCCGACGAACCGGCCTTCGACAGCTCGTCGGCGGGGATGAGCAGCGACGACGTGATGGCGACCAGCACGTAGACGACCGCGGCGACCACCATGCCCCACAGCATGGCGCGCGGGAAGATGCGGACCGGGTCCCGGCACTCCTCGGCCATGTTCACCGAGTCCTCGAACCCGACCATGGCGAAGAACGCCAGCGCCGTGGCGGACGTGATCGCCACCAGCGCGCTCTGGTCGGGCGCCGGGTCGACCTGGGTCAGCCGGCTCGCGTCGCCGTCGCCGACCAGCACGGCGTAGAAGCCGATCGCGATGATGATCAGCAGGCCGGACAGCTCGATGCACGTCAGGACGACGTTCGCCTTGACCGACTCCGACACGCCCCGGAAGTTGATCACGCCGAGGCCGACGATGAACAGGATCGCGACCAGCGTCGCGGACACCGTGAAGGTGTCGGAGAAGAACTCCTTGATCACGGACTGGAGGTAGGTGCGCCCGAACGCGAGCGCGGCGGAGGACGCCGACGTGATGCCGGAGCTCATGACCGCGAACGCCACCATGAAGGTGAGGAACTGGACCTTGAACGCCCGGTGGGTGTAGAGCGCCGCGCCGGCCGCCCGCGGGTACTTGCCGACCAGTTCGAGGTAGCTGAACGCGGTCAGGAACGCCACCACGAACGCGATCAGGAACGGCAGCCACAGCGCGCCGCCGACCTTGCCGGCGACGTTGCCCGTGAGGGCGTAGATGCCCGTGCCGAGGATGTCGCCGACCACGAAGAACAGCAGCAGCTTGGGGCCGATGGCCCGCTTCAGTTCCGGTTGCCCCGGTGCGCTCGTCGCTTCCGCCATGCCGCGTGAGTGTGCCGGACCACATCGCGGGTCGGGTAGGGGAACCGGCACACCCCGGGCACTTCCCGCGGTTCAGCTTCGGGCACCCGCGCGCAGGTCGGCCTCGCCCCGGGCGATGGCCTCGTCCAGCGCTTCCCGGAACGCGGCGATCTGCGCGGCCTCCAACCGGACCCCGTCCACGCCGGTCGGCAGGAACACGTCGATCCCGCCGTCCTGCACTTCGAGGCTGAGCACGTCCTCCTTGTCCGAGTAGCACCGCAACAACCACTCGCGCTTCGGCGACGTCACTTTGATGATCGGTTCCATGCGCCAACATTTGCAGCGTTGCTATAAAAAAAGCAATAACTCGATGGAGTGAGTCTTCTTGCGATGCAATTTGCACTACCTCTAACTTGACCGCATGGCACGCCGCGCCGGAACGTCGGTCCGCTCCCGCCGACTCGCGCACACCCTCAGGAAGCTCCGCACCACGGCCGGTTTCAGCATCGAGGCCGTCGCCGAGGCGGTGGGCATGTCCGGGAGCAAGATCAGCCGCATCGAGACCTCCGAGCTGGGCGTCTACCTGGACGACCTGGAGAAGCTGCTCGACTGCTACCGGGTCGGGCGCGGGCAACGGGTCGAACTCCTCGACCTCGCCCGGCACGCCGGACAACGCGGCCTGTTGCGCATGAACAACCAGAAGTTGCCCGGTGATTGGCAGACCTGGGCCGATTTCGAGGACGAAGCCGGCTCCCTGCTCAACTACGAACCACTGGTCGTCCCGGGCCTCTTGCAGACACCGGAATACGCCCGCGCCTTGATCAGGGCCACCGGGCACGCCCTGACCGACCCGCAGGTCGATTCCCTGGTGGCCAGTCGAATGTCACGTCAAGGGCTGCTCAGCCGCAGTGTGCCGCTCAAGTTGAGCGTGATCATCGAGCAGAGCGTCTTCGAACGCCCGTTCCACGACCCGGGCGCGCAACGCCGCCAGATCCGCCACCTCATCGACGCCGGGGAACGCCCCAACGTCACGGTGCGGGTGATCCCGACCGACGCCGAGTTGCACGCCGGGCTCAGCGGGCCGTTCGTGATCCTGGAGTACGACGACGACCCGAGCCTGGTGCTGTTGGAGAACAAGGTGTCGAGCCTGTTCATCGACGAGGACGAGCAGATCGAGGTGTTCGAGGCGACGTGGGCGGCGCTGCGGCGTTTGGCGTACACGGAGGAGGAAACGCTGGATTACCTCAAGGGCCTCGCGTGAAACGATGGGTGCATGACCCCGTGGCGTAAGAGTTCGCACAGCAACAGCAGTGCCAACTGCGTCGAGGTGCTGTGGCGCAAGAGCTCTCGCAGCAACAGCACGGCGAACTGCGTCGAGGTGCTGTGGCGCAAGAGCTCCCGTAGCGCCAGCACGGCGAACTGCGTGGAGGTCGCCCACCTCCCGGCCCGGGTGGCGGCGCGGGACTCGAAGAACCCCGCGCCGACCGTCACGGTGCCGGTCGCGTCGTGGGAGCGGTTCCTCCGACGGCTTCGGGCGTGAACCGGTAGCGCCGGATCGCCGGGATGGCGAGCACCGCCAGCGCCGTCCCGACCACGACGAGCACCCCACCGACCGCGGTGGCGGTGCCGGGGCCGACGGCCGCGCCCGCGGTGCCGTGCAGCAGGTCCGCCAGGCGCGGCCCGCCGGCGACCACCACGATGAACACGCCCTGCATCCGGCCGCGCATCTCGTCCGTCGCCGCCGACTGGAGGATGGCGCTGCGGAACACCATGCTGATCATGTCCGCCGCGCCGCCGACCGCCAGGAACACGACCGCGAGCCACAGGGCGTGCGACAGGCCGAAGCCGATCATCGCCACGCCCCACGCCACGACCGCCAGCACGACCCCGACGCCGTGCCGCAGCACGCGGGACGTCCAGCCCGAGGTCAACCCGCACAGCATCGCGCCCAGCGGGATCGCGGCGAACAGCAGACCGAGCGCCGGCCCGCCGCCGGCCGGGTCGCCGAACGTCTTCTCGGCCATCTCCGGGAACAGCGCCCGGGGCATCCCGAACACCATGGCGATGATGTCGAGCAGGAAGCTCGCCAGCAGGATCTTCCGCACGGCCAGGTAGCGGAACCCGTCGACCACGTCCCGCAGCCCGGCCCGCCGCGACGTCCCGCTCAACGGCGGCAGCGGCGGCAGCTTCCAGACCGCCCAGATCGTCACCGTGAGCGCGATGGCGTCGACCAGGTACAACGTCGACAGGCCCACGACGGGCATCAGCGCGCCCGCGAGCATGGGCCCGAACACGCCGCCGAACATCATCACGGTCGAGCCGAGCGCGGTGGCGGCGGGGATCTGCTCGGCGGGTACCAGGCGGGCGACGGAGGCGGTGCGGGCGGGCGCGTTCGCGGCGAAGAAGACCTGTTGCAGGCCGAGCAGGGTGATGACCAGCCAGACCGAGTCGACGTGCAGCGCGGCCTGCCCCCACAGCAGCACGGAGGTCACCGCGATGCCCGTGTTGGTGACGACGAGCAGCTTGCGCCGGTCCACGACGTCGGCGATCGCGCCGCCGTACAGCCCGAAGACCAGCAGCGGCACCAGCGCCACGCCGGCCGACGCGCCCACCCAGCCGGACGAGCCGGTGAGGTCGTACACCTGCTTGGGCACCGCGACCGCGGTCAACTGGCTGCCGATGGCCGTGACGACGGTCGAGAGCCACAGCCGCCGGTACGCCACGACCTTCAACGGCCGCGTGTCGATGGCGATCTTCCCCAGCACTCTCCGCACGGTGGTTAGCGTACGTGAACTAACGAGTCCGTCACCGAGACGTGGAGCACCGTCCACTCCGTAAAACGGGCGACAACCGCGGACGCGGCCAATACCGTGCGCCCGGTGCACCCCGAACTGACGTGGCGGCCGCTCACCCGCGAGGACGCCCGGGCGTCCGCCGACCTGCTCAACGCCATGGAGGCCGTCGACCGGACCGGCGAGAACTACACCGAGGAGGACACCCTCCAGGAACTGGTCGACCCGTACGCGGACCTGGAGCGCGGCAGCCTCGCGGCCTTCGCCGGCGAGGTGATGGTCGGCTACGCGAAGGTGCGCTTCCGGCCGGTCGCGGCGGAGGTCCACCGGGTGTTCCTCGACGGCGGCGTCCACCCGGACCACCGCCGCCGGGGCGTCGGCACGAGGCTCCTGCGCGCCGGGGTGGAGGCGGCGAGGGCGCTGCACGCGCTGCACCACCCGGCGGCGAAGCTCGTGGTCGACGTCCACAAGGCCGAGCACGTCGCGGGCCTGGCCGAGCTGGTCCGCGCGCAGGGCTTCACGCCGGTCCGCCACTACCGGCACCTGGAGCACCCGCTCGGCGACGCGATCGGCGACGCGGCGCTGCCCGACGGGCTGCGGGTGGAGCCGTGGTCCGAGCCGGCCGACGAGGACTTCCGCCGGGTGCGCAACCTGGCGTTCGAGGACCACTGGGGCGCGACGCCGATGCCGCCGGACCACTGGCGGAACAAGGTCGTCAACCAGACGTTCCAGCCGGCGGCGAGCTTCCTGGTCCGCGACGCGGCCGGCACGCCGGTCGCCGTGCTCGTGACGATGTGGTGGGAGGCCGACACGGCGGCCACCGGGGTCCGCGACGCGCGGTTCATGGTCGTCGGGACGGTCCGGGAGCACCGCGGGCGGGGCATCGCGAGCGGCCTGGTCGCGCACGCCCTGCGGGCCGTCGCCGACCAGGGCTACGACCGGGCGAGCGCGAGCGTGGACTCGGCGGCCCCGCCCGGGGGGTCCGGCCTCTTCGAGCGGGCCGGGTTCACGCCGACGATGCGGTACGTGCGGTGGGCGCTGGAGCCCTGAGAATCGGAACCCCGGGAACGGGACAAGCCCCGCGGCGCAGGACCGCCGCGGGGCTCGTCGGGGAAACGGGTGCGCCTACGGCGCGACGCGCTGGACCTCCCAGCCGTCGCGGCCGAGGCGGAAGCGGAGGCGGTCGTGCATGCGGTCCCGGCGGCCCTGCCAGAACTCGACCTCCTCGGGCCGGATGCGCCAGCCGCCCCAGTGGGGCGGCACGGGTACCCGGTCGGCGTCGGCGAACTGGCGCTCGACCTTGTTCAGCGCGCTCTCCAAAGTGGAGCGACCGCTGACGACCCGCGACTGCGGCGACGCCCACGCGCCCAGCTGCGACCCGCGCGGGCGGCTCGCCCAGTAGCTCGCGGTCTCGGCCGGGCCGACCTTCTCGACCGTGCCGCGCACGTGCGCCTGCCGCTGCATCGCGAACCACGGGAACGTGGCCGAGGCGTACCGGGTCGCCATCAGGTCGTGGCTCTTGGCGGAGGTGTAGTTGGTGAAGAACACCAGGCCCCGCTCGTCCAGGCCCTTGGCCAGGACGGTGCGCGAGGACGGGCGGCCCTGCGGGTCGGCGGTGGCGAGGACCATCGCGTTCGGCTCGGCCAGGCCCGCGTTGCCCGCCTGGTCCAGCCACAGCTGCAACTGCTCGTGCCAACTGGCCGCGAGGTCGCTCTCTGTGAGCGAGCCCTGTTCGTAGGACACGCGCATCGACGGCAACGCGATGTTCGTCGTCTCCGACATCCCGACCTCCCGGAGCGTGCTTCGGCCTGGCCAAAGGCACTTGTGGCACCTAGCGATCCGCCGACGGTACGGGTTTCCCGGCCGGCGCGAAACCGCCCGAGTGGTGATGACCGCCACCCGATCCGTGACTTTCGGTGTGACCCCCGCCTCGGAATCGAGCAAGGGATCGAGTCAGATTCCACCCCGGGTGCCGCGCCCGCGCTTCGTCCAGGGCCCGTTCCACGGTGACCGCGTCATCACCCAGGGCGGTGCTCAAACTGCCGCCGCGGGCCAGCGGCACGAGTGACCACCAGTCCTCCGAAATCGCTCCCGGGAGGTCGTCGTCCCAGCACAGGAGCTCGGTGCCGAACACCCGGCGGCCCGCGAGGCCGGCCGGGCTCGCGTCCACTTCGGGTGTTCCCAAATGAGATGTCTGCTTTATGACGGGCCCGTTTCGGCGAACGTCGAGCGTGGTGGTGAGCGAACCCGGTCGTTCGTTCGACCGACCGAGCACGACGATTTCCCGGGCGCGCAGTCGGGAGCCCTCCCCCATTCGCGCGCGGAACACCGATTCGTGGTGGGCACGCGCGGTGACCACCGTCGGTTCCGGCAGGTAGGAGAGTGAAGCGCCGTCACCCAATTCCACGTCGACCAGCGCGCGGCTGCCGCCGGGGTGCTGCCCCGGCAGCGCGACCGTGGCCGCGACCCCGCGCAGCTCCAGCGCCGCGCCGACACCCACGGTGACGCGCAGTTCCAGGTCGTCGCCGCCCAACGGCGCGGTGACCGCGCTGACGAGGTGCACCAGGGCCACCTCCGCGCGCCCCGGCCGGGGCATCAGCCGCAGCGGTGCCATCGACCGCACCTCGCGCACGAACGTTCGCCCGTTCGGGTCACGTTCCACGACCAGGTGAGCCCGCGCCCTCATCCGGGCAACCCTTCCGCGCGCCGCCACGTCTTCCCAGTGGGTGGACTTTCCACCCGCGAATCTCGGGGGAGATCGTCATGAGGAAATTCGTCGCCACGATCGCGGTGGCCGCCGCCGTGCTCACCTTGGGGGGAACGGCCGTCGCGCAGGCCGCCGACGTCACCACGTGCAGGTCCGCGAACCTCGCCATCGGGTTCGGCCGCGTCGAGGGGGCGGCCGGCACCGTGTACCGGGAGGTCGTGCTCACCAACCGCGGCTCGGGCTCGTGCGTGCTGCGGGGCTTCCCCGGCGTGTCCTACGTGGACTCCGCCGGCAACCAGGTCGGCGCGGCGGCCGTGCGCGTCGGCGAGCGCGGTCCGCTGCTCACCCTGTCGCCCGGCGCGGCCGCGATCTCGGACGTCGGCTTCGCCCGGGTGGACAACTTCGACCCGGACGCGTGCCGCAAGACGCCCGTGTGGGGCATCCGCGTGTTCCCACCGGACGAGACCGCGCCGCTGTACCTGCCGATGACCGACCAGTACGGCTGCGCCGGGGACGTCAGCGCGTTCGGCGCTCAACTGACCGTCGCGAGCGTGCGGAGCTGAGCGCGCACCCAGTCGGCCACCGCGGGTGCGTCCGGTGTGTCCACCAGGGACTGGCTGATCACCGGTAGCTCGCCGCGCATCCGGTGGGCGTCGGCCGTCATGACGCCGAGGTCGGCGCCCACCAGCGGCGCGAGGTCGGTCTTGTTGATCACCAGCAGGTCCGCGGTGGTCACGCCCGGGCCGCCCTTGCGCGGCACCTTGTCGCCGCCCGCCACGTCCACCACGAAGATCTGCCGGTCCACCAGGCCCCGGCTGAACACGGCGGTCAGGTTGTCGCCGCCGCTCTCGATGATGACCAGCTCCAGACCGGGCACCCGGTGCTCCAGCAGCTCCACCGCGTCCAGGTTGGCGGTGATGTCGTCGCGGATCGCGGTGTGCGGGCACGCGCCGGTCTGCACGGCCTCGATGCGCTCGACGTCGAGCACCCCGGCGGCGCGCAGGAAGTCGGCGTCCTCGGTGGTGTAGATGTCGTTGGTGACGACGGCGAGGTTCACGCTGCCGCCCAGCGCCCGGCACAGCGCCGCCGTCAACGCGGTCTTGCCGCTGCCGACCGGGCCGCCGATGCCGAGGCGCACGGCGCGGTGGGCGTGGTCGTGCGGGTGGTGCGGGTCGTGGCCCGCGTCGGCCGGGTCGAAGTTCACCGGGTGCACGTGGTCAGCTGACAAAGAGACGCACCTCTTCCGAGTGGTGGCGGTCGTGGGCTTCGGCGAGCAGGTCGAGCCCGGGCGCGCCGGGCGCGGGCAGGTCCCCGGGCGGGGTGCCGGCGTGGTCGGCGGCCGTCGCGGCGATCGCGTCGATCAGGGGCGCGAGCCGCGCCAGCACCGCGTTCACCCCGAACGGGTCCAGGCCCAGCAGCCGGATCGCGCCCGTCGCCGGCCCCGTCACGGCGTGGTAGGCGACGGTCTGCGCGGCCTCGAACGGCTCGCCCACGAGCACGCCCACGATGACGGGGTGGTGCGGCCGGGGCGTGGCCCGCAGCAGCTCCGCCAACGCGGCCGTCGGCCACGCCCGCCGGGCCGCCCGCGCGATCCCGCGCCCCTGCACCCGCGAGGCGTTGCGCTGCGCGGGCGACGGCGTGCGGGCGTCCAGCTCGGCGTCCAGCTCCGCGTACCGGCCGCGGGTGGCGGCGGAGGCGAACACCGCGCCCAGCGCGCCCGCCGTGCGCAACCGCCCCACCAGGAACGACCGCAGCGACGCCTCGTCGGTCACCAGCCGCCGCGCGACGGCCTCCTCCAGCCCCCCGGAGTGCACGTGGCCGCCCCCCGGGAACCGGGAGTCGGCGAGCATCAGCGCCGCGAGGTTCATCAGAACAGGAAGTAGCGCTGGGCCATCGGCAGCTCCGCCACCGGCTGCGGCTCGACCAGCTCGCCGTCGATGCGCACGGCGAAGCTGTCCGGGTCCACCTTCACCCGCGGCATGGCGTCGTTGAGCACCATGTCGGCCTTGGTGACGCCCCGCGTGTCCCGGACCGGCACGAGCGGCCGGGCCAGCCGCAGCACGTCGGCCAGGTCCGCGTCGACGGCCTCCCGGGAGACGAAGTGCACGCTGGAGCGCGCCGCCGACAGCGCGCCGAACATCGGCCGGGCGAACACCGGCTGCGGGGTCGGGATGGACGCGTTCGCGTCACCCATCGCCGCGTGCGCGATGAACCCGCCCTTGAGCACGACCGACGGCCGCACGCCGAAGAACTTCGGCTCCCACAGCACCAGGTCGGCGAGCTTGCCCACCTCCACCGACCCGACCTCGTGGTCGATGCCGTGCGCGATGGCCGGGTTGATCGTGTACTTGGCCACGTACCGGCGGGCGCGCAGATTGTCCGGCATCCCGCCGCGCCGCCGCTGCATCACGTGCGCGGTCTGCCACGTGCGGATGATCACCTCGCCGACCCGGCCCATCGCCTGCGAGTCGGAGCTGATCATGGAGATCGCGCCGAGGTCGTGCAGCACGTCCTCGGCGGCGATCGTGGTCGGCCGGATGCGGCTCTCCGCGAACGCCAGGTCCTCGGGCACCGACGGGTTGAGGTGGTGGCACACCATCAGCATGTCCAGGTGCTCTTCGAGCGTGTTCACGGTGTGCGGTCGGGTCGGGTTGGTCGAGGACGGCAGCACGTTCGGCTCGGACACCACCTGGATGATGTCCGGCGCGTGCCCGCCGCCCGCGCCCTCGGAGTGGTAGGCGTTGATCGACCGGCCCGCGATGGCGGCCAGCGTCGACTCCACGAACCCGGCCTCGTTCAGCGTGTCCGTGTGGATCGCCACCTGCACCCCGGACTCGTCGGCCACCCGCAGGCACGCGTCGATGGCCGCGGGCGTCGTGCCCCAGTCCTCGTGCAGCTTGAACCCGCCCGCGCCACCGGCCAGCTGCTCGCGCAGGGCGTCCTCGCGGGTGGTGTTGCCCTTGCCGAGCAGCAGCACGTTCACCGGCAGGTGGTCCAGCGAGGCGAGCATCCGGCCCAGGTTCCACGCGCCGGGCGTGACCGTGGTGGCCTTCGTGCCCTCGGCCGGGCCCGTGCCGCCGCCGATCAGCGTGGTCAGGCCGGACGCGATCGCCGTGTCCACGATGCCGGGGGTGATGAAGTGCACGTGGCAGTCGATGCCGCCGGCGGTGAGGACCTTGCCGTTGCCGGACACGATCTCCGTGGCCGGCCCGATGACCAGCGCCGGGTCCACGCCGTCCATGGTGTCGGGGTTGCCCGCCTTGCCGATGCCGACGATCCGGCCGTCGCGCACGCCCACGTCGGCCTTCACCACGCCCCAGTGGTCCAGCACGACGGCGCCGGTGATCACCAGGTCCGGCGCGCCCTCCGCGCGGGTGGCCACGCCCTGGCCCATCGACTCGCGGACCACCTTGCCGCCGCCGAAGATCACCTCGTCGCCGGCGCCGGCGCCCCGGCTGCGGTCCTCGGTGACCTCGATGAACAGGTCCGTGTCGGCCAGCCGCACCCGGTCGCCGACCGTCGGCCCGAGCAGCTCGGCGTACCGGCGGCGGTCCACGCCGGTCACCGGTCCAGCTCCCCGGCCCACTCCGGGCGCAGGCCGGGCACGCGCCGCGCGCCGGCGATCGGCACCAGCACGACCTCCCGCTCCACGCCCGGCTCGAACCGCACCGCCGTGCCCGCCGGGATGTCCAGCCGCTTGCCCCACGCGGCCTCCCGGTCGAACTTCAGCCCCGGGTTCGCGGCGGCGAAGTGGTAGTGCGACCCCACCTGCACCGGCCGGTCCGCCGCGTTGACCACGACGAGCGTGGTCCGCGGCCGGCCGGGGTTCAGCTCGACCGGCTCCTCGCCGGTGACGATCTCGCCAGGGACCACGGGCTGCTCCTCACACGATCGGGTCATGCACGGTCACGAGCTTGGTGCCGTCCGGGAAGGTCGCCTCCACCTGCACGGACTCGATCATCTCGGGCACGCCGCCGAGCACCTGCGCGCGCGTCAGCACGTGCCTGCCGCTGTCCATCAGCTCGCTGACCGTCCGGCCGTCCCGCGCGCCCTCCAGCACGTGGTCGGTGATCAGCGCCACCGCCTCCGGGTAGTTCAGGACCACGCCCCGCTCCAACCGGCGGCGCGCCACGTCGGCCGCGACGTGGACCAGCAGCTTGTCCCGCTCGTGCGGCGTCAGGTGCATGGTCGGTGGTCTACCACGGGAAACCCGGCCGCGCCCCGAACCGAAACAAGGGCTTAACGAGCGACACCGCTTCTGAATCGGTTCCTTGATCGTGACCGACGACACGCGCGGCCGTGATTGCCCGCCGGTTCGAACGGGAGCAAGGTTGCCCCGACTCTTCACTCCCGCCAGAGCAAGGAGCGCACAGCGTGGTGCAGACCGAGGACGACGGTTTCCGGCCGGGCCTGGAGGGCGTGGTCGCCTTCCGCACCGAGATCGCCGAACCGGACCGCGACGGTGGCGCGCTGCGCTACCGCGGCGTGGACATCGAGGACCTGGCCGGGCACGTGACGTTCGGCAACGTGTGGGCGCTGCTGGTCGACGGCCGCTTCGGGCCCGGCCTGCCGCCCGCCGAGCCGTTCCCCATCCCCGTGCACACCGGTGACGTGCGGGTCGACGTGCAGGCCGCGCTCGCCATGGTCGCGCCCATCTGGGGCTACCAGCCGCTGCTGGACATCACCGACGAGCAGGCCCGCGAGCAGCTCGCCCGCGCCTCCGTCATGGCCCTGTCCTACGCGGCGCAGTCCGCCCGGGGCATCGGCCGCCCCGCCGTGCCGCAGCACCGCATCGACGAGTGCACCACCATCACCGAGCGCTTCCTCACCCGCTGGCGCGGCGAACCCGACCCGGCCCACGTCAAGGCGCTGGACGCCTACTGGGTGTCGGCCGCCGAGCACGGCCTGAACGCCTCCACGTTCACCGCCCGGGTCATCGCCTCCACCGGCGCGGACGTCGCGGCGGCCATGTCCGGCGCGATCGGCGCGATGTCCGGCCCCCTGCACGGCGGCGCGCCCGCCCGCGTGCTGCCGATGATCGAGGAGGTCGAGCGCACCGGCGACGCGCGGGCGTTCGTCAAGGGCGTGCTCGACCGGGGCGAGCGCCTGATGGGCTTCGGCCACCGCGTGTACCGGGCGGAGGACCCGCGCGCCCGCGTGCTGCGGCGGACGTGCCGGGAGCTGGGCGCGAGCCGCTACGAGGCCGCGGACGCCCTGGAGCAGGCCGCCCTGGCCGAGCTGCGCGAACGCCGCCCCGACCGGGCGATCGAGACCAACGTCGAGTTCTGGGCCGCCGTGATCCTCGACTTCGCCCAGGTCCCGCCGCACATGATGCCCGCGATGTTCACGTGCGCCCGCACGGCGGGCTGGTCGGCGCACATCCTGGAGCAGAAGCGCACCGGCCGCCTCGTCCGCCCGTCGGCCAAGTACGTCGGCCCCGGCCCCCGCAAGCCGTCCGAGGTGCAGGGCTGGGAGCGGATCGCCTGACGACCCGGGCGAACTGGGCGTTTCCACCCCGGGTGGGGTGACCAGGGACACCCGCCTGTCACCGCCCGGCCACGCTGCTGCAACACTGGTGACCCCGGCAACGGCGCCGGTCGTGCCGACCCCCTCCCCGTAACCGGAGGCTTCGCGATGACCCAGACCGCCGACCCGACCACGTTGGTCCTGCCCTCCGACCTGCTGCCGTCCGACGGCCGGTTCGGGTGCGGGCCCTCCAAGGTCCGCCCCGAGGCCCTCGCGGCGCTCGCGGCCGAGGGCGCCGCGCTCATGGGCACCTCCCACCGCCAGAAGCCGGTGAAGTCCCTCGTCGGCTCGGTCCGCGCGGGTCTGCGCGAGCTGTTCTCGCTGCCCGAGGGCTACGAGGTCGTCCTGGGCAACGGCGGCACGACCGCGTTCTGGGACGCCGCCGCCTTCGGCCTGGTCCGGGAGCGCGCCCAGCACTTCACCTACGGCGAGTTCTCCTCCAAGTTCGCCAAGGTCACCAACGACGCGCCGTTCCTGGGCGAGTCGATCGTCGTCAAGGCCGACCCGGGCAGCGCGCCCGGGATCACCTACGCCGAGGGCGCCGACCTGGTCGGCTGGGCCCACAACGAGACCTCGACCGGTGTCGCGGTGCCCGTGTCCCGCCCCGCGGGCTCCGACGGCGCGCTGGTCGCCATCGACGCCACCTCCGGCGCGGGCGGCCTGCCCGTCGACCCGGCGGACTTCGACGTCTACTACTTCGCGCCCCAGAAGTGCTTCGCCTCCGACGGCGGCCTCTGGATCGCCCTGATGTCCCCGGCGGCGCTGGAGCGGGTCGCCGAGATCGGCGCGTCGGGCCGCTGGGTCCCGGAGTTCCTGTCGCTCACCACGGCCCTGGACAACTCCACCAAGGACCAGACCTACAACACCCCGTCCCTGGCCACCCTGTTCCTGCTCGACAACCAGATCCAGTGGATCCTGGGCAACGGCGGCCTCCAGTGGGCCGTGGAGCGCACCGCCGACTCGTCCTCGCGCCTGTACTCGTGGGCCGAGTCGACCTCCTACACCACCCCGTACGTGGCGGACCCGGCCCACCGCTCCCAGGTCGTCGGCACGATCGACTTCGACGACTCGGTGGACGCCGCCGCGGTCGCCAAGGTGCTGCGCGCGAACGGCGTCGTGGACGTCGAGCCGTACCGCAAGCTCGGCCGCAACCAGCTCCGCGTGGCCATGTTCCCGGCCGTCGAGCCGACCGACGTCAGCACGCTGACCAAGGCCGTCGACTGGGTCGTCTCCCAGCTCTGACCGCACCGGGGTGCCGCCTGCGGGCGGCACCCCGCCCGGCACTTCGGAAAGCCGCACCCACCTCATCCACCGACCCCCGAGGTGAACCTCGGGGTAACGGACGTGCGAACCCCGCCGACATACGGCAAGATCACACGAAGATATCGGTGACGCGGCGAGTCTCCACCGTCAAGGCGGCACGCCGCATTAACGTGAGTACTCGGCGAGGTGAGCCATCCGGGAGGCCATGATGCGAGCGTTGCGAGTCATCGGGCTCGAAGACGACGGCAAGTCCGTCATCCTCGAGGACCCGGATCGCGGCGAGCGCTTCGTGCTCCCCGCCGACGAACGGCTGCGCGCGGCGGCACGCGGCGACCTGACCCGGCTCGGCCAGATCGAGATCGAGGTCGAGAGCCAGATGCGGCCCCGGGAGATCCAGGCGCGCATCCGGGCGGGCGAGTCCGTGGCCCAGGTCGCGGCGGCGGCGGGCCTGCCGGTGCACCGGGTCGAGCGCTACGCCTACCCCGTGCTGCTGGAGCGCTCCCGCACCGCCGAGCTGGCCCAGCGGGCCCACCCGGTCCGCGAGGACGGCCCGGACGTGCAGACCCTCGGCGAGGTCGTGGCGCACTCGTTCGGCCTGCGCGGCCAGGACTACGCCGACGTGAGCTGGGACTCCTGGCGCGGCGAGGACGGCCGGTGGGTCGTGCAGCTGCACTGGACGGCGGGCCGCTCGGACAACCTGGCGCACTGGGCGTTCCACCCGGGCGCGCAGGGCGGCACGGTGACCGCGCTGGACGACGGGGCCATGGAGCTGATGGACCCGAACCCCAACCGCACCCTGCGCACGGTCCGCCCGGTGACCCAACTGGCCCGCCAGGCCCTGGAGCTGGAGAAGCAACCGGAACCGGAGATCCTCGTCCGCGAGGAGCCGGCTCCGCCGCCCCCGCCTCCGGCGGCCCCGGAACCGCAGCCGACGCCGGAACCGACCCCGGCCGCGGCCGAGGAACCGGTCCCCCAGCAACCGGCCGCCACCGCGACCAAGCAGCAACCACCCCGCAAGGACCCACCTCCGAAGCGGGGCAAGAAGAACCACCCGATCGTGCCCTCCTGGGAAGACGTCCTCCTGGGCGTCCGCTCCACCAGGGGCTGATCCAGGCACGTCCGGGGAAGCCGACCCACCAGGCCCGGTGTGACACGGGTGCGGGACGACGTGTCGTCCCGCACCCGTATCGCGTCGAGCCGAACAGCACCCCGAGCCGCGGCACCACCCACGCGTTTACCGCGCGTAACCGCCCGGGTATCCGCCGGCCATGCTGGGACGACTGGTATCCGGAGCCGCCCTGGGCGCAGTCCTGGGAGCCGCCTGGTGGGGTCTGCGCGAGTTCATCGCCTCGGGGGCCGTCTGCTCCACCGACGACTGGGACTGCCTGGCCCTGGGCCTGCTCGCCATGCCGGTGAGCCTGGTCGTCGGCATCCTCATCGCCTGGCCGGTCCTCCGGGCCGCCCACCAGGACCGCCCGCTCGGCTTCGCCGCCGTGGGCGTCACCTTCACCGCCGTCCTGACCCTGCTGACCGTGTGGGTCTCGATCCCGGCGGGTTCCGTCGCCGCCGGCGCCATCGGTTTCGTGCTGGCCGCCCCGGTGACAGCGCGGCACCCCGTCGGCCACACTTCCGCCCGTGACTGACGCCACCGGTCCCCGGACCCACCGCCCGACCGCGGGCGGGTTCGCGATGAAGGTGCTGCTGCGCGTCGTGATCTCGGCCTTCGTCGGTTCCGCGCTGCTGGTCGCCTGGATCTGGGCCTACCGCAGCGGCGTGCTCGACCGGGTGGTGAACGAGACCACGTTCGGCGAGTTCATCCTGCTGGTCGTGATCGGCCTGCCGATCGCGCTGCTGTTCAGCGCCCTCCTCGCGGGCCCGGTCCTGTGGCTGCTGAAGGTGCGCCCGGTGTGGCCGATCATCCTGGTCGGTCCGATCCTGCTGGGCCTGGCGCACTACTTCCGGCTCCCCGACCAGCTCACCGGCCTGGGTGACCGCTGGACCGTCCTGACCCTGCTCGCGGGCGCGAGCTACGGCGTCGCCGGCCTCCTCACCGCCCCCGCCCTCCTCCGCAAGCGCTGACGCCCCACCCGGCCGCCGTCAGCCGGGTGTCGGCACCGCGTCCAGCACCTCCTCGTCGAACCCCTCGAACCGGCACCACTCGACCGCCTCCTCCCGGCTGATGGGCCGCGCGCCCTCGGGCCGGGGCCCGCCGGCCACGTCCCACCCGTCGGGCGCGAGCACGTGCAACCGACCGCCGCGCACCGCCAGCAACCGCCCGCGCGGGAACGCCATGGTCGCCTCGGCTCGCAGGAACGCCACCTCCACCTTGACCTCCACCTCACTCGAGACTGCAGGGTCGAAGACGCGAAAACAGGATGCCGATCGTCGGTCACCCTTCGTACCGTCGGGGGTGGACCGGAGGGGGACTCGTGTCGGAAGACCGTACTTCCACAGCGGCCACGCTGCGCAGGTTGTGGCCGTACCTGAAGCCCGTTCGCACCCCAGTCGTGCTGGCGATGGTCGCCACCATGCTGGCGATGCTGTGCGGGCTGGGCATCCCGCTGATCACCCAACGCATCGTGGACGGCCCGATCGCCGACCGCGACCTGGGCGCGTTGCCGCTGCTCGTGGGCGTCGTCGTGGCGCTGGGCTGCGCCGAGGCCGGCCTGTTCTACGCCCGCCGCAAGCTGATCGCCGGACCGGCGTCGGACGTCGAGGCGCGGATGCGGGCGCGGCTGTACCACCACCTGCAACGCCTCCAGGTCGCCTTCCACGACCGCTACCAGTCGGGGCAGCTGCTGTCCCGCGCCACGACCGACCTGACGCAGGTGCGCCGGTTCGTCGGCTTCGCGGTGATCTTCCTGGTGGTGAACACGCTGGTCGTGCTGACGGGCCTGGGCGTGCTGTTCTGGCTCTCGCCGGTGCTCGGCCTGGTCGTGCTGGCCTGCACGCTGCCGCTGATCGCCCTGTCGTACCTGTTCGAGTCGCGGTTCAAGGTCGTGGTCCGCCGCGCGCAGGACCAGTCCGGCGACCTGACGACCGTGGTCGAGGAGTCCGTCCTCGGCATCCGGGTGCTGAAGGCGTTCGGCCGCGGCCCGCACCTGACCAAGCGGTTCATCCGGCAGGCGCGCGAGCTGCGCGACACCGAGATCGCGAAGGTGCGGATCTTCGCCGCGCTGTGGGCGGTGCTGATCGTGCTGCCGGAGCTGGGCATCGCGGGTCAGCTGGCGTTCGGCTCGATCGGCATCGCGAACGGCTCGGTCACCGTGGGCACGCTCGTCGCGGCCGTCACGGTGAGCGCCTACCTGCGCTGGCCGATCGACTCGATCGGGTGGTTGTTGGCGGAGACGAACTCGACCGCGTCCGCGCTGGAGCGGTTCTTCGAGGTCATCGACGCCGAGGTAACCGTGACCAGCCCGCCGGAGCCGCGACCGCTCACCTCCCCGGTCCGCGGTCACGTCCGGTTCGAGGGCGTCGGCTACCACCACCCCGGCTCGGACCGGGAGGTGCTGCGCGGCCTCGACCTGGAGATCCTGCCGGGCGAGACGGTCGCGCTGGTCGGGGCCACGGGCTCGGGCAAGACCACCGTCACCGCGCTGGTGCCCCGGCTGGCCGACGTCACGGCGGGCCGCGTCACGCTCGACGGCGTCGACGTGCGCGACCTCGACCTGGGCGAGCTGCGCCGCGTGGTCGGCACGGCGTTCGAGGAGCCGATCCTGTTCTCCGCGAGCGTCACGGAGAACGTGGCGCTGGGGGCGCGGGACGTGGACGGGGCGCGGGTGCGGGAGGCGTTGCGGGTGGCCAGGGCGGAGGAGTTCGTGGACGCCCTGCCGTGGGGCGCGGACACGCGGATCGGCGAGCAGGGCCTGTCCCTGTCGGGCGGTCAGCGGCAGCGCCTGGCCCTGGCGCGGGCCGTCGCCGGCCACCCGGCGGTGCTGGTGCTGGACGACCCGCTGTCCGCGCTGGACGTGCACACCGAGGCGGAGGTGGAGGCCGCGCTGCGGCGCGTGCTCAAGGGCGTGACGGCGCTGGTCGTCGCGCACCGCCCGAGCACGGTGCAGCTGGCCGACCGGGTGGCGATGCTGGCCGACGGCCGGATCGCGGCCACCGGCACGCATGCCGAGCTGCTGGCCGGCAACGAGGCATACCGGAACCTGTTGTCCACGATGGAGGACGAGGAGGTGGCGGCGTGACCGCGACCGACCACCAGCCGAACCCGGGCCAGGACGTCGACGAGGAGGCCTGGCGGGGGGTCGCCGCCGAGGACGTCGAGGACCTGGATCACGCCACCGGCGTGAAGCTCCAGGCCCGCTCCCGCCGCCTGCTCGGCGAACTGCTCCGCCCGCACACCAGGGCCGCGATCCTCGCGCTGGTGATCGTGGTCGCGGAGAACGCGGTGAACCTCGCCGGCCCGCTGCTGATCGCGGCGGCGATCGACTCCGGCGTCCCGGCCGCGCTCGACGGCCGCCCCGGGGCGCTCGCCTGGTGCGTCGGCGGCTACGTGGCCGCGGCGATCTCGGCGACGCTGCTGCGCTGGTCGTTCGTCCGGCTCACCGGGCGCATCGGCCAGGACGTGCTGCTGGTGCTGCGGGAACGGGTGTTCCGGCACGCGCAGCGGCTGTCGGTGTCGTTCCACGAGAAGTACACCTCCGGCAAGGTCATCTCGCGGCTGACCAGCGACGTCGACTCGCTGCAGGACCTGGTCGAGGAGGGCCTGGACGGCTTCTTCACCTCGATGCTGTCCCTGCTGGGCATCTCGGTCGTGCTGCTCTACCTCGACGTGCCGCTGGCCCTCGTCGTGCTGTCGGGCTTCCTGCCGCTGATCCTGCTCACGCGCTGGTTCCGCCGCCGTTCCGGCCGGGCCTACCGGCACACCCGCGGCGCGATCGCGAAGATCATCGTGCAGTTCGTGGAGACCATGAACGGCATCCGCGCGGTGCAGGCGTTCCGGCGGGAGCGGCGCAACGAGAAGATCATGGGCGAGCTGAACACCCGGTTCCGCGACGCCAACACCGACGCGATGGGCGTGATGGCGGCGTTCACCTCGCTCGTGCGGGTGATCGGCAACGTGTCGCTGGCCGTGATCCTCGCCTGGGGCGCGGTGCGGGTCGCGAACGGGCAGCTCGAACTGGGCGTGCTGGCCGCGTTCACGCTCTACGTGCGGCGGTTCTACGACCCGTTCGACCAGCTCGCCATGTTCGCCAACGCCTACGCCTCGGCCACCGCGGCGCTGGAGAAGATCTCCGGTCTGCTGGAGGAGCGGCCGCAGGTCCGCGAGCCGGAGGAGCCCACGCCGCTGGGCGAGGTCAAGGGCGCGGTCCACTTCGACGGGGTCGAGTTCCGCTACTCCGACTCGACGCCGGTCGTGCTGCCGCCGTTCGACCTGACCGTGCCCGCGGGGCAGACCGTGGCGCTGGTCGGCGCGACCGGCGCGGGCAAGTCGACGCTGGCGAAGCTGGTGGCCCGGTTCTACGACCCGTCGGCGGGCGCGGTCCGGCTCGACGGGGTGGACCTGCGGTCGGTGGCCGACGCCGAGCTGCGGCGCGCGGTGGTCATGGTGACGCAGGAGAACTTCCTGTTCGACGGGACCGTGCTGGACAACATCGCGCTGGGCCGGCCGTCGGCGACCCGCGAGGAGGTCGAGGCGGCGGCCCGGGCGGTGGGCGCGGAGGAGTTCATCCGGGCGCTGCCGGAGGGCTACGACACCGACGTGCGCAAGCGCGGTGGGCGGCTCTCGGCGGGGCAGCGGCAGGTGGTCGCGTTCGCGCGGGCGTTCCTGGCCGACCCGGCGGTGCTGGTGCTCGACGAGGCCACGTCGAGCCTGGACGTGCCGACGGAACGCGCGGTGCAGCGCGCGCTGGAGACCGTGCTGGCCGAGCGGACGGCGTTCATCATCGCGCACCGGCTGTCGACCGTGCTGATCGCCGACCGGGTGCTGGTGCTCGACGGCGGCCGGGTGGTGGAGGACGGCGCGCCGGAGGAGCTGATCGGCGGGCGCGGCCGGTTCGCCGCGCTGCACACGGCGTGGCGGGACTCCCTGGCCTAGGGCGCCTGGCCTAAGGCGCCAGAACGGTCGTGAGCAGGAGGGAGAGCCACGCGGCGAGGACGCCGGCCACCACGCCGTAGGCCACCCACCGCCACACCGGCACGTTGCGCGCCAGCCACACCGACGGGGTGATGCCGCCGACGACCAGGACGTTCGCCAGCAGCGCGAGCCACGGACTGGTCTCGCCCAGCCCGACGGACAGCGTGTAGACGGTGAACGCCACCACGGCGGCGACGATGAAGCTGACGGTGAGCCCGGTGCCCCAGGGGGTCGGCTCCTGGGGTTCCGCCTCGCCGTCACCGTGCCCGGAGGGGTGTTCGGGGTCGTCTTCCGAGCCCTCCGGGGTGGCGTCCCGCGGGCCGCCCTCGGGTCGGTCCGCCTCGTCGGCCGGGACGACCACCACCTCACCGGTGACCGGGTCCGTGTACTCCACCGGAGTGCCCATGTCCGCCGCCAACCTCCCCGCCAACTGACGTCCCCGCCTGGTCACGAGGGCGCTCGCCGCATCGTCCGAGGGCGTCTCCGCCCGTGCCACCGCGTCCGCCACCTTCGCCCACTCGTGCAGCGCGTCGGCGAGACCGGCTCCGAGCGGGAGGGTGTGCGGGTCGACTTCCCGCTCGCCCGCGTCGTCGCGGCCCGCGAGCACGGCCCGGCCGTCCTGCACCCGCAGTTCCACCTGCGTCCTCCTCTGCTCGGTGAGAACGTAGCGCGTTCAGGCGATCGCGTAGAAGGCGATCGCGGCGGCGGTCGCCACGTTCAGCGAGTCCACGCCCTCCGCCATGGGGATGCGGACGGCCACGTCGGCGGCCGCGATGGCCTCCTCGGTGAGGCCGGGGCCCTCCGACCCGAGCAGGACGGCGACCTTGCGGCCGCGCAACCCGGCGTCGGCGAGGCCGGCCGCGTTCGCCCGGGGCGTGAGCGCGGCGACCGCGAACCCGTTGCGGCGCAGCAGGTCGAACGCTTCGGGGAGGTTCGGCGCGGAGGCGAACGGCACGCGCAGCACGTGGCCCATCGAGACGCGGACGCTGCGCCGGTACAGCGGGTCGCTGCACCCCGGGCCGAGCAGCACCCCGTCGATGCCGAGCGCGGCGGCGTTGCGGAACAGCGCGCCCAGGTTCTCGTGGTCGCCGACGCCCTCCAGCACGGCCAGCCGCCGCGCGGAGGCCACGAGGTCGGCCAGGTCCGGTTGGGGCGCGCGGTCGGCGGCGGCCAGCACGCCGCGGTTGAGGTGGAAGCCGACCACCTCGGCCATCACCTCGGCGGACGTGACGTAGGCGGGCGCGGGCAGTTCGCCCAGCGCCTCCACCCGCCGCCGCACGCCGAGCAGCGAGCGCACCGGGTAGGGGGAGGCGAGCAGCCGTTCGACGACCACGACGCCCTCCGCGATCACCAGTCCGCGCCCGCCGGGACGGTCGGGACGCCGGTCGGCCGTCGACAGGTCCCGGAAGTCGTCCAGCCGGGGGTCCGCCGGGTCGTCGATCTCGATCACGCGTGCAGTGTCCCACCTGGTGACAGGTGAGCACCGCTCACAGTTCGTGGCGTGCGAGCGCAAGCCCACGACCAGCACATTCTCGCTCATTGTTACCGCCATGTGACAGAGAGCACCGATTTGGCCGCTGGCGGGCACGGTCGCGCTGTGTCACGGTTGGCCTCCGCTGAGCCCGCCGGAGCAGCCCTACCGATTGGGAGGCGGCATGGGTACTGATGTGTCCAGTCGGACGTTCACCAGGGAGGACCGCCGGCGCTACCGCGAGCGCATGCAGCGGTGCATGGACGCGCTGGGAACCATGCTGGCGGAGGAGAGCTTCTCCTTCCCGAGGCAGCAGATGGGGCTGGAGATCGAGCTGAACCTGGTCGACGGGGCCTGTCGGCCGGCGATGGCGAACTCCGAGGTGCTGGAGAAGATCGACGACCCGTCGTTCACCCTGGAGCTCGGGCAGCACAACCTCGAGGTCAACGTCCCGCCGCGCGAGCTGGCCGGTGACGAGACGCTGGACCTGGAGAAGGAACTGGTGTCCACGCTGGCGTCGGCGGACGTGAAGGCGCACGACGCGGGCACGTCGATCGTCATGATCGGGGTGCTGCCGACGTTGCGGCAGGAGCACTTCGACCGGCGGTGGCTGTCGCAGCAGCCCCGGTACACGACGTTGAACGACCGGATCCTCGCGGCGCGCGGGGAGGAGGTCGTGCTGTCGATGGAGGGCGCCCCCCTGCCCGGGCGGGCGGGCGAGCGGCTGTCCAGCTACGCCGAGTCGATCATGCCGGAGGCGGCCTGCACGTCCGTGCAGCTGCACCTGCAGGTGGCCCCGGACGACTTCGCGGCGCACTGGAACGCGGCGCAGGCGCTGGCCGGGGTGCAGGTGGCGATCGCGGCGAACTCGCCGTTCCTGCTGGGGCGGGCGCTGTGGCACGAGACCCGCATCCCGTTGTTCCTGCAGGCCACGGACACCCGGTCACAGGAGCTGAAGAACCAGGGCGTCCGGCCGCGGGTGTGGTTCGGGGAGCGGTGGATCACGTCGATCTTCGACCTGTTCGAGGAGAACGTGCGGTACTTCCCGGCGCTGCTCCCGGAGACCGGCGACGAGGACCCGTTGGACGTGCTGGGGTCGGGCGGGACGCCGTCGTTGACCGAGCTGCGGCTGCACAACGGCACGGTGTGGCGCTGGAACCGGCCCGTGTACGACGTCGTGGACGGCGTCCCGCACCTCCGCGTGGAGAACCGCGTGCTGCCGGCCGGGCCGACGGTGCTGGACACGATGGCGAACGCGGCGTTCTTCTACGGCGCGCAGCGGGCACTGACCACTTTGGAGCGTCCACTGTGGAGCCAGATGTCGTTCCACGCGGCGGAGGAGAACCTGTACGCCGGGTCGCGGCACGGGATGGGCTCGCAGCTGTACTGGCCGGGGATCGGGTGGGTGCCGGCGGATGAACTGGTGCTGCGCCGCCTGCTGCCGTTGGCGCACGAGGGGCTGGCGGCGTGCGGGGTGTCGGACGAGGCGCGGGAGCGGTACCTGGGCGTGATCGAGGCGCGGTGTCTGACGCGGCGGACGGGGTCGCAGTGGCAACGCGACACGGTGACCCTGCTGGAGGACCGGGGGGCGGACCGGGACGCGGCGCTGGCCGGGATGCTGGCGAAGTACGTCGAACTCTCCCACCTCGGCGAACCGGTCCACACCTGGCCGGTGGGCGTCTAACCCCCGTCACGCCCCCGCCCCACCTCGACCCCCACCGCACCCGTCGATCGCCCGCCGGACCCGGACCGCACCTCGTTCCCACCACCCGGCGGGCATCCCCACCACGTCCACCTCACCCGCCACCGCCCCGGACCCGCCCAGCCGCGCCCCGCTCCCAGCCGGGACCCGCGCAGCCGCGCTCTGGTCCCCTCCGCGCTCTAGTCCCTTGCGCGCTCGCAGCCGGGTCCGCGCCCTCCGCGCTCGCAGCCGGATCCGCCGGATCGTCTCTCGCCACGGGGTTCACCGACCGACCGCGCCGGTTCGACCGACCGCGCCGCGTTCGCGGACGTACTGCCCGTGACGGGCTTCACCCGAGCCGGACCCAGGCGTCCCCCGCGTCCCCGGCCGGCGGCGACCCTCAGCCGGCCTGGGTGTGGCGGTCACCCAGGCCCCGTCCCGGACTCACAGGCCCGGAAGCACAGGTCGGGCCGAGCGGCGCGCCTTCATTCTTTCGGCAACGTTTTCGGCCTTACCATTGATCCCCGCCGCCGCCGCATTCGCGCGTTCGGGTGATCTTCAGACCATCCGCCCGAACCGTCGCCACCCACCATACCCGCTGGTCAGCGACGACGCCCGGCCTTCAGCGGGGCTACGTCGGCGCCGTCGTGGGAGCTGCGGCACTCCTCGGGCGTCACCGCTTCCACCGCGAGGGTCAGCATGCCCTTCACACCCGTGTAGATGCTCTCGCCCGCCGACGCCAGCGACGTGTGCACCCGGTTCGAGTCGGAGAAGTCGCGCTCGTCCTTCGTGCGCTTCTTCCCGGCCTCCTCGGGCTTCGTGGCGCTGCGCAGGTTGACCTCCAGCCACGCGGCGACCTCGGCCGGCGTGGTCAGGACCTCCTCCGGCGTCCGCTCCAGCCGCTCGGCGCGCGGGGAGGCGTGGTCGAGTGAGGTGTGCTCCACGTAGGCGTGCCAGTGGGTGTTGCGCAGCGACCACGTCTGCTCGATCGGCCAGTCCTCCTCGGTGCCCATGCTCCCTATCTTGCCAGGCTCCGCACGTCCAACGTGTGGTCAACCCCCACCGCCGACGCCAACCGCCGGTCGTGGGTGACGAGCAGCAGCGTGCCCCCGTACCCCTGCAACGCCTGTTCCACCTGCTCGATCGCCGCCAGGTCGAGGTGGTTGGTCGGCTCGTCCAGCACCAGGCACGTGGTCCCGCGCGCCTGCAGCACGGCCAACCCGGCCCTGGTCCGCTCGCCCGGCGACAGCGTCCGCGCGGGCCGCAGCACGGCGTCCGCGCCGACCCGGAACTTCGCCAGCAGCGTCCGCGCCTCCACGTCCGCGAGCCCGGTCAGCCCGGTCACGACCTCCAGCACCGGCTCCGGCACCGCGAAGTCCGCCCGCACCTGGTCGACCTCGCCCACCACCACGGCGGGTCCCTGGCTACGCTCGCCCGCCACCAGCGGCAACCGGCCGAGCAACGCCCCCAGCAGCGTCGACTTGCCGGAGCCGTTCGGTCCCGTGATCCGCCACCGCTCCCCCGCCCCGACCGTCAGGTCCACCGGGCCGAGCGTGACGTCGCCCCGGCTGACCACGGCCCCGCGCAACGTGAACGCGACCTGGCTCCCGCGTCCCGCGCCGGGCAGCGTCAACCGCAGCTCCCACGGTTCGCGCGGCTCCTCGACCTCCTCCAGCCGCGCCAACTGACGGTCCACAGTGGACGCCCGGCCGGCGAGGTTCTCCGCGCCCTGCTTGCGGGCGAACTTGATGTTCTTGTCGCTCTCGTCGGACTTCGCGTTGCGCCGCACGCCCTGCCGCGACCACTCGCGCGCCTGCCGGGCCCGTTGCGTCAACGCGTCGCGCTTGGCGGCGTAGGTCTCGTATTCCTCCCGCGCCCGCCGGCGCGCCCGCGCCTGCTCCTCCACGTACGCGTCCCACCCGCCGCCGAACACGGTGAGCCCGTGGCCGAACTCGTCCAGCTCGGCGATCGCGGTGGTGGTGCGGGCCAGGAACTCGCGGTCGTGGCTGACGAGGACCATCCCGGCACGGCTGCGCAGCACGTGCGCCTCCAGCACCTCCAGGCCGGCCAGGTCGAGGTCGTTGGTCGGCTCGTCCAGCAGCAGCACGTCGGCCGTCGTCAGCAGCACGGCCGCGAGCCGCAGCCGCGCCGACTGCCCGCCGGACAGCTCGCCGGACCCGCGGCGGTCGAGCAGCGTGGCGGGCAGCCCGAGCCGTTGGCACACCTCGTCGGCGCGTTCGGCGAAGTCGGCCGCGCCGGAGGAAGTCCACGCGTCGAACGCCCGCGCGTAGGCGTCCTCGGCGCCGGCCGCGCCGTCGCTCAACGCCGCGGTCGCCGCGTCGAACGCGCGTTGGGCGGCGGCGACGCCGGTGCGGCGGGCGAGGTGGTCGCGCAACGACTCCCCCGGCCGGATGTCGGTCTCCTGGGTGAGGTGGGCGACGACCCCGCGGGCGACGACGGTGCCGGAGTCGGGGGTCAGCCCGCCGGCCAGCACGCGCAGGAGGGTCGACTTGCCGACGCCGTTCGGTGCGACGAGCCCTAGGCGTTGACCTGCGGCGACATCGAGGTCCACCTCCGAAAGGACGATCTTGGTGCCGTACGACAGCGTGACCTTCCTGGCTGTCAACACGGTCCGATGGTGGCACGGGGGCGGGGCGACGGGCACCCGACTTTTCGGGCACCCCCGGACGCGACGAGGTCCCGCACCCGGCGGTACGACCCGGGGTGCGGGACCTCGTCTGTTCCCGAACTGACTGCCGCTCCCACCACGAAGCGACGAGACTTAGGTTAGCCTAACTTCTCCGACCGCACCAGTCCTGCGCACGAGCCCGCGCGCGACCAGTTCCACGACCACCGCGATCGCCACCGCCTCGACCGCCAGCAACCCCAGCAGCACGACCAGCTGCAACGCCCCCGCCTGCCACACCGGCGCACCGCCCAGGAGCATCCCGACGAACGCCCCGGGCAGCGTCACCAGCCCGACCGTCCGCGTCTGGTCGAGCGCCGGCACCAACGCCTCCGCCGCCGGCCGCCGCACCAGCTCCCGCACCGCCACCGGCTCGGTGAACCCCAGCGCCAGCGCCGCCTCGAACTCGCCGTGCCGGTCCCGCAGCGTGTCCAACGCCCGCCGCACGGACAACGTCGTGGCCGTCATCGCCCCGCCGATCAGGATGCCGCCGACCGGCACCAGCGCGATGCCCTGCACCGGAACCAACCCGCTGACCAGGAGCACCCCGAGCGCCGGCCCCGCGCCGCCGAGGATCGCCGCGCCGACCCACGCGCCCCGCCGTCCGGTCTTCGTGCGCGCCGCGGACGTCCCCGTCGCCACGGCCGCCATCAGCAGGAGGAACGCCGCCGTCAACGGCAGCGACGCCAGCACGACCGCGATCACCGCCGACACCGCGGCCAGCTGCGCGGTCGCCCTGGTCGCCGCGCGCACCACCGGGCGGGGCGACGCCAGGCCGGCCCACCGCACCACCGCACCGGCGGCGGCGGTGAAGACCAGGCAGACGACGAGCAGCCGGACCCAGTCCGTCGCGATGACCACGCGCCCATTGTCGACCGCGACGCCCGGAGCCGCCGCGAGCCGGACCCCCGGGGAACGGGTCGGGCGGGTCAGACGCGGGCACGGCGACGCAGGCCCAGGCGGTGCGTCGGCAGCTTCAGGCCGCCCCGCCGCGCCAGCACGAACCCGCCGACCAGGGCCGCCAGGATCGACACCGCGCCACCGACGACCAGCGGCGCGCGTCCGGTGAAGTGCTCGGCCAGCCAGCCCATCACCGGCCCGCCCACCGGGTTGCCGCCCAGGAACACCAGCATGTACAGGCCCATCACCCGACCGCGCATCGCGGGCGACACGGCGAGCTGCACGGTGGCGTTCGCGGTAGTCGTGAAGGTCATCATGGCGATGCCCAGCGGGATCAGGGCGACGCCCGTCAGCCACATCGTCGGCAGGACCCCGGCGACGATCTCCAGCACGCCGAACGCGAGCGCCCCGATGATCAGCAGCCGCAGCCGCGGCTTGCCGTTGGCACTGCGCTTGGCGGCCAGGGTGGCGCCGGCCAGGGTGCCGACCGCCAGCATGGTCGACAGCAGCCCGTACGCGCTGGCGTCACCGCCGAACGTGTTGCGCGCGAGCACGGCCAGCGTCACGTAGAAGTTCAGCCCGAACGTGCTGATGAAGAACACCAGGCACAGCAGGATCACCAGGTCGGCGCGCTTGCGCACGTACCGCAGGCCCTCGCGCAGCTGGCCCTTCTCGCGCGGCACGGGCTCGCCGCGGTGCAGCTCGCGCGGGTTCATCAGGAGCAGCCCGAGCAGCACGCCGAGGAAGCTGATCGCGTTGAGCAGGAACACCCACCCGGTGCCCACCACGATGATCAGTCCGCCGGCGACGGCCGGACCGACCATCCGGGCCAGGTTGAACGTCATGGAGTTGAGCGCGACGGCGTTGGTGAGCTGGTCGCGACCGACCATCTCGACCACGAAGCTCTGCCGCACGGGCGTCTCCACCGCCGACACCGCGCCGAGCAGCAGGCACAGCACGTACACGTGCCACAGCTGCGCCACACCGGTGACGTCGAGCAGGCCCAGCGTCAGCGCGCAGAGCCCGAGCCCGGTCTCCAGCACGAGCAGCAGCTTGCGCTTGTCCATCCGGTCGGCGAGGACGCCCGCCCACAGCGACAGCAGCAGGGTCGGCGCGAACTGGAGCGCGGCGGCGATGCCCAGGGCCACCGGCGAGCCGTCGGACAGCTCCAGCACCAGCCAGTCCTGGGCGACGCGCTGCATCCACAACCCGACCAGGGACACGACCTGACCGGACGCGTAGAGCCGGTAGTTGCGCACGCGGAGCGAGCCGAACATGCGGCTGCGTGGCGGGGGTGCGGCGGAGTCGCGTTGGACCTGCTCTGTCTCTGCACCACCCGCGTACGCCGGCACGTCGTTACTGCCCCGCCATCCTGTCGATTATCTCGGCGGCGCGCGAGAGCACGCCCCGGTCCTCCGGTGTCAGCTCGGCCAGCCGCTTGTCCAGCCAGGCCTCGCGCGCCGACACCTCTTCGTTGATGTAGCTCAGCCCCGTCTCGCTCAGCTCCACGATGGCCTGCCGGCCGTCGGTGGGGTGCGGGCGGCGCGTGGCGAACCCGTACTCCTCCAAGGCGGCGATCACCCTCGTCATGGACGGTGGCTGGACGCCTTCCCTGGCGGCCAGCTCGCCCGGCGTCAGGGGCCCGCACTTGTGCAGCGTCGACAGCGCGGACACCTGGGTGAGCGAGATCGCGGAGTTCACCCGCTGCGCGCGGAGCCTGCGGTTGAGCCGGACGACGGCCAGTCGCAGCCGACTCGCCAGTCCCGCTTCAGCCTCGGTCTCCGCCACGTAGTTAGCATACCTCACGATCTCTGCGCCCATCGTGTGAAATCGACCATTCAGCCGGCGAGAGCGGCTTCGATCGGCCCGATCGCGAAGTAGACGACGAACGCCGCCGCCACGACCCACATCAGCGGGTGCACGCTGCGCGCACGCCCGGTGAGCGCCCGCAACAGCACGTAGCTGACGAAGCCCGCGCCGATGCCGTTCGCGATCGAGTACGTGAACGGCATGATCACGATCGTGAGGAACGCGGGCAGGCCCACGGAGAAGTCCGCGAAGTCGATCTCCCGCACCTGCATGATCATCAGCGCGCCGACCACGACCAGCGCGGGGGCCGCCGCCTCGATCGGCACCACCGTGTAGAGCGGGGTGAGGAACATGGCGGCCAGGAACAGCAGGCCGGTGACGATGTTCGCCAGGCCGGTCCGCGCGCCCTCCGCGATGCCGGACGCCGACTCGATGAAGACGGTGTTGGACGACGAGGACGCCGCACCACCCGCGACCGCGCCGAGGCCGTCCACGAACAACGCCTTCGACACGCCCGGCAACTGGCCGTCCCTGCCGATCAGCCCGGCCTCCTTGCCCAGGCCGGTCATCGTGCCGACGGTGTCGAAGAAGTCCGTGAGCACGAGCGTGAACACCAGCAGCGCGGCGGTCAGCGCGGGCACGCGCGTCCACGCGCCGAACGACACGTCGCCCAGCAGGGACAGGTCGGGCAGGCCGAGGACCTGCTCCGGCAGGGCCGGGTAGCCGAGGTTCCAGCCGGTGGGGTTGGTGCCCTGCGACGGGCCCGCCTTGACGACGGCCTCGAGCACGATGGACAGCACGGTCGCCGCCAGCACGCCGATGAGGATCGCGCCCTTGACCTTGCGGGCGACCAGGATGCCGGTGACCACCAGGCCGACCACGAACACGAACGTCGGCCAGGACGCGATCGAGCCGTTGATGCCGAGGCCGACCGGGACGGTGGTGTTGGCGGCGTCGGGGAGGCGGCGCACGAAGCCCGCGTCGACCAGGCCGATGAAGCAGATGAACAGGCCGATGCCGACCGCGATGGCCGCCTTCAGCTCCGCCGGGACCGCGTTGAAGACGGCCGTGCGGACGCCCGTGAGGACCAGCACGAGGACCACGAGGCCGTTGACCACGACCAGGCCCATCGCCTCGGGCCACGACATCTGCGGGACCATCGTGACGGCGACGAACGAGTTGATGCCCAGGCCCGTGGCGAGCGCGAACGGGTAGTTCGCGATGAGTCCGAAGAGGATCGTCATGACGCCCGCGACCAGCGCCGTGACCGCCGCGACCTGGGGGACCGTGAGGATGTTGCCGAGGACGTCGACCTTCGCGCCGGGGGCGTCGGCGGCGAAGCTGCCGAGGATCAGCGGGTTGAGGACGACGATGTAGGCCATGGTCACGAACGTGACGAGGCCGCCGCGGACCTCGCGGCCGACCGTGGAGCCGCGCTCGGTGATCTTGAAGAACCGGTCCAACCCGGACCGACCGGCGGGTGCCGCGGCGGACGTCCCGGCGGCGGACGTGCCGGCAGCGGACGTCGCGGCGGTCTCGCCGCCGGACTTGCCGGTCTCGCCAACGGCGTTGCCGGCCTTGCCGGTTCCGCCGCCGGACTTGCCGGTCTCGTCGACGACGTTGCCGGCCTTGTCACCCGACTCGCCGGTGGTGACCTTGGCGCTGGACTCGTCCCCTGCCCGATCGCCGGGTGTCCCGGCCGGCGGCTCGACGGGTGGCTCGACGGTGGCCATCTCATCTCCTCGGTAGGTGTGGTGAGCAGGCAGAGCGTGCCCCACGCGTGTTTCCGCGAGGTAGCCTGCCCGACGTGGCCGAACAGGACGCAACACCCCTCCCGCCCCCGCCCGCGCTGCCCCCGAGGTTGGCCGACCCCGTGCCCGTGGTGGTGGCGGGGACCGCGCTGTGGTTCGTGGCGTTCGCGCTGGTGCTGCTGTTCGGCCGGGACCAGTCGACGCTCCTGTGGACGTGCCTGGCCGGCGGCGTGCTGGGGTTCATCGGCTACGGCATCTTCGCCTGGCAGCGCTCCGCCGCGCGCCGCGGCAGCAAGACCGCCCAGCAGGGCCTGGAGTGATCACCCTGCGGGCCACCCACGAGCAGGGCTGACACCCGGCACCTCGACACCCGACCACTCACGGGCACGGGCACGGGCGCCCGGCCGCAGCACCAGCGCGGACGAACGGGCGTCCCACGGACCGCGGGTCAGGACGGGCGCCCACCCGACCGGCCGGCGCTCGGCCGGCCGACCCCGGCGGCGGCTCGGGCCGGGCGCTCAACCCCCTGCCCGGGCGAGCCCGGCGATCCCGTGCCCACACCGCACCGCCCAGCCACACCGCACCGCACCGCCCACACCGCACCGGGCCCGCAGATCCGCAGCCCTACCCGGACCCGGGACCGGCACGCGCCCCGTCACGGCAGAGACCGAGGGCCGGGTGCCGCGCCTCCCTCTTTTCCGGCAACAAATCCGGGATTTCCATTCATCCCCGGAGCCGGTTCCTCGATCAGGTGATCTTCGGCCTCAGCCCAGCAGCACGGCGGGCGTCGGGTCGGCGATCAGGGCGGCGAACGTGTGCCGATCCTCCCACCGGCCCGTCATCCACGCCAGCGCCCGAGCCAGGCCCTCCGGGGTGTCCGCGGCGTGCACGACGTCACCGTCCACCCACCACGACACCGGGTGCCGCGCCCCCTCGGCCGACACCACCAGCTCGTCGTGCACCACCACCGGACCGGTCGGCAGGTCGACGCCCAGCAGGTCGCACGCCAGCCGCACCGCGCCCAGCTCCGACCACACCACCTCGTCACCCTCGCCGACCACGGCCCCGGAGACCTCCTCCGACGCCAACGGCAGCGCGAGCAGTTCCGCCAGCTCCCCCGCGGCACCGCGGGAGGCCAGCACCTGCTCCGGCGGCAGCACGCCGAGCAGCCACGGCAGGTCCGGCACGAGCACGTCGTCGGCCGGCACGGCGGCGCCTGTCAGCACCCGCACGCGGTCCGGCGGTTCGACGTTCACCGAGTCCGCCACCTCCGCCAGCACCGTGTGCACGCGCAGCACCAGGGCGTCCGACAGCTTCCGCGCCGGATCGCCGAGCCTGGCGATCAGGTCCGCCACGTCGTCGGAGTCCACGACGCTCAACGACGTGCGCACGCCGGCGGCGGCGAGCATGTGCGGCGGCAGGTCGACCTCCGGCACGACGTCGTACAGGCCCTCCAGCCCTTCCGCGTCGGGCAGCCGCCACGACCCCAGCGGCACGCCGTCGATCGTCGCGTAGCGGGCCAGCCACCAGCCCGTGTAGCCGTCGGGCTCGGTCACGGCGCGCCACGCGACCGGGTCGGCGGCCATCATCCGCAGCGCCCGCGGCCACTTGTCGCGCGCCACCAGGTCGAGGTCGCGGATGCCGAGGACGCGGGTCGGGGGCACGTCGAACGCGTCCCACCAGTAGCCCTCGTCGGCGAGGTCGTGGTCGGGTTCGGTGGGCGAGTCGTCCTCGACCACGGTGAACCCGTCGATCACGCCGACGTCGGTCAGCACCGACCGCGGCCACTCCCGCGCCACGGAGGCGTCCAGCACGCCGAAGGGCGCGTCGGGTTCCAGCACGGCCAGCAGCGCCGAGTCGGGCAGCACGAGTTCGTCCGCGCGCCGCCACTCGCCGTCCGCGGAGGGCAGCGCCAGCTCGGCGAGCCACGGTCGGCCGCCGGCCCGCGACACGAGCCGCAGCACGGTCCGCACCAGGTCGGGTCCGTCCAGGGCGGGGTCGTCGAGGCTGCGGTGGACGGCTTCGCGCACGGCGTCGGAGTCGAGCAGCTCGGCCGGGCCGGCTTCGGTCGCGCCGAGGCGCAGCAGCAGCGGGTGGGCGGCGTCCGGGTGGGCGATCCGCAGGCCGGGCACGGAGAACAGGTCCGAGTCGGTGCCGACGAGGACGCCGCGCGGGCTGCCGACGAGCCGGCCGTCGACCAGCGGCACGGGCAGGGCGGCCAGGGCCTCGCGGGCGGTGGAGTCGACGTCGGCGACGGGGGACAGCGCGTCGTAGACCTGGTGCCACCACGTCGGGTCGCCGCCGACGCCGGCCAGCGCGTCGACGACCTCGGCCACGCCGAGCCGCGGCACCTCCAGGGCGGCCAGGGCCCTGGCGTGCGGCGGCAGGGTCAGCTCGTAGTCCAGCAGGCCGGGCACGACGTCCTCGAGCAGTTCGACCAGCTCGAACGAGGCCAGGTCGAGCACCTTGGCGGCGGCGGGGGCGGCCCACTCGCCGTCGGCCAGCGGCAGCCACGCGGCGGTGCGGAGCGCGGCGAGGACGCTCGTGCGGAGGCGGTCGTCCACTTCGGACAGGGGGAACCCGGGCAGCGGCACGAGGGACGTGCGCTCGACGGCGGGCAGCTTCGCCACCAGGTCGGGGTACGCGAGCGCGGCCTGCTCCAGCACGAACGACGCCGCCGCGCCGGTGAGCACGCGGCGGCGGGACGGTTCCACGGGCAGGGTGGCGATGAGGCGGGCGGGCAGGGACAGCTTCTCGTCGGTCGGCGTGGGCGCGTGCAGGACGTCGCCGGACAGCGGTTCGTCCGTCGGCCAGGCCCAGCACACCGACCACTGCGGGCGGGACTCGACGCCGGCGACGAGGGACGCGGGCAGTTCGCCGCCGACCCGGTGCACGAGCCACCGCTGCGCGCCGGACGGCCCGGTCAGCTCCACGACCCCGTCGGCCTCGGCGCGGTCCCAGGCCCGGTCGCCGACCTCGACGCGGCGCAGCCCGGGCAGGGCCAGCAGCAGGTCGGGCACCTGGGCCGCGAACTCGGCCAGCAGCGCCTCGCCGTCGACCTTGAGCGGCAGCCGGACCTCGGTGTCGAACCCGTCGGGCAGGTCGGCCTCGTCGGAGGGCCACACCAGCCGCAGCACCGGCACGTCGCCGCCGCGGGCGGAGGCCAGGGACGGCACCGCCTCGCGCGTGCGGGCGGCGGAGAACGCGACGGCCCCGGACCGCGACACCACGCGGGGTTCGTCGGTGACCGCGAGCACGGCGGCGAAGCCGACGCCGAACTGGCCGACCGTGTCGGCCGCCTTGGAGGAGGCGCGCAGCGACGCGAGGGCGGCCACCCCGGCGGCGTCGAGCGGTGCGCCCGTGTTGGCCGCGCGCAGCTCGCCGGCCACAAGGGTCAGCCGCAGCACGCCGGGGGTGTCACCGGCCGCGTCGGAGGCGTTCTGGGCGAGTTCGACCAGCAGCCGGTCGCGGTAGCCGCCCAGCCGCAGGTCCTCCTCGGCGTTGGCGTCCTCGCGGAAGCGGGTGGGCGAGCCGCGCCACGCGGCCAGCACCGACTCGCGCAGCGCCTCGGTGCCGAACGGGTCCGCGCTCACTTCCCGCTCTCGTCGGCCGCGGGGTTGGCCTCCACGTCCAGCACCGCGTCGTCGTAGACGACCTCGGCGACGGGCACCAGCGGGCCGCCCTCGACCTCGACCTCGGAGTGCGCGCCGCACCCGTACTCCACGTGGACCACGTGCCCGTCGGCGGGCGTCAGCTCGTTCGCGCACACGCCGAAGGCCGCGCCGAGCGACCCGGCGATGCGGGTGTAGAAGCCGCACGTGCCGCAGGTCGCGGGGGCGCTGCGGGCCATCTCGCTGCGCGGGCCGAAGTCGCCGGAGTGCCAGCGCTGGGCGGCGTCGAGCACGCCTTCGCGGGACAGCACCCGCACGCGGCCGAGGCCGACCTCCAGGGCCACCTCTTCCACGGCCGGGTCGTCGGAGCCGACGTAGCCGGGCGCGAGGCGCGGGTCGTCCTCGGGCGCGGGCAGCAGGTCGCCGACGCCGAGGTCGCCCGCGCGGACCCGCTCGTGCCAGGGCACCCACTCGGGGGCGACCAGCGCGTCGTCGCCGGGCAGCAGGACGACCTCGCTGACCGACAGCGGCGTGCCGGGGCCGGCGAACGCGACCGTGACGGCCCAGTTCCAGCCGCGGTAGCCGGCGTGCTCGGCCTCGAACAGGTGCGTGGCCGACACGTCGTCCTCGGCGACGACGCCCACGTGGTCGCCGACGCGTTCCTCGCCCGCCTCCTCTTGGGCGGCGGCTCGGGCGAGCCGGACCGCCTCGGGGTCGGCGAGCGCGGGATCGGGCTGGCGGGTCGGCGTCGCGGTCACAGGTGAATTGTGCCGCACGTCTGCGGGACCCGGTGCACACGTGCCACCCTTTCGGACGTGCGGTGGCTCTTCATGGCGGTGGTCCTGGGTCTGTCGGCGGCGTGCACCGCCGCCCCGGAGGCGCCGTCGGGGCCCGCGGGCGCGCCCTCGGGCTTCGAGCTGCTGGGCAGCGCGCCGCACGACCCGGGCGCGTTCACGCAGGGGCTGGAGCTGGTCGACGGGGTGCTCTACGAGGGCACGGGCCTGGAGGGCGAGTCGTCGGTGCGCCGGGTGGACCCGGCCACCGGCGTGGTCCAGCGGCGCGTGGACCTGCCCCCTCCGCTGTTCGGCGAGGGCATCACGGTGGTGGGCGATCGGATCTGGCAGCTGACGTGGCGGGACGGCGTGGCCATCGAGCGTGACCGCGACACCCTCGAAGAGGTGAGGCGGGTCACCTACGAGGGCGAGGGCTGGGGGCTGTGCCGTGACGGCGGTCGGCTGGTGATGAGCGACGGCAGCGACGAGCTGACGTTCCGCGACCCCGGGTCGTTCGCCGAGACCGGCACGGTGGCCGTGCGCCGCGACGGCCGGCCCGTGACCCGCCTCAACGAGCTGGAGTGCGTCGCCGGCCAGGTGTGGGCCAACGTGTGGCAGAGCGACGAGGTGGTGCGCATCGACCCGGCGGACGGCCGGGTCACCGCCACCGTGGACCTCTCCGGCCTGCGCCCGGCCGACCTGCCGGCCGCGAAGGTCCTCAACGGCATCGCGGCCGTGCCGGGCACGGACGAGTTCCTGGTCACGGGCAAGAACTGGCCGACGGTGTTCCGCATCCGGTTCACCGGCGCGTGACCCCTTTCGGGGCGACCACCGGTGGCGATGTGTGAGACAGCCCGCACCCGGTGAGGCAGGATTGGAGGCGTGACACCCCCTCGGCCGGAGGACCAGCCGCGGCGGTACCCGTGGGAGGACGACGAGTACCGGCCGCGCACCCGGCCGTACCCGACACCCGGCCCGCCGCCTCCCGACCCGCCCCGCCGGTCGGCCCGCTCCACCCCGCCGCCGGACGACCGGCCGACCGCGCCGACGCCGCCGAAGAAGCTGACCGTCACCCGCGTGGCGTGGTTCCGGGTCAAGCAGCTCAGCGGCCGGGCGGTGTCCGCGTTCCGCAAGGCCGCCCACGCCGACGGGGCCAAGCAGTCCGGCCTGTCGTCGCTGACCTACGCGGTGATGCTGAACTACGCGGCCGACGCGGCGATGGCCGTCGCCCTGGCCAACACCCTGTTCTTCTCCGCCGCGGCCGGTGAGAGCCGCGGCAAGGTCGCGCTCTACCTGCTGATCACCGTCGCGCCGTTCGCGCTGGTCGCGCCGGTGATCGGGCCGGCGCTGGACCGCGTCCAGCACGGCAGGCGGGTGGCGCTGGCCGCGTCGTGCGTCGTCCGGGTCCTGCTGTCGATCGCGATGGCGCTGAACTTCGACAACTGGGGCCTGTACCCGGCGGCGCTGGGCAGCATGGTCCTGTCGAAGTCGTTCACCGTGCTGAAGGCCGCGATCACGCCCCGCGTCGTGCCGCGCGAGATCACCCTGTCCAAGACCAACGCCCGGATGACCGTGTTCGGCCTGGCCGCCGGCGGCGTGTTCGGCGCGGTGGCCGCGGGCTTCGCGCACCTGTTCGGCTCGCCGGGCGCGCTGTGGTTCACCGCCGCGCTCTGCCTGGCCAACGCCTACTACTGCCTGCGCATCCCGTCCTGGGTGGAGGTCACCGAGGGCGAGGTGCCGACGTCGCTGCGGGCCAGGCCGCACAAGGCCAAGCGGCAGGCATTGGGCCGGTCCGTCGTCGTCGCCCTGTGGGGCAACGGCGCGATCCGGATGCTGACCGGCTTCCTCATGCTGTTCGCCGCCTTCGTGGTCCGCGCGCAGACCGAGGGCGACGGCCTGATGCAGGTGTTCCTGCTGGGCGTGATCGCCGCCGCCGCGGGTGTCGGCAGCTTCCTCGGCAACGCCGTGGGCGCGCGCCTGCACTTCGGCTCGCCCGACCAGGTCGTCATCGGCTGCGTCACCGCCGCCCTGCTCACCGTGGTCGTGGCCGCCGTCCTCCCCGGCGTGGTGACCGCGGCGGCCGTCGGCCTCGTCGGCGCGACCGCCAGCTCGCTGGCCAAGGTGTCCCTCGACGCGGTGATCCAGGACGACGTCCCGGACGAGTCGCGGGCCTCGGCGTTCGGCCGGTCGGAGACGATCCTCCAGCTCGGCTGGGTCTTCGGGGGCGCGCTGGGCGTGCTGCTGCCGACCGAGTACTGGATCGGCTTCACCGTCCTGGCCGTGCTGCTGGCGGTGGGCCTGGCCCAGACCGTCCAGACCAGACGCGGCACGAGCCTGATCCCGGGCTTGGGCGGCGACCGCCCACTGCGGCCCGCGCCCGTCGTCCCCGGAGCGGGCACGTAGGCTCGCGAGCCGTGCGCCGAGCCCTGATCCCCGTGTCGCTGCTCGTCCTGGCCGGCTGCGCGGCGGCACCCAGCGACCCCGAGGTGACGTTCTACGCCGACGGCAGGACGGTCAACGTCAAGCCGTCCCAGTACTGCGACCTGCGGTCGGAGAACTGCGCCGTCGACCCCGACGCGGTCGGCGTGCTGCGCGTGCGCCCGGGCAAACCGGTCCAGATCTCCGTCCCCGGCGACCTGGCCGACTCCGCCTGGTCGGTGAAGTTCACCTACCGCAACGCCCGGGGTGAGCCCCAGGAACCGCTGCGGAGCAAGCTCTTCACCGAACGCGACCCCCGCCACGCCTACACCCTCGTCCTCCCGGACGAGGGCGACCAGCTGGAGAGCGTCGAGGTCCAGCAGTACGGCGCGCGGATCGAGACCAGCACCACGGGCGCCTTCGACTTCGTCGCCCGAGGGACCTGGATCCTCTCCGTCGACGACCGCGCCGGCTGACCCGCGCCCACCACTCGATCCGACAGGGGTTCGAGCGCCCCGTGTCGGATCGAGCCGGGCTCGACGCCGGACCGCGGAACGCGATCCCGCGACCTACGGGTCCAGCTCCCGAGCCACCGCCCGCACCACCTCGGCGATCAACTTGGTGTTCTTCCGGTCCGGGTACCGCCCACGCCGCAGCTCGGGCTGCACCTTGACCTCCAACAGCTTGATCATGTCCTCGATCAGGCCGTGCAGCTCCTCCGCGGGCCGGCGACGCGCCTCCGCCACCGACGGGGCGGGGTCGATCAGCCGGACCGACAGGGCCTGCGGCCCGCGCCTGCCCTCGGCCATGCCGAACTCGATCCGCTGACCGGCCTTCAAGCCCTCGACACCCGGAGGCAGCGCGGATTTCCGCACGTACACGTCTTCGCCGCCGTCCTGGGTGACGAAGCCGAAGCCCTTCTCCGAGTCGTACCACTTGACCTTGCCGGTCGGCACCGTTCCCACCAATCCTCTGCGATCACACGACGAACGCGCCCCGGGGCGTGCCCGAGGCGCGTCCGACCAGACTATCCAGAACACCGCCGCCGGGGCACCTCCGATCGCGCGACTACGCTTCACGCCATGTCGACCCGGAAGCTGATGCCGGCGGCGGTGGTGTTGTTCGCGCTCGGCGTGGCGGCCATCGTCGCGATGTTCGTCGCCGGCGAGCGCGGCCTGCCCGGCTGGGTGTTCGCCGCGGGCTGGCTGCTCGCGCCGGCCGGTCTCGCGCTGGGCGTGTTCAGCGCGGTGCGGAGCGCCAGGCCCCGGCGCTGAGCCGGTCCGCGTTCGCCCGCAGCCACCCCGGGAAGCCGGTCAGGTCGGGCAGCACGACGTCCGCGCCCTCGGCGGCCAGCTCGTCGGTGTCGCACGGGCCGCTCACCACGGCGACCGACACCGCGCCGGCCGCCTTCGCGCCGCGCACGTCACCGACGTGGTCGCCGACGTACACCGCCGCGTCGTGCGCCTTCAGCGCCTCGGCCTTGCCGGTGGACCACAGCTCGCCGAACAGGTGGTCGACCTCCCAGCCGAACGCGGCCAGGTGCAGCGCCGCGTTGGCCCGGTACTTGCCGGTCACGACGATCGTCGTCCCACCCAGCTCACGCACGACCGCAAGCGCTTGCGCGGCGCCGGGCAGGGCGACCGTGGCGGGGATGACGACCTCCGGGTACAGCGCGCGGAACCGCGCGATGAGGTCCGGGATCTCCGCCTCCGGCACGCCGAAGTCGCGGTAGACCATGTCCAGGGGCGGGCCGAGGTTGGCCGCGAAGTGCGCGCCGTCCAGCGGGTGGCCGCTCTCGGCCGCGACCGCGTCCATCACCGCCGCCATGCCCGGCCTGGGGTCGATCAGCGTCATGTCCAGGTCGAATCCCACGGTCAACGGCACGGTTCGCACCCTATTCCCTGTGCCAAGCTGTGCGCCGTGACCGAACTCACCCGGGCGCTGCTCGACGCGGCGGTGGAGCTGATCGCGGAACGCGGGTCGCGCGGCCTGCGCATGGCCGAGGTCGCCGCCAGGGCCGGGGTCAGCAGGCAGACCGTCTACAACGAGTTCGGCAACAAGGAGCGGCTCGTGCAGGCCGTGGCGCTGCACAAGACCGCCGAGTTCCTCGACGGCGTCCGGCAGCGGCTGGCGAGCACCCCCGACCCGGTGGACGGGCTGCGGCGGGGCATCGCGTTCGCGTTCGACCTGGCCGCCCGCGACCCGCTGGCGCGGTCCGTGCTGAACGGCGCCAACGCCGAGGACATGCTGCCGCTGCTGACCACCAAGGGCCGGCCGGTGCTGGCCCTGGCCACCTCGGTGTTCGCCCGGCACGTCCGCGCGCACTGGCCGGAGCTGCCCGACGCGCGCGTGCAGCTGATCGCGGACACGGTCGTGCGGGTGGGGCTGAGCCACCTGCTGACCCCGACCGGCCGCCGCGTCGAGGCGGTCGTCGCCGTGACGGAAGCGCTGCTCGCCGGCACCCCTCGCCTGCCGGAACCGCGGCACCCGCCGACCCCGGCCTGACGGACCCACCGCACGTCCCACCCAGTCGAGCCGCGCCAGCCGACCCACCCCCACCAAGCCGCGCCAGCCGACCTGACCCAGCCGATCCCGCCCAGCCGACCCGACTCAGCCGAGCTGCCCCGCCGATCCGGCCCCGCCGCGGCACGGGCACCTCACCCGGCCTTGCGCACCGCCTCACCCGACCGCGCCCGCCGCACCACCACGGCCCGCCGCCCCCGCCGCGCGTCCGCCCGACGGGGCGCCTCGCGCCGCCGGACCACCACGGCCCGCACCGGCTCCTCGCCCGCGGCGGCGCCGCGCCGCTTGACCACCACCAGCCCCGCCACCCCGGCCAGGACCACACCCGCGACCTTCAACGCCTTGCCCATGCCTACCCCGCAGTCACGTCGTCGTAGCTCAGGCCCACCCGCTCGGCGGCCCTGGTGAGGGTGCGCAGGATCGCCAGCGACTCGGCGGGTCGCATCGACGGGCTCTCCGTCTCGCCCGCCAGCACCCGCCGGACCACCTCGCGCAACTGCGGAACGTACCCCGCGCCCTCCTGCTCGTGCCGGTGCTCCACCCCGTTCACCAGCATCCGGCTCGGGTTGAACAACGCCTCCGGCAGCTCGACCAGCCCCTTCGTCCCGTACACCACGGCACCGGACTTCAACGGGCTCACCAGCGACGACCCGAGCAGCGCGTGCGCGCCGCCCTCGTAGCCCAGCAGCATCCCGATCTCGGCGTCCACGCCGTCGACCAGCCGCCCGTGCGCCTGCACCACGTCCGGCTCGCCCAGCACCAGGTGCGCCAGCGACACCGGGTAGATGCCCAGGTCGAACAACGACCCGCCGCCCAGCGCCTTGTTCCACAGCCGGTGCCGCGGGTCGTGCTCCAGGGTGAAGCCGAAGTCCGCGCGCAACGACCTGACCTCGCCGATCTCGCCCGCCGCGATCAGCTCGGCCATCCGCACGATCAGCGGGTTGAAGCGGGTCCAGATGGCCTCCATGAAGAACAGGCCGCGCTCGCCCGCGAGGTCCACCACGTCCTGCAGCTCGGCCAACGTCAGCGTGGCGGGCTTCTCGCACAGCACGTGCTTGCCCGCCTCCAGCGCCGCCCGCGTCACCGCGTGGTGCTGGACGTGCGGGGTCGCCACGTAGACCACGTCCACGTCCGGGTCGGCCAGCAGGTCGGCGTAGTCGCCGTAGGCGCGGGGGATCGAGTGCTTGGCCGCGAAGGCCTCGGCCTTGGGCAGCGCTCGCGACGACACCGCGAGCACCTCGACGTCGGGCAGCAGGCGGAGGTCGCCGGTGACGACGTCGGCGATGCCGCCCGTCGCCACGACGCCCCAGCGGAGTGAGTTCGGCACGGACGGGAGCTTAATCGGGCAGGATGACCGGGTGAGGCTCCTCCTGAACCTGATCTGGCTGGTGCTGAGCGGCTTCTGGCTGGCCGTCGGGTACGCGGTCGCCGGCGTGGTGTGCTGCGTGCTGATCATCACCATCCCGTGGGGGCTGGCGTCGTTCCGCATCGCGAACTACGCGCTGTGGCCGTTCGGGCGCACGGTCGTGGACCGGCCCGGCGCGGGCGCGCCGTCCTTGCTCGGCAACGTCGTCTGGATCGTCGTGGCCGGCATCTGGCTGGCGATCGGGCACGTCGTGACCGGCGTGCTGCTGTGCGTGACGATCATCGGCATCCCGCTCGGGGTGGCGAACTTCAAGCTGGTGCCGGTCTCGCTGATGCCGCTGGGCAAGGAGATCGTCCCCGCGCCCTAGTCCGGCGGGTCCAGCTCCACGACCAGGCACGGGCCGCCGCTGTACAGGCCCGCGTCGACGGCCAGCACCTTGCCGTCGGCGTACCGCAGGGGGCCGTCGATCTGGTCCGGCGGCACGCCGAGCTGGTCGGCGATGACGCTGTGCCCGTGCACGACCTCGTGGCCGCCGAGCACCTGCAGCAGCTCGTCCGCGACGTCCGCGCCGTCCGGGCCGCGGAACGCGTAGCGGGTGGTCATCTTGCGCCAGCACTCCCACCAGGCGTCGAGGTCGTCGCCCCGCAACACCTCCCGCACGGCCTCGTTGACCTCGTCGATCGTGTCGCCCCACTCCAGGTAGGCGAGCGTGTCGGAGTGCATCAGCAGGTGGCCGTCGACCTCGGTGAGGACGCGGCGGGTGGTCAGCCACTCGATGTGGGCGTCGGTGAGCCGGTCCTGGTCGCTGCGCAGGCCGCCGTTGAGCAGCCAGCTGCGGGCGAAGCTGCGCGGGGTCGGCGCGCCCGGCACGTTGCGGTCGCCGAACCGGTGCATGCCCAGCAGCAGCACCTCGTGGTTGCCGACGAGCGCGTCGACCCGGCCGCCGCTCTGCTCGGCCAGCCGCATCACGAACTCGATCACCCCGATGCCGTCGGGGCCGCGATCGACGAAGTCGCCGAGGAACCACAGCTCCGCGTCACCGCCGCACCAATCGCCGTCGGCGTCGACCAGGCCCGAGGCGTGCAGGGCGCGGGTCAGTTCGGCGAGGTGCCCGTGCACGTCGCCAACCACGAAGAGCGGTCGTTCCACAGGTGCGACGATAAGCGACGCGGGCGCGTCGTGCGCAGAAGTCGATCAGCGACACGACCCGCGGGCCTCCCCCACAAGGGTGAGATCCGGCCTGCTCGACGCGCTCCGACCGGCCACGGGAGCAGCCGGCGGGCACCTCAGGGCGCGCACCGACCGGAGTCCGGCCGACTACGGGCACCCCGCACCCGCCGCGATCCCGCCGGCCCGGGGCGGCGAACCCCCCGCACCAGCCCCCGTCGGCTCAGGTCCGGCCACCCGAGCAACGCCTCCGCCTTCGACCGGTCACCCGCCACCTCCACCTCCCCCACCCCGACGCGCCGCCACAGCAGCAGGTACAGCTGTTGCGCCGAACCGCTCACCCGGGCATCGGCCGCACCCCCAGCCGCCCCCTCCGCCCACCGCGCCGGCTCGCCGGACCCGTCCGTGCCCACCAGCCACCGCCCGCCGGTGTCCGTCGCCACCAGCTCCGGCACCGCCGGACCGCCCGCCCACGGCACGCCGTCCAGGAAGCGCTCCGGGAACTCGTCCACCCCGCCCGCCGCCGGCCCGGCCGGGATCGACCGCACCACGCCCGCGGCCCGCCACGCGTCCCGGCGGTGCACGACCGCCTCGTGCGCCTGCCGCGACACCAGCGCCGCCGCCGTGGCGCTCCGCTCCTCGGTCCACCACGCCCACCCGGGCGCGTCCGGGCCGGCCGAGCGCGGGTGCTCCTCCCGCACGGCGACGTACCGGGCGCTGATCTCCCGCCACCCCGCGACCCGGTCCGGGCCCGTGTCGGCGGCCCGCCGCGCCGCCGCCTCGCCCGGGTACGCGCCCTTCGCCGGCACGACCGCGGTCCACCACGCCCGCACCTCCGCCAGGTGCGCGACCAGGTCGTCCACCGTCCACCCCGGACACGCGGCCACCGGCGCGCCGAGGTTGCCCGTCACCGCGCCGGTGAAGGACCCGCTGTGCTCCTCGACGACCGCCAGGTGATCGATGCCCATGGCCGGCGACGCCAGACCCGACCACCGACAATTCCGGGACCGCCGCGGGTCAGGCCGGGTCGTGGGCCTCGTCGGGGAACGGGTTGCCCGAGTGGCCCAGCAGGTCGGCGATCGACTTGACCACGCGCGTCGGCCGGTACGGGTACAGCTCGGCCGTCGTCTCCGCCGAGATGCCGGTCAGCACGAGGATCGTGCGCAGCCCCGCCTCCAGCCCGGACCGCACGTCGGTGTCCATCCGGTCGCCGATCATCAGCGTGTTCTCCGAGTGGGCGCCCAGCGCGCGCAGCGCCGACCGCATCATCAACGGGTTGGGCTTGCCCACGTAGTAAGGGGCGCGGCCGGTGGCGCGCTCGATCAGCGCGGCGATCGAGCCGGTCGCGGGCAGCGAGCCCTCGCGGGACGGCCCGGTGGCGTCGGGGTTGGTCGCGATGAACCGCGCGCCCTCCTCGACCAGCCGGATGGCCTTGGTGATCGCGGTGAAGCTGTAGGTGCGGGTCTCGCCCAGCACCACGTAGTCGGGGTCGCGGTCGGTCAGCACGTACCCGATCTCGTGCAGCGCCGTGGTCAGGCCCGCCTCGCCGATGACGAACGCCGAGCCGCCCGGCCGCTGCGAGTCGAGGAACCTGGCGGTGGCCAGCGCCGAGGTCCAGATCGCGGCCTCCGGCACCTCCAGCCCCGTGCGGGACAGCCTGGCCCGCAGGTCCCGCTGCGTGTAGATGGAGTTGTTCGTGAGCACCATGAACGGGATGTCGTTCGCGGTCAGCTCGGCGACGAACTCGCTCGACCCCGCGATCGGGTGCTCCTCGTGCACGAGCACGCCGTCCATGTCCATCAGGTAGTTCCACTGAGCGGCCATGGCGGACATGCTGCCGGCTCAGGCCTCGATCACGCGCCTGCGGAACGTCTCGATGAGCGCCACGTTGTAGCGCTCCAGCACGTCCAGCTCCTCGGGCGTGAACAGCCCCAACACCTCGCGCAGGGTCTCCTGGGCGCCGGCGAACAGGTCGGCGAACTTCCCCTCGTCCGGCACCGTCACCTCGACCAGCACCTTGCGGCGGTCGTGCGGGTCGCGCACCCGGCGCACGTAGCCCGCCCGCTCCAGCCGGTCGATCACGCCCGTCACGGCGCCGGTGGACAGCCCGGACAGCTCGGCGATCCGCCCGGCCGTGACGGGGCCCTGCGCGCGCAGGGCGAGGTCGAGGCACTTCTCGTCGGTCGCCGACAGGCCCATCCGCTCGGCCACCCTGCTGTGGAACAGCACCGTGAGCGCGCTGGACTCGCGCGCGTAGGCGCTGAACCTCTCCAGCACGTCCGCGGGCACCTCGTGACGACCGGTCATGGCTGGCAATTTAGCGTTCCGGTGCGAGGTTTCGGCATCCTCGTCCGGGTTGCCGCCGGCCGCTGTCCCCCCGTCCAAGGCAGTACCCGCAAGTGTCAGCCGATTACCCTGGCAGGGGTGACAGCTGTCGAGCTGGGGCTGCCCGTCGTGCGGGACGGGGCGGAGACCACCCCACGGCCGGACTCGCCCGCGCTGGTGGACCGGTTCGGCCGGGTCGCCACCGACCTCCGCGTGTCGTTGACCGATCGCTGCAACCTGCGGTGCACCTACTGCATGCCCGCCGAGGGCCTGGACTGGCTGCCGAAGCCGGACGTCCTCTCCGACGCCGAGCTGGTCCGGTTGCTCGGCGTCGCCGTGACGCGCCTGGGCGTGACGGACATCCGGTTCACCGGCGGCGAGCCGCTGCTGCGGCCGGGGCTGGACGACGTGATCGCCGCGACCGCCGCCCTGGAGCCCCGTCCCCGCATCTCGATGACCACGAACGGGTTGACCTTGGCCCGCCGCGCCGCCGGGCTGGTGGCCGCGGGCCTCGACCGGGTGAACGTCTCGCTGGACACCCTCGACCCGGAGCGCTTCCGCAGGCTCACCCGCCGCGACCGGCTGGGTGACGTGTTCGCGGGCCTGGCCGCCGCGCGGGACGCCGGGTTGACCCCGGTCAAGGTGAACACGGTGCTGATGCGCGGGGTGAACGAGGACGAGGCCGTGCCGCTGCTGCGCCACTGCCTGGAGCACGGCTACCAGCTGCGGTTCATCGAGCAGATGCCGCTGGACCCGCAGCACGCCTGGAACCGCGACGACATGGTGACCGCCGAGGAGATCCTGGCGGCGCTGCGCGCGGAGTTCGCGCTGACGCCCGAGCCGGGCGAGCGGGGCGGCGCGCCGGCCGAGCGGTGGCTGGTGGACGGCGGGCCGGCCGTGGTGGGCGTCATCGCGTCGGTGACGCGGCCGTTCTGCGCGGCGTGCGACCGCACCCGCCTCACCGCGGACGGGCAGCTGCGGAACTGCCTGTTCAGCCGCTCGGAGACGGACCTCAGGGCGCTGCTGCGCGGCGGGGCGTCGGACGAGGAGGTGGCGGCGGCGTGGCGCGGCAACGCGTGGGCGAAGGCCAGGGGGCACGGGATCAACTCGGCCGGGTTCAGCCAGCCGGACCGGCCCATGAGCGCGATCGGGGGGTGACGGTGCTGCTGACGGTGCGGTACTTCGCGGGGGCGCGGGCGGCGGTGGGCGTGCCGGACGAGCGCTTGGAGCTGCCCGGCGACGCCGCCACGGTGCGGGCCGCGATCGACGCGGTCCGGCGCCGGCACGGGGAGAAGGTGGCCCGCGTGCTGCCCGCGTGCAGCTTCCTGCTGGACGGCGTGGCGGTCCGCGATCATGACACGGCAGTGTTGTCCGGGTCGCAACTCGACGTGCTGCCGCCCTTCGCCGGTGGCTGAGACTTCTCCACCCTTGCGGATTAACACGTGAGCTAAACCTCACTTACGGTGATTGATCTCGGTGAATCTCGGATCGGAAACGGACCGGTAACGGTGCGCTGAGCTGGCTAAACGGTGCAGTCGGGGAGTCACTCTGTCGCGTTACAGTGACGCGCGTCACATGCCAGATCATTTGGCGAGCGGCCCCCGGTTACGTACCGTCGCTTCTCGGTTGGCCCCGACCGACCGAGAGCAAGACCGGGACACCTCGCACCGAACCTGTCCACCGGTGTCCCGGATACACCCCCCGAGCGAGAGTCAACCACCGGACAGGGATCAAGCCGAGCGGCGTACCGGGCCCCGAACCCGAGCCGGTCGAGCAGGTGCGGGTGGCCAGAGAGGGAAATGGCTTCTTACCGAGGCAAGCACCGTCCGACCACCAGTCCCACCGCCCGGGGCATCGCGAAGGTCGCCGTCGCCGGCGTCATCGTGGGCGCTCCGCTGGCCATGGCCGCCGGCACCGCGAGCGCGCAGGGCTCCGGCGTCAACTGGGACGCGGTCGCAGCGTGCGAAAGTGGCGGCAACTGGAGCATCAACACCGGCAACGGGTTCTACGGCGGCCTGCAGTTCGTGCCGTCCACCTGGACCGCCAACGGTGGCACCGGCATGCCACACCAGGCTTCCCGCGAGGAGCAGATCCGCGTGGCCGAGAACGTCCTCGCGACCCAGGGCATCGGCGCCTGGCCCGTCTGCGGCCCCAAGGGCCTCGGCGGCGCCCCCGCGCCCGCCAGGACCGCCCCGGCCCCGCGCCAGGCGCCCGTCCAGCAGGCCCCCGTCCAGCAGGCCGCGCCGGTCGAGGAGGAGGCCCCCGCCCCCGCTCCCGTGACCGTCGCCCTGCCGAGCTCCAACCCGAACGGCGACTACGAGATCAAGGCCGGCGACAGCCTGTCGAAGATCGCGGACGAGCTGAAGATCGAGGGTGGCTGGGCCAAGCTCCACGAGCTCAACAAGGAGTTCATCCCGAACGCCGACCTGATCCTGCCGGGCCAGAAGATCGCCACCAAGTGATCCGAGGCCGGCGCGAGTCGGCGCACGACGGAACCGGGACCCCGGACCGCCCCCCTCGGCGGTCCGGGGTCCCGCACTCGTCTCCGGACCCGGTCCCCCGGCCGATCCCCCGGTCCGCCCCCACCGGGACCTGACCACTCCGGGACCTGACCGCCCCGGGACCTGACCGCCCCGGGTCCAGGCGCCCCGAGTTCAGGGCATGTTGACCCACTCGTCGGACCCGTCGGCGAAGACCTGCCGCTTCCACACCGGCAGCCGCCGCTTCACCTCGTCCACGAGCTCCGAGCACAGCGCGAACGCCTCGCCCCGGTGCTCGGCGGACACCGCGCACGCCAGCGCCACGTCCCCGATCGCCAGCCGCCCCACCCGGTGGGACACCGCGACGGCCCGCACGCCCTCGAACCGGGCCACCACGTCCGCCACCACCTCCGCCACCACCGCGGCGGCCGTCGGGTGGCCGACGTACTCCAGCTCCCGCACCGAACGCCCGCGGTCGTGGTCGCGGACCACCCCGGCGAACGTCACCACCGCGCCCGCCGCCGCGTGGTCCACCAGCTCGGCGTGCTCGGCCACCGACAGCGGCTCGTCGCTGACGGTCGCCCGCAGCACCTCGGTCATGCGTGGTCACCTCCGGACACCTGGTCGACCGCGTGCTCCAGCACGGTCGCGAGCACCTCCAGCCCGTCGCGCACCCCGCCGGTCGAGCCGGGCAGGTTCACCACGAGCGTGCGGCCCGCGACGCCCGCCACCCCGCGCGAGAGCACGGCCGAGGGCACGCGCGGCCAGCCCGACATGCGGATGGCGTCGGCCACCCCGGGCACCTCGAAGTCCAGCACCGACCGGGTCGCCTCGGGCGTGCGGTCGGTGGGGCTGACGCCCGTGCCACCGGTCGTGATCACGACCGCGACCCCGTCCGCCACGGCCGCCCGCAACGCCTCGGCCACCGGCTCGCCGTCCGGCACGACCACCGCGTCGGGCACCTCGTAGGACCGCTCGCGCAGCCACTGGACGACGATCGGCCCGCCGCGGTCGGCGTAGACACCGGCGGACGCCCGGTTCGACGCCGTGATCACCCGCGCGGCGCGGGGCGTCACGGGCGCTCCCACAGACCGGTCTTGCCGCCCTCCTTGCGCTCGACCCGCACCGCGTCCAGCGACGCCGCCGGGTCGACCGCCTTCACCATGTCGTGCAGCGCGAGGCCGGCCACCGACACGGCCGTCAACGCCTCCATCTCCACGCCCGTGCGGTCGGTCGTGCGGACCGTCGCCGTGATGCGCACCTCGGCCTCGCCCAGCGCCAGGTCCACCCGCACGCCCGACAGCGCGATCGGGTGGCACAGGGGCACCAGCTCCCACGTCCGCTTCGCCGCCATGATCCCGGCGATCCGGGCCGTGGCCAGCGCGTCGCCCTTGGGCAGGCCGTCGCTGCCGAGCAGCGCCACCACCTCGTGCGTCGTGCGCAGCACTCCGGACGCCACCGCGGTGCGGGTGGTCGGCTCCTTCCCGGACACGTCGACCATGCGCGCCGCGCCGGCGTCGTCCAGGTGGGTGAACTGGTTGCTCATGGGGCCGATGCTAGGCGGGAACGGACTCCGTGGCGGCCTTGCGGACCGCCTCGGCGACCGCCGGGGCGACGGTGTTGTCGAACACGCTCGGCACGATGAACGACGCGTTGAGCCGGTCGCCGTCCACCACGTCCGCGATGGCGTTGGCGGCGGCGATGAGCATCGAGTCGGTGATGGTGCGGGCGTGGGCGTCGAGCAGGCCGCGGAAGACGCCCGGGAACGCCAGCACGTTGTTGATCTGGTTCGGGAAGTCGCTGCGCCCGGTGGCGACGACGGCGGCGTGCTTCTGCGCCTCCATCGGGTCGATCTCCGGGTCCGGGTTGGCCAGGGCGAACACGATCGCGTCGGAGTTCATCGTGGCGACCTGCTCCGCGCCGAACAGGTTGGGCGCGGACACGCCGATGAACACGTCCGCGCCGACCAGCGCGTCGTGCAGCCGCCCGCTCACGTTGGCCTTGTTCGTGGTGGCCGCGATGGACCGCAGGTTGTCGTCCAGGCCCGGCCGGTCGCGGTGCACGATGCCGTCGACGTCGACCGCGACCACGTCACCGGGCTCCTGCTTGAGCAGCAGCCGGATGATCGCGCTGCCCGCCGCGCCCACCCCGCACACCACGACCTTGCAGTCGGAGATCTTCTTGCCGACCACGCGCAGGGCGTTGCGCAGCGCGCCGACCACGACGATCGCGGTGCCGTGCTGGTCGTCGTGGAAGACCGGGATGTCCAGCTTCTCGCGCAGCCGCGCCTCGATCTCGAAGCAGCGCGGCGCGGCGATGTCCTCCAGGTTGATGCCGCCGTAGACGGGCGCGATCAGCTCGACCGCGCGGATGATCTCCTCGGTGTCCTGGGTGTCCAGGCAGACCGGCCAGGCGTCCACGCCCGCGAACTTCTTGAACAGCGCGGCCTTGCCCTCCATCACGGGCAGCGCGGCGGCCGGGCCGATGTTGCCCAGGCCGAGCACGGCGGAGCCGTCGGTGACCACGGCGACCGTGTTGCGCTTGATGGTGAGGCGGCGGGCGTCGTCCGGGTTCTCCGCGATGGCCGTGCAGACGCGGGCGACGCCGGGGGTGTAGGCGCGGGAGAGGTCGTCGCGGTTGCGCAGCGGCACCTTCGACGAGATCTCGATCTTGCCGCCGAGGTGGACCAGGAACGTCCGGTCCGACACCTTGCGGACCACGATCCCGGGCAGCAGCTCCAGGGTGTCGGTGATGTCCTTGGCGTGGTTGGCCGACAGCGCGTTGCAGGTGAGGTCGATGATCACCCGGTCGGTGTGCGACTCGACGACGTCGAACGCCGTGATCACCCCGCCCGCCCGGCCGACGGCCGAGGTCAGGTCGCCGGCGGCCGACGCCGACGGCGGGGCCTCCAACCGGACGGTGATCGAGTACCCAGGGCCGGGGACCGGCATCGAACCTCCCAGAACGGCACAGCTCAAGAGGCTTCGAGCGTAGTCCCGCCGGAATTGCGGAACGCGCGCGGCTCGACAGCCGCGCGCATCCGGGCTAGCGGTTGATCTCGGTCTCCGGGTGGCGGTAGCCGAGCTCCTCGACCGGCAGCGGGAAGGTGACCTTGCCGAACGGCGACAACGCGCCCTGCACGTCGCTGGCCAGCTCGGACACCGCGTACTTGCCGTCGGCGGGCGGCTCCGGCCAGTGCGGGTCGATGCGCTCGGGGCGGGCCTTGGCCACGGTTCCTCCTCGGTCGTGCCTTCGTCGCCCACAAGTGTGCCTCATCCGCCCTGGTCGCGGTCCGGGGTGGTGGGCGGCCCGGCACGAGAGGCAGGTCACGACGTGATCCGCGTCCCGTCGTGCCCGGCCATTCCGGGTGACGTGGCCGGCGAATTCATTTCCCCACCGCCCCCGGGTCACCCGTGGTGAACCTCGTCCACCCCTCGCCGACCGCACCGGGCTCCATTTCGCCGCCGAATTCGCCCGCGTGATCCCGTGACGCCCTTCGCGCCATTCCGGCGATCGGGAGGGCCGACCCGTGCGCACCCGTTCCCCTTTCCCCGGCGCGACCGCCGGGCTCCGCCCCGACGTCGGCGGCGGTGGGACGGAACCCGCCACCCGGACCGGAGGCGCACGACGGGCGCCGCGGGTCGGCATATACCGTGGTGGGGATGTCCGGCACGACCCTCGCCGAGTGGCTGCGGGCGCAGGACGACTCCGCGCTCGTGGCGCTGCTGCGCGCCCGGCCGGACCTGGCCACGCCCCCGCCGGCCGACACGACCGTGCTCGCCACCCGCATCGGGTCGCGCGCGTCGGTGGCGCGGGCGTGCGAGGACCTCGACACGCTGACGTTGACGGTCCTGGAAGCGCTGCTCGTGCTGGACGCCGACGTGCACCCGGTCGGCCGGTCCGCGGTGCAGGAGCTGTTCGGCCCGACCGACGTCGGACCCGCCCTCGACGTGCTGCGCGCCCGTGCCCTGCTCTGGGGCGGTGACCACGCGCTGTCCACGCCGCCGGCGACCCGTGACGCGGTCAACCCGTTCCCGTGCGGCCTGGGGCGCTCGGTGCCGCGACTGGCCGACGCCGACCTGTCCGGGCTGGACCCCGACGAGCACCGCGTGCTGCGGACCCTCGCCGCCGGGCCGCCGATCGGGCAGACCAAGGACGCCGCCCACGTCGTGTCCCTGGCCAACGCCCGGACGCCGATCCAGAAGCTGCTCGCCCGCGGCCTGCTCGTGCGGCGGGACGCGCAGACCGTCGAGCTGCCCCGCGAGATCGGCCTCCGGGTGCGCGGGGACCGGCCGCTGGGCGAGCTGCGCACCACCGAGCCGCCGCTGACCACGTTCCGCCGCGACCCCTCCGACGTCGACCACACCGGCGGCGGCGAGGCGCTGGAACTCGTCCGGCACGTCGAGGCGCTGCTGAAGGGCTGGTCGGAGGAACCGCCGGCGGTGCTGCGGTCGGGCGGGGTCGGCGTGCGGGAGCTGCGCAGGCTCGCCAAGGAGCTCGACGTGGACGAGCGCCGGGCCGCGCTGCTGGTCGAGCTGGTCGTCAACGCGGGCCTGGTCGCCGACACCGAGGGCCTCGAACCGGAGTGGGTGCCGACGACGCAGACCGACGCGTGGCTGGTGGCCGCGCCCGAGCACCGGTGGGCGACGCTGGCCCAGGCGTGGCTCGACCTGCCCCGGCTGCCCGGCCTGATCGGGCAGCGCGACGACCGCGACCGGCTGCTCAACCCGCTCGCCCCCGAGCTGAACCGGCCGGGCGCGCCGCGCGACCGCAGGCGCGTCCTCGACGCGCTGGCCGCGCTGCCGCCGGGCACCGCCGTCACCGACCCGGACGAGCTGGCCGCCGTGCTGGCGTGGCGCGCTCCCCGGCGCGGCGGGCGGCTGCGCGACGAGCTGGTGCGCTGGACCGTCGACGAGGGCACCCGGGTCGGCGTGCTGGCGCACAACGCCATCACCGCCCAGGGCCGCGCGCTGCTGACCGAGGGGGCGGGTGCGGCGGCGAAGCGGCTGGGCGAGGCGCTGCCCGCGCCCGTCGACCACGTGCTGGTTCAGGCGGACCTGACCGTCGTCGCGCCCGGGCGGCTCGACCAGGAGCTGGCCGACGAGATCGCGCTCGTCGCCGACGTCGAGTCGGCGGGCGGCGCCACCGTCTACCGGGTGCGCGAGACGTCGGTGCGGCGGGCGTTCGACGCGGGCCGCAGCGCCGCCGACCTGCACGAGCTGTTCCGCGCCCGGTCGCGCACGCCCGTGCCGCAGTCGTTGACGTACCTGATCGACGACACGGCCCGCAAGCACGGCCGGTTGCGGGGCGGCGCGGCCGGGTCGTTCCTGCGCTGCGACGACCCCGTGCTGATCGCCGAGGTGCTGGCGCACCCGACGGCGGAGCGGCTGGAGCTGCGGCGGATCGCGCCGACGGTGCTGGTGAGCCCGGCGCCGCTGGCGGAGGTGCTGGACGGGTTGCGGGCGGCCGGCTTCGCGCCCGCTGCCGAGGGGCCGGACGGGCACGTGGTGGACCTGCGGGCCGGTGGTCGGCGGACGGCGGGCAAGGGCCGGCGCAGGCCCGTGCCGCCGGGCGCGCCGTCGGACGAGCAGCTGGGCGAGCTGGTGCGGCTGGTGCGGGCCGGGGACCGCGCGGCGACGACCACCGGTGGCACGCGGGTGTCCGTGCCGGGTCACCTGGGGGCGGGGCCGTCGGCGACGCTGGCGCTGCTGCAGCGGGCGGCCCGGGAGGGGCGCAACGTCCTGGTGGACTTCGTGGACGGCCACGGCACCGCCGCCCGCCGCGTGATCACGCCGCAGGTCGTGGGCGGCGGTGTGCTGGAGGGCGTGGACGTCAGCTACGGCGAGGTGCGCCGGTTCCCCCTGCACCGCATCACGTCGGCCGCGCTGGTGGAGGGCGACGGCGCGTAGAGCCCGATCCGGGGAGGGATCGGGCGGGGATCGGGCTGCCTCCGCACCACCGGGGGCACGGCGGCCTCCGGCCACGAGCGGCCGTGAACGGCGAAGGGCGGCCCTCCGGTGGAGGACCGCCCTTCGCGGGAAAGCCCGGTCAGCCCGCGCGGACCGACATCCACTGGCGCATGGCGTGCTCCACCAGCGTGATCAGCGTCTGCTTGGTCGACTGCCGGTTGCGCGCGTCGCACGTCACGATCGGCACCGACTGGTCGATCGTCAGCGCGTCCCGGACGTCCTCGATGCGGTGGTGGAGCAGGCCGTCGAAGCAGTTGACCCCGACCACGTACGGCAGCTGCCGGTCGTCGAAGAAGTCGATCGACGCGAACGCGTCGGCCAACCGACGGGTGTCCACCAGCACGATCGCGCCGATCGCGCCGCGCACCAGGTCGTCCCACATGAACCAGAACCGGTGCTGGCCCGGTGTGCCGAACAGGTACAGGATCAGGTCCTGGTCCAGCGACACCCGGCCGAAGTCCATGGCCACCGTCGTGGTGACCTTGTTCGGCGTGGCCGAGAGGTCGTCGACCCCGGCGCTCGCCTCGGTCATCACCGCTTCGGTGGTCAGCGGAACGATCTCCGACACGGAACCGACGAACGTCGTCTTGCCCACGCCGAAGCCACCGGCCACCACGATCTTCGCGGAGGTCGTCGGCTTCTTGGCGCCTTCGGCCGCGTTGGGGCTAGAGCCTGCGAAGCCCACTGAGCACCCTCTCAAGGAATTCAATGGAAGGCCGGTCCCCCACGACCAAGCCGCCCTGGTGAATCAAAACCAAACCCATGCTCGCCATGTCGCCGATGAGGACCCGCACCACGCCCAGCGGCAGCCGGAGGTGGGCGGCGACCTCCGCCACCGACCTGGTGTCCTGGCACAGCCCGCAGATCGAGCGGTGCTCGGGCAGCACCGCCGCGTCGCGTTCCAGACCCCGCTCGCTGGTCGACACCAGCGCCTCGATCGCGAGGTCGTAGTCGGGCCGGGTGCGGCCACCGGTCCGGGTGTACGGGCGGACCAGTGATCCCGACTCCGCCGCGGGGTTCTCCTCGCGGCGGACGACCGGCTGGGGACCGGTCGCGTAGGGAACCTGTTCCGGCACGCTGTCGGGCAGGCCGTGGGCACCGAAGAGATCGGCGCCCGGACCTCCGAACAGGCCGCTGCCGTACCCGTCGATGTCGAACCGGTTGGGAACGTCGTCGTAGTCGTACGACGAGTCGTCAACCTCACGCTGAGACATATCGCCTTGCCCCTGCCCTGTGCCTTCGACCCGTGGCCCCGGCGCCCGTTCCGCCCGGCGGCCCGACCACGAGTTGGGTGCGTCCTCGGCTTCCTCGTCCTGTGCGGGGTCGGCGTCCGGCTCAGCGAATTGGAAGCCCCCGACCGCCCACTCCTGGTAGTTGAAGTTCCTACCGAAGCGTCGGCCGCCGGCGCCAGATCGTTCAGCCATCCACCATCACCCCCACGATCTCATGAGGATCTACCGCCGAACCACGCCCTGGAGCTGCGCGCGCAGCTCCGGGGTGAGCTGCTGGCCCACGCGCTCGACCAGCAACGTCATCTCGTACGCGACGAGCCCGATGTCGCAGTTGGGCGCCGCGAGCACGGCGAGGCACGAACCGTCGCTGATCGACATCAGGAACAGGTAACCCCGCTCCATCTCGACCACGGTCTGGTTCACCGCGCCCGCCTCGAAGCACCGCGCCGCGCCCGCCGTGAGGCTGACGAGCCCGGATGCCACGGCGGACAGCTGCTCGGCGCGGTCGCGGGGCAGGCCCTGCGAGCCGGCGAGCAGTAGCCCGTCCGCCGACACGACCACGGAATGTGCGACACCGGGAACCCGGCGCACGAAGTCGGTGATAAGCCAACCAAAGCTGCCTGGCTGAGCTGCGGTCGTCACTCCTGCTCCTCGTCTTGCCGGCTCGACATGTCACCAGCGTAAGCGTCGATCAACGCGTGTCGCCCTCGACGGACGCCCTGCTGAAGACTCGACATGCGTCCACGGATCGCGTCAGCCGATCGTGGTGGCAGCGAAGTCCGCTGCGGTTGCCGCTCCGTCGCCGTGGTCGGCTTCGGCGCGGCGGATCCCGGCACAAGCTGAGCCTTGGGCACCCGCTTGGGCAACCCCGCTTGTGTCGTGGTCTCGGGGGCCTTGTTCAACAGGGCCTGTGCCGCCTGCCAACCCTCGTCGGCGGGGGACTCCCACACCGACTCGGCGGCGGCCGCGACCGGCTCGGGTTCGGCGACCGGTTCCGGCTCGGTCACGCGGGACACCTCCGCGGCGCGCTTGGGCAGGTTGTTGGGCGAACCGGGCTGCCGCTTGGGCAGCCCGCCCTCGGTCAGACTAGTGCCCTCGGCGCGCCCGGTCGTCGCCTCGCCCCGCTGGGGCGGCGATCCGCCGTCGAGTTCGCGCCTCGGCACGGCCGCGCGGCCCGAGTCGAGCAGGCCCCGCTGCGGCAGCTGGTCCTCGGACGTGGTGGGCGCGACCGGCGGCACCGGGCGCGGGCGGCGCGTCGGCAGGCCCGACTCGGCCTGCGGCTCGGACTCCGCCGCGGCCGGGGCGGGCGGCACGGCCTGCGCCGTCGCCGCCGACGTCTCGCTGCCCACGGCCTGGAACCACTGCGACAGGACGGCTTCGTAGATCGGCAGGCGCTCGGTGGGCGCGTCCAGGTCCCGCTCGACCTCCGCGGCCGCGGGCGCGAACCCGTTGCGGCGCGCGGGTTCCGGCTCCGGCTCGGGCTCCGGGTCGACCAGGAAGCCGCTGTCCACCGGCGCGAACTGCGTCGTCTCGAAGCCGTGCTCGTAGGCGGTGTCGTGCTGGTCGCGGTCCTCGTAGGCGGTGAACAGGGTCGGCTCGCCGAACGAGCCCTCCGGCTCCCGCTCGACGTCGCGCTCGGAGCCGGCCTCGACCCACGGCCGCGACACCTCGGCGGGCGTCTCCGCGGGCGCCTGCCCGAACGCCGCCGCCTCGCCGAACGCGGGCACGCGGGCCGGGTCGTGCTCGCCCTCGCCCTGCACGAAGCTCACCGGGAACGCCGGCTCGTCGTCGACGCGGGGCATGCTCGGGAAGCCGGCGTCCTCGTCCAGGCGGGACAGCGTGCCGGTGCCGAACGCGCCCGCGATGCCGGAGGCGCGCTGCGCCGGCGACCCGAACCCGGACTCGCCCAGACCCGAACCGCCCAGACCCGAACCGCCCAGACCCGACCCGACCAGGCCCGGGTCGCCGAACGCCGAGTCGCCGAACGCGGGTGCGGGCTCGGTCCCCAGCGGGGAGCCGGCGGCGCCCGGCGAGGAGACCAGCGTGTCGGGCACCAGCACGAGCGCCGTCGTCCCGCCCTCGATGTCCTCGTTGGACCGCAGCCGCACCTTGATGTCGTGCCGCTTGGCCAGCCGCGCGACCACGTACAGGCCCATGCGGCGGGACACCGCGACGTCCACGTCCGGCGGGTCGGCCAGCCGCTGGTTGGCGTCGGCGAGCTCCTGCTCGCCCATGCCCACGCCGCGGTCCTGGATCTCGATCGCCAGCTCGCCCTTGCGGGTGCGGGCCGTGCGGACGGTGACCTTGGTCACCGGGTCGGAGAACGCGGTCGCGTTGTCCAGCAGCTCGGCGATCAGGTGCACGAGGTCGTTGACCGCGCGGCCCTGGACGGTCAGCTCCGGGGTCTGGCCGACCTGCACCCGGGCGTACTGCTCGACCTCGGACACCGCGGCGCCCAGCACCTCGGCCGCCGGGACCGGGCGGGTCAGCCTCCGCGACAGGTCCGTGCCGGACAGGACCAGCAGGTTCTCGCTGTTGCGCCGCATGCGGGTGGCGAGGTGGTCGAGCTCGAACAGGCTGGCGAGCTGGTCGGGGTCCTGCTCGTCCTGCTCCAGCCGGTCGATCAGGTTCAGCTGGCGCTCGACCAGGGCCTGCGAGCGGCGGGACAGGTTGACGAACATCGAGTTGACGTTGTCGCGCAGCAGCGCCTGCTCGGCGGCCAGCCGCACCGCCTCGCCGTGCACCGCGTCGAACGCCCGCGCCACCTGGCCGACCTCCTCGCGGGTGGTGATCGGCACCGGTGCGATGGCCGTCTTCGCCGCCTCCTGCGGGTTCGGGTCGGCGAGGATGCGGCCGACCGCCTCGGGCAGGCCGTGGTCTGCGACCCCGAGCGCGGTGCGGCGCAGCGTGCGCAGCGGGGTGAGGATCGAGCGGGCCACGAACAGCGCCATGACCAGGGCCAGCAGCAGCGCGCCCAGCACGATGCCGGAGTCGCGGAACGCCGCCGCGCGGGCCGCGCCGGTCAGCTCGTCGGTCCGGTTCTGCAGCTGCTCCAGCAGCAGGTTCTCCACGTCCCGGGTGAGGTTCACCGTCAGCGTGGAGGCGATGTCCCACTTCTCCGGGCGCAGCGACGTCATGGGCTGCCTGGCCGCGGCCAGGTTCAGCGCCGTCTCCTGCATGTCGTTCGCGGTGTCGACGATCAGGCCGGTGACGGTGTCGTCGTAGATCTTGGCCTGGTCGGGGGTCGCGGACTTGCGGAAGTCGTTGCGGGCGGCGTCCAGCTCGGCGTTCGCGGCCAGCAGTTGGCGCTCCTGGCCCGGGCCGAAGCCGCCGCGCTGGAAGACGTCGAGCATGATGCCGCGCTTGCGCGACTCCTGCTCCTTGATGCGGGCGATCGCGTTGGCGGCCAGGTGCAGCCGCACCAGCTCCGGCTCGTTGATGCCCGCGATGGCCTGCTCGCCGAGGTCGAGGAGGCTCTCCACCGACTCGGAGTAGGTGCGCAGGACCGCGTCGGAGGGGTACTTCGTCTCGCGGACGGCGTTGCGCAGGCTGTTGAGCCGGTCGAGCTGGCTGGAGGCCCGGCGGAACCGGGTGACCACCTCGTCGTCGAGGTCGGCGCTGAGGTCGGCGATCTTGGCGTTGAGGGCCTGCACGGTGTCCTCGACGCGCCGCAGCTGGCGGTCCAGGACGACGCGGTCGAGCTGCCGGCCGGAGGCGACGTGGCTCGCGCTCAGGTCGCGCTCGCGCTGCAACTGCTGCACCAGGTCGGCGACGGCCGACTCCAGCTGGATCTGGTTCGCCAGGCGGTTGAGGTCGGCCGCGTCACCGAGGGCGGAGTTGACCCGCAGCCCGCCCAGCGCCACGGCGGCGACGGTCGGGATCAGCAGGACGGCGGTCAGCTTGGTGGGCAGCCGCCAGTTGCGCAGCCGCCAGCCGGCCGTGCGGGTCGGCCGGTCCCGCTCGGCCGACGTCGAACCCGTGTTCCCGGTACCCGTTGACTCGGTCACAGTTCCATCACTCAGCGCAGCCAACCCGTCACCCGTTCCGGGCCTTTCGGAGCGCGGTGGAATCCCCACGCCTGACTGGCTGGGACCTCTCTCTCGACGGGCCACCCTGGGCTTCCTCTTCCGGCAGCAGTGTTCCCCGGCCTCTCCCCCGCGGACCGAAGCATGGACTCGAAATCGGCCGAATTGCAGCACAGGAGCGGTGGTGCCGGCTAGTCACCGCGCTCCGTGCCCGGGACACGACGGTCTGCGACGACCTGTGCCACCAGGCGGGGAGCGTAGTGGTCGAGCCCAGCCCCGGGGAAGACTCCGGAAGCACTCACCGTATCGGAGCAGGGCTGTCGTTTCATACCTCTGGGTGGTTACCATCCCGGACATCGACTAGTTCGTCGACAAATTCGTTGATCAAAAGACCCCGCCCTCTGAGGTCGTCCCGGCGAGAGGTGCCATGCCTACCCCAGCGCGTGTTCTGCGACGTGCGGCAGCGTTGTTCGCGTGTGCCGCCACCTTGACGGCGTGCGGCCTGATCCCCGGCACCGACGGGAACAGCCGCCCCGACGTGGAACGCAGCACGCTGCGCATCGGCGTGCTGCCGGTCGTGGACGTGGCGCCGCTGCGCCTGGCGTTCAACAACAAGCTGTTCGAGAAGGCCGGCCTCCAGGTGCAGCTCGTGCCGCTGAACAGCGAGGACGAGGGCATCAAGCAGCTCGACACGACGCTGGACCTGACCTGGGCGACGCACGTCACGCTGTTCCGCAGCTTCGCGGAGGGCGCGCAGCTGCAGCTCCAGGGCGAGGCGTACCAGGCGGGCGCGAACACCATGGCGCTGGTGACGCTCGACCAGAACTACGACAGCCCCGGCAAGCTGCCCAGCCCGCGCATCGCCGTGCCGTCGTCCGGTGACGTCGGCGCGCTGACCACCAAGGCCGTGCTGAAGACGGCGGGGGTCGAGAAGCAGCGGATCAGGCCCGTCGAAATGCCGTTCGAGCAGATGGTGACGGCGATGGAGGCCAAGCAGGTCGACGCGGCGTGGATGACCGAGCCCTACATCACGCAGGCGCAGAGCGGGTCGGGCGCGCGGATCCTCACCGACACCGCCGTCGGCCCGACCAAGGACTTCCCCATGTCCGGGTACGCGTCGAGCAAGAAGTTCGCCGAGGGCAACCCGCGGACGCTGGCGCTGTTCCGGCAGGTCCTGCGGGACGCGCAGGAGGCCGCGTCGAACGACAAGCTGTCCGTGCAGAACGCGCTGACCGGCTACATGGACGTCGACCAGCGGACCGCCGCGCTGGTATCGGTGGGCACGTTCCCGCTGTCGCTCAACCCCGTCCGGCTCCAGCGGGTCGCGGACATGATGGACACCGAAGAGGTGCTGCCGGAGCGGTTGGACGTCGGCGGGTTGTTGCCGCCCGGAACCACGAACTGACGCTGCGTTGTGAACAGGGGGTCTTCCACAATGGAAGACCCCCTGATTCTTTCGATTTCCGCCTCACGTGGAACTCGATCCGTGGTGATCACGTCACCGTGCGCAGACGGATCAGGCTTCGACCAAGCAGATCGTCGTAGCGGGCTGTGAGTAAACGGACACGGTGTCGCCACTCTCGCACTCGTTCTCGTCCGCGCGCCCGGTCACGACCTTGCCCACCTTGTAGGTCGCGCTCGAATCGCAGGGGACCTTGGTCGTTTTCGCGGCCACAATCGAGCCCTCCTGCTTGAAGCACTCGCCCTCTGCGGCGTTGAGCATCAGGCAGAGCTTGAACCCGTCGCTGCGCCGGCCGCCGCTGTCGGAGTACTCGGCGTAGTCGCCCTCGGGGCAGGAGTCGGCGCTGCTGTCGAGGTTGGCGGCGACCTTGAAGGCGGCCTCGGGCGAGGAGCAGTCGACCTTCTCGACGTCGGCGTCGGTGACGCTCGCCGAGACGACCTTGATGCAGTCGCCCGCCTCGGCCCCGGCGGGACCGTTGAGGTTCGCGACGATGCCCGCGACGACGATGCCGACGACCGCGACGGCGACCACGGCGACCAACGCCTTCGCGCCGCGGGAGGTGCCCTTGGCGGGCGGCGGCGGCAGCGGGGACTGGTAACCCGGGGCGAACTGACCCGGCTGGCCCGGGTACGGCCCTTGGCCCGGGTAGAGGGCTTGGCCCGGGTAGAGGGCTTGGCCCGGGTAGGGGGCTTGGCCGGGGTACGGCGGTTGACCTGGGTACGGCGATTGGCCCGGGTACGGCGGTTGGCCCGGGTACGGGAGTTGGCCTGGGTAGGGAGCCTGGCCTGGGTAGGGAGCTTGGCCCAGGTAGGCGGCTTGACCGGGGTGGGGAGCCTGGGCCTGGTGGAGGGCCTCGTCCGGGTAAGAGGGCTGCGCCGGGTAGGGCGCTTGATCCGCGGGGGAAGCCTGATCCAGGTGGGGCGCTTGGCCGGGGTGCGCCGGGGCGCCGTACTCGCCGGGGAAGCCGGGGTGCTCGGCTCCGCCGGGCTGGTGGGACCGACCCGGCCAACCGGGCTGCGGGTGGTGCGGCGCGGCGTCCTGCGGCGCGGCGTCCTGCGGCGGGTCGGCTGGGGCGGTCGGGAAGCCCTGTGGCGACGACTGCGGACCCCGGGTCGGTGGCTGGGGTGGCGGGAAGCCCTGCGGCTGGTCGTGGGGTGGGGTGGGAGGCGTGGTCACCTGGCGTTCCTCTCGACAACGATCGAGCGGAACGTACCCCCGCGCGCCCGGCGGGCGCACCCGGCTCAGCGCGGGTCGGACGCGGGGACCAGGCAGTACGTGACGGCGGGCTCCACGTAGGTCAGCTTCTTGCCGTTCGCGCACTCCGCGGGCTCACGGGTGACGCCCGCCACGCGGATCGCCTGGGCGGTCGTGCAGTCGACCCTCTTCATCCCCGCCGCGCGGTCGCCCCGGTAGCACGCGCCCTCCACGAAGTTCGGCATCAGGCACAGCGTGTCCGAGCGCTTGAAGATCGTGTAGGGCGCGCCGCCCCGCGGGCACTCGGAGGCGTCGTCCACGACCTTGGCCACGCGCACGTTGGCGTCCGTCGCCGTGCAGTCCAGCACCTTGTACGCCGCGCCCTCCTCGACCCGCTCGACGTGCGCGCAGCCGCCCGGCGCGGGGGTGCGGTCACCGCCGCCGCCGAGCAGCGCGAGCGCGAACGCGCCCGCCGCCACGACCGCGACCGCGCCGACGCCCAACCCGATCTTCCGCATGGTCCAGGACATCGGCACGGCCGCACGGCGGGTTGAGCACGTTCACCCGCCCGTGGCGGGTCACATCTCGGCGGGCTCCAGGCAGTACGTGACGGCCGGCTCCGGGTAGGCCATGCCCGCGCCGTCCGGGCACGCCGCCAGGTCGGCGGAGCCCTTGACGACCTTGGTCACCTTGATGGTCTCCGGGCCGGAGCACGCGGTCTTGACGAAGCCGGTGCCCTCGTCGGCCTTGTAGCAGCCGCCCTCGACCATGTTGGGCAGCAGGCACAGCTTGTAGCCGTCGCCCGCGTCGTCGGTCGGCACGATCTCGGTGTAGAGGCCGTCCTCGGGGCAGGTGGCGTCGCTCGCGTCGAGGACCTTGCCGACCTTGAACGACGCCTGGTCGGTCGAGCAGTCCTGGGTCTCGACGTCGGCGCGGTCGTCCTGCTGGGCGCTCACGCTGACGCAGTCGCCCGCCTCGGCGTGCGACCCGCCGCGGGTCAGCGACCACACGCCGAAGGCGATGATGCCGAGCAGCACCAGGACCAGCACGGCGATGAGGATGCGGCGGCCGTCGCGGCGGGGGTTCGCGGCGGGGTCGTCGTCGGGCGTGGGACGCGCGCCCGGCACGGCGGCCGGGCCGGCGGGGGTGATCGGCTCGTTGCCCGACACGGCCTGGTCCCGGGCCGCCCCTCCGGCCTCGGGCGCGGGTTCGGCGTCGGCGCCGCCCCCGCCCAGGCCGGTCGACGCGGGGGTGGAGAGCTGCTGCTGCCCGGCCGACGCGGCCGCTTCGCGGGCGGCCGCGATGCGCTCGGCGTCGGCGGGCGGCACGTCGGGACGCGCGGAGGGGTCGCCCCCGGTCGGCACGTCGTCGGCGGGTCGGCTCGGCTCGTTGCTCATGGTCATCCTCGCTGCACGGGTGCGTGACGTTCCTGACGGTAACGCCACGCGTGCCGCGAGGTGGATCAGCCGTGCCGGAGGTGCGCGTGACGCCGGTGCGCCGGCGTCACGCGCACCCGCGTCAGGCGCCCTCGGCCGGCGCGAAGCAGAACGTCGTCTTCGGCTCGGGGTAGACCAGCGGCAGGCTGTCGGTGCACGCGCTCTCGTCCGCGCTGTCCTTGACCAGCTTCACCAGCTTGTACACACCGGACTTGCCGCAGTCGACGGGCGGGTAGCCCATCTGCGTGCTGTTGCCGTCGATGTCGTAGCACTTGCCCTCGGCCAGGATGGGCACCAGGCAGAGCTTCGAGTCCGGGCCGCGGCGGGCGGTCTCGGTGTACTCGTCGTAGCCGTCGGTGCCGCAGGACTCGGTGGTGGAGCCCAGCACCTTGCCGACGGTGTAGTTGGCGTCGGCCGAGCCGCAGTCGACGGTCTTGAAGTCCGGCTTGGTGGTGGTGCCGGTCAGGCTCGCGCAGTCGCCCGCCTTGGACTGGGCGGCGTCGCTGGTGAAGTAGTTGATGCCGTAGATCACCACGCCGGCGACCACGAGGCCGATGATCGCCGACGCGATGCGCGCGAGGACGCTCTTCTTCTTCGGTGCCGGGGGAATCTGCTGGGGCGGGGGCGCGTTGTAGTGCTGCGGGGCGCCGCCCTGCTGGAACTGGGGCGCGCCCTGGTACTGCGGCGCACCCTGGTACTGCGGCCCGTTCGGGTACTGCGGTGCGGACGCGGGCATGTCCGTGCTCATGATGACCTTCGTTCATCCGGGGAGGGCCCCCTACCTCCGCGCGCTGGGTCGCGGTGGGGGCGCAGGGACGCTATCCGCTGCGCCACATGGACGTGCGCGCCTTTACCGAACCGAGTCCGTAAGCGTCGGGTGCCCGGACGCACACCGTCCGCAGTCGACTTGCGGCCGGTGGGCACACTGGACCCGACACCGACCGACAGGAGCGCTGCCCCGTGACCGACGGCCCGTTGATCGTCCAATCGGACAAGACCCTGCTGCTGGAGGTCGAGCACCCGCTGTCGGACGACGCGCGCACCGCCATCGCGCCGTTCGCCGAGCTCGAACGCGCCCCCGAGCACGTGCACACCTACCGCATCACCCCGCTGGCGCTGTGGAACGCGCGCGCGGCGGGGCACGACGCCGAGCAGGTGGTCGACGCGCTGGTCCGCTTCTCCCGCTACCCGGTGCCGCAGCCGCTGCTGGTCGACGTGGTGGACACCATGGGCCGGTTCGGACGGTTGCAGCTGACCAACCACCCCGCGCACGGCCTGGTGCTGAACTCGCTGGACCGCGCGGTGCTGGAGGAGGTGCTGCGGCACAAGAAGGTCAAGCCGATGCTCGGCGCGCGGGTCGACGACGACACGGTGGTCGTGCACCCCAGCGAGCGCGGCCGGCTCAAGCAGCTGCTGCTCAAGATCGGCTGGCCGGCGGAGGACCTGGCCGGGTACGTCGACGGCGAGGCGCACCCGATCGACCTGGTCGAGGACGGCTGGGAGCTGCGCGACTACCAGCGGCGGGCGGCGCAGGCGTTCCGGGCGGGCGGCTCGGGCGTGGTCGTGCTGCCGTGCGGCGCGGGCAAGACGCTGGTCGGCGCGGCGGCGATGGCCGAGGCGGGCGCGACGACGCTGATCCTGGTGACGAACACCGTGGCCGGTCGGCAGTGGAAGCGGGAGCTCGTCGCGCGGACCACGCTGACCGAGGACGAGATCGGCGAGTACTCCGGCGAGCGCAAGGAGATCCGGCCGGTCACCATCGCGACCTACCAGGTGATCACGCGCAAGTCCAAGGGCGAGTACAAGCACCTGGAGCTGTTCGACTCGCGCGACTGGGGCCTGATCGTCTACGACGAGGTGCACCTGCTGCCGGCGCCGGTGTTCCGGATGACGGCCGACCTGCAGTCGCGGCGGCGGCTCGGTCTCACCGCGACGCTGGTGCGCGAGGACGGCCAGGAGGGCGACGTGTTCTCCCTGATCGGGCCGAAGCGGTACGACGTGCCGTGGCGCGACATCGAGGCGCAGGGCTGGATCGCGCCCGCCGAGTGCACCGAGGTGCGGGTGACGCTGACCGACCACGAGCGGCTGGAGTACGCGACGGCCGAGCCGGAGGAGCGGTACAGGCTGTGCTCCACGGCCCGGACGAAGCTGCCGGTGGTGCGGGCCGTCCTGGACCGGCACCCGGGCGAGCCGGCGCTGGTCATCGGGGCGTACCTGGACCAGTTGGAGGCGCTGGGCGAGGCGCTGGACGCGCCGGTGATCCAGGGCTCGACGAAGAACAAGGAGCGCGAGGCGCTGTTCGACCGGTTCCGCAGCGGCGAGCTGCGGACGCTGGTGGTGTCGAAGGTGGCGAACTTCTCCATCGACCTGCCCGAGGCGTCGGTGGCCGTGCAGGTGTCGGGCACGTTCGGGTCGCGGCAGGAGGAGGCGCAGCGGCTCGGCCGGTTGTTGCGGCCCAAGGGCGACGGGCGGCAGGCGCACTTCTACTCGGTCGTGTCGCGGGACACTTTGGACACCGACTACGCGGCGCACCGGCAGCGGTTCCTGGCGGAGCAGGGGTACGCCTACCGGATCGTGGACGCCGACGACCTGCTCGGCCCGAAGCTGCCCGAGGTCGGCTGACCCGGCGCACCGCGCCCGGCCCGCTCTAAGCTCGGGCGCGTGCTGGTCTACTCGATCCCGATGCGCAACCGGTTCCGCGGCATCACGGTGCGCGAGGGCGTGCTGCTGGAAGGGCCCGCGGGGTGGGGTGAGTTCTGCGCGTTCCTCGACTACTCCGACGAGGAGTGCGTGCCCTGGCTGGCGTGCGCGCTGGAGGCCGCCGAACAGGGCTGGCCCGCGCCGGTCCGCTCGCGGATCCCGGTCAACTGCACGGTTCCGGTCGTCTCCCCGGAACGCGCGCACGACATCGTCGCCCGCTCCGGCTGCGCCACCGCCAAGGTGAAGGTGGCCGACCCCGGCACACCGCCGGCGGACGACCTGGCGCGGGTCGAGGCGGTGCGTGACGCGTTGGGCCCGTCCGGTGCGATCCGGGTCGACGCGAACATGGCGTGGGACGTCGACACGGCCGTCACGGCGATCCGCGAGCTGGACCGCGCGGCGGGCGGCCTGGAGTACGTCGAGCAGCCGTGCCCGTCGATCGAGGAGCTCGCGGCCGTGCGGCGGCGGGTCGACGTGCGGATCGCGGCGGACGAGTCGATCCGGCGCGCCGAGGACCCGTTGAAGGTGGCGGTGGCGGGTGCGGCGGACGTGGCCGTGATCAAGGTCGCACCCCTGGGCGGCGTGCGGCGGGCGTTGGCCGTGGCCGAGGCGTGCGGCCTGCCGTGCGTGGTGTCGTCGGCGGTGGAGACCTCCGTCGGCATGGCGGCGGGCCTGGCCCTGGCCGCCGCCCTGCCGGAGCTGGACTTCGCGTGCGGCCTGGGCACCCTGCCCCTGCTGGCCGGCGACGTGACCACCGACTCCCTGGTCCCGGTGGACGGCCACCTGCCCGTCCCGACCCGGGCCCCGGAACCGGACCGCTTCACCGACCACCCCGCCTCCCCCACCACCACCGCCCACTGGACCGCACGGCTGGACCGGGTCAGGGCGGCGGGACGAGGGCGGGGTCTGGGAAGGCCGTGAGGCGGGCGATGCCGGTCCTGGTGGCGGTCAGGACGGCCATGCCCCACGGTCCGCCGCGGTGGTGGGTGCAGGTGGCCGGGTGGTTGTTGGCGGTGGTCGGGTGGTTGTTGGCGGTGGTCGGGTCCATCGGCCGCCCGTTGAGCCGGTCCACCGTCCACCGCTCGTACATCGCCCGCACCGCCGCCGACCGCTCGCTCGCCGTGGTCGTGCCTCCCCGATCGTGGTGTCGGAGGTGCGGACCGGCGGACGCGCTGGGAGGAATCGGTCCTGAGCGTCGAACTCAGGGGTCCCGGGTGTTCGACACGCGGGGCCCGGAGGTTCGACACACCAGTGACCAGGCGGCTTCGTAGGCGCGTCGCACGAACGACGCGCCCACCGTCGGGCCGGCGTTGGCCAGGGCGACGAAAACGGTCGAGGTGGTGGGGCTGAAGGCGGCGAACGCCGTGCAACCCCGGGTTCCTCCGGAGTGGAACAGCAGTTCACGGCCCTGCCGGCGGCGCAGGTTCCACACCAGGCACACCTCGTGGTCACCGGCCGACGCCCGCGGCCGCGATGCCTCCGCGGCGGCCCGGCCCAGCGGCCCGGTGACCGGGACCAGGTGGGCGGTCAGGTAGCGCAGCAGGTCCAGCGCCGACGAGCGCAACGCCCCGGCGGCGGGCATGCCGGGTATCTCCCACGGTGGTCGGGGACGTCCGCGCAGGTGACCGGTGACCTGGGGGGATGTGGAGCAGTCGGTGTCGTCCAAGCCCAGCGGGCGCAGCACCCGTTCGGCCAGCAGTTCGGGGTAGGGCCGGCCCGCCGCACCGGCCAACGCCTCGCCCAGCAGCGCCACGCCGAAGTTCGAGTACCGGTACCGGCCGGGCGCTCGTGCCCGGGTGCGGCGCAGCGCGGCGGTGAAGTCGGCGGCGCCGAAGCCGCGGTAGGGGTTGGTGCGCCAGTGCGGCACGGCACGCGCCGGCAACCCCGGTGGCAGGCGCGGGAGGCCGGCGGTGTGGGTGGCCAGGCGCTCCAGGGTGACCTCGCGGCCCAGGTGCGGCACCGCGCCCACCGGCAGGTGACGCCGGACGGGGTCGGACAGGTCCACCTCGCCCCGGTCGGCCATCTCGGCGAGCAGCAGGCCGGTGAACGTCTTGGTCAGCGAACCCACCTCGAAGCGGGTGCGCCCGGTGACCGGGCGCGGATCGGCCCGGCCGGTCGTGCCGCCGACCAGGACCAGCTCGTCATCGCCCTGGCGGAACGCGACCGCGACGCCCGTGGCACCGGGCGCGGCGGCCGGCAGGTCCGCGACGAGGTCTCTCACCTGCCCCCGCCGAGCAGTCGGGACACGGTCAGCGTGCCGGCGATGGTGGCCACCACGGCGGTGTGCTGGTGGCCGAGGAAGCGTTGCCGCGGGTCGTCGTCGACGGGTTCGGCGTCCCGGGGCACGAACCCGTCGGCGTGCTGGGCGCGGGCGAACACCTCCCACGTCGTGCGGTCGCACCACGGCTCGGGCAGGCACGCGCCCACGACCAGCAGCTCGCCGAGCAGGTCCCACTGGCCGGCCTCGGCCCACACCTCGCACCACACCGGCAGCCAGTTGCCCAGGTACTCGACCACGTCGGGCGGCAGTCCACCCGGCAGCGCGCTCCAGTCGGTGATGTGGAAGACGGTGTGCGTCATGCAGTAGGCGGTGTACCAGTCGATCGCCCACGGTTGGGTCGTGCGGCCCAGCCACGTCTGCCGGAGCATGGCCGGGAAGTCGTCGTCGCGGCGGGTGCCCACGACGCGGTGGGCGTTGGCCACCGCCAACCGGCGGTTGGGCAACACCTCGATCAGGGCGTCCGCCGCCGAGGCCCGGTCGAGGAGCTGCTCCAGCGCCTCGTGGCGCAGGCCGCCGCGGGCGTGGGGGGCGTAGGTCTCCAACGGGTCGGTGAGCACGGCGTGCCGCAGTTGGCGCTCGTAGAGCAGGTCGCCTTCGCGCAGCTGCGCCCAGGCGTAGCCCATGAGCTCGCGCGCCGCCCGCAGCTCCGCCGTCCCGGCCACGCCCTCGCGCAGCACCAGCGACGCGGCCAGCGCCAACTCGGCCACCGGCTTGTAGACGCCGTCGGGGTCGTCCAGGTCGGCGGTGGCGTCGTCCTCGAACCCGCCCAGGCCGTGATTGGCGTGCAGCCAGCCCAGGGCACCCGCCGAGACGTCGTGCGCGAGGCGGACCACGGCGTTCACGCCGCCTCCACGAGGTGACGGGCGACGGCCAGGTCCAGCAGCCGTCGCGGTTCCGCGCCGACCCGCGGTTCGACGTGCTCGACCAGCAGCACCGGGTCGACCGGCAGCCGGGCACCGCCGGCGTGCGCCAGGGCGACCCAGCGGGCCATCCGGCTCGCGGTGGCGAAGTCCCGGCGCAGCACGGTCCGAACGGCGCCTCGGCACAGCGCCAACGGCTGCGCCACGACCGCGTCCACCACCGGGCCGGTCGCACCGGGCTGCGCCAACGCCGAGAGCTGCGCCACCGCCCCCGACCAGCGCACCCAGTCCCGCACCGGGCCGAGCACCGCGTCCGGGTCCGCCGGCGAGGTGACCGGCACGTCCCCGGTGAGCCGGGCCAGCACCGAGACCGTGGACCAGTCGTGCCAGGCCATCACCCGCTGCGCCGGCGCGACCGGCTCGGTGATCGGCGGGAAGACCTCGAACGACGCGGCGACCACCTCGGCGTCCCGGGGCGTCAACGGGTGGTTCAGCACCACGTGCGGCAGGAAGACGTCCGCGCCCACCAGCCGGACCGCGCCGAGCCCGGCGGTCGGGTCGGCGCACGAGTCGAGGAAGTCGGCCAGACCCGCTCCGCCGCTTCCCCGCAGTGCGCCGAGCACCCGACCGGCCAGGTCCGCGGCGTCGCTCGCGCAGGACGACGCGTCCACAGTCCCTCCTCGCCGATCCGCCGTGGATGTCCGCCGAACCGCGTGCCTACTTCCGGGGCTCCTTCGGCGTCCCGGTCGAGAGGAGCAGCAGCGCGAGGAGCACGCCTGCCGCGTTCGGCACGTGCAGCGGCGGGTCGGTCAGCGCGCACTCCGGCTCGGCCACCAGCGCGCCGAGCTGCTCGACGTCCGCCGGTGTGGCGACCGTGCGGGTGGTGGTGTGAACAGGCATTGGAGCCTCCCTCCACAGTGGGCGTCACGACGTTCGTCGCCGTGGCTGCCTGTGCGTGTCCGCCCCTCGAGTGCAGCACAGACGGGCGCTCCCATCCTCGTTCGGGGCCCGATCCCGGCCGGTAATACCCGTACGGGTGACAAGTGGTTTTCCGTGTCACCCCAACGGTTCCGGAGCGTCACCGCCCGCCGGGGGGACCACAACGCCTCCCCGAACCGGCCGCTCGGGGTCAGGGGTGGCCGATGGCCGCGCCGAGGCTGCGCACGACGCCGTCCGTGCGGGTGAGGGCTTCGGTGCGGCGGGGGTTGGCGGGCACGCGGGTCAGGTCGACCACGCGGATCGGCGGCCCGAACTCGACCAGGGTCGGGACGTAGGACGCCTGCGCCACCGCCCAGCCGGACGGTCCCTTCACGAACTTGAACCGGGTGACGATGCCCTCCTCGGTGATGCCGCGCGGCTCGGAGTGGCGGGCCACCTCGTTGCCCATGCCGTAGACGACCCACTTGCCGTTGAGCTGCTCGATCGGCTGCACGGCGTGCACGTGCGTGCCGATGATCAGGTCCACCGCCGGGTCGGCGAGCAGCGCCCGCGCCATCTCCTTCTGCTGCGGCGTCGCCTCGTGCCGGTACTCGTCGCCCCAGTGCAGGCTCGCCACCACGACCTCCGCGCCGGCCGCCTTGGCCGCGCGTGCCGCGGCCAGCACGCCCTCGGTGGACAGCTGGTTCGCCATCCACGGCTGCGGCAGCGGGATGCCGTTGAACCCGTAGGTGAAGGCGATGTGGCCGACCTTCACCCCGCCCACGTCCAGCAGCAACGGCGTCGCGGACTCCTCGGGCGAGCGGAACGAGCCGGTGTGCTTCAGCCCGGCGGCGTCCAGCACGTCCAACGTCGTCCTGATCGCGGGCGCGCCCCGGTCGAGGGTGTGGTTGGACGAGGTGGAGCAGCTGTCGTAGCCGATCTCCTTCAACGCCGACGCGACCTCGGGCGGCGCGCTGAACGCCGGGTAGCCGTAGGTCGGCGCGCCCGGCGCGGACAGCGGCGTCTCCAGGTGGCAGATCGACACGTCCGCCGCGATCGCCTCGCGCAGCCCCTCCAGCAGCGGCACGAAGTTGCGCGCGCCGTCGGCGTCGGCCTGCTCGGTCAGCGCCGGGTGGATCAGGATGTCGCCACCCGCGGCCAGCGTGAACGACGGCGACTCCGGCGCGGCCGACGACGTGGTTGTCGCGGGCGCGCGCGGCGAGGTGGTCACGACCGGCGACCCGGTGCACGCCACCAGCACGACGAGGCAGGCGACCAGCCCGAGGACCGGCCGCCCGCCGCGCGCGTTCAGCGGTGCCGCCCGCGGAACCCGCGCACCAGCAGCACCACCACCAGCAGCCCGGCCAGGACCGCCGACACGCGCTTGAGGACGGGCGCGCCCGCCGGGTCGACCAGGTCGAGCGGCTCGTCCGGCACGGCTCGCAGGTGCGGCCTGGCGGCGGTCTGGGGTGGCGTCACCTCCTCAGCTTCCGCCGGCGCGGGCCCGCTCGCCAGGCATTGCGCGAACTCGTCCACGATCCGAGCGGCCCGGCCGCCCGGTGTGGACGACCCCTCACCTGTGGATGGAGCCGTCCGTGCGGGTCAGGCGCTCACCTCCGCCGCCCCAGCGCAGCGCGATGATCTCCGCGGCGATCGACACCGCCGTCTCCTCCGGCGTGCGGGCGCCGAGGTCCAGGCCGATCGGGGACGCGAGCCCGGCCAGCTCGCCCTCGGTCACGCCCGCTTCGCGCAGCCTCCGCAGCCGGTCGTCGTGCGTGCGGCGGGATCCCATCGCGCCCACGTAGCCGAGCTTGAGGCGCAGCGCGACCTCCAGCAGCGGCACGTCGAACTTCGGGTCGTGGGTCAGCACGGCCACCACCGTGCGCTCGTCCACCAGGCCCGCCTCGGCCTGCGCGGCGAGGTAGCGGTGCGGCCAGTCGACCACCACCTCGTCGGCTTCGGGGAACCGGCCGGCCGTGGCGAACACCGGGCGCGCGTCGCACACCGTGACGCGGTAGCCGAGGAACGTGCCCAGCCTGGCCACGGCGGCGGCGAAGTCGATCGCGCCGAACACCAGCATCCGGGGCGGCGGCTCGAACGAGTTCACGAACACGGCCAGGCCCTCGCCGCGCCGCTGCCCGTCCGGCCCGTAGTGCAGGGTGCCGCTGCGCCCGGCGGCGAGCAGGCCGCGCGCGTCGTCGGTGATCGCGTCACGCGCCCTGGCGGACGGCACGTCGCCCGCGGCGCGGTCGGGCCAGACGACCACGCGCCGGCCGACCCACTCGGGGTGCTCCACCACCGTGGCCACCGCGACCGGCTCCCGCGCCCGGACGGTCTCGAGGACTTCGGGCAGTTCGGGGAACGAGCCCTTGTCCACCGGCTCCACGTAGACGTCGATGACCCCGCCGCACGTCAACCCGACCGCGAACGCGTCGTCGTCGCCGACGCCGTACCGCTGGAGCACGGGCCGCCCGTCCCGGACCACCTCCTGCGCCAGCTCGTACACCGCGCCTTCCACGCAGCCGCCGGAGACGCTGCCGACGACCGCCCCGTCCGCGCCGACCAGCATCGCCGCACCGGGCGGCCGCGGCGCGGAGCTGAACGTGGCCACCACCGTGCCGACGCCGACCGTCTCACCCCGGTCGACGCGGCGGGCCAGTTCGGCGAGGACATCACGCACGTCGGACCTCCTCCAGCGGGATGACCCGATTGTGCTCCCGGTCGTGCGGCCGGGCACACCACCCGGCGGTGGCGAGCCGGCGTCACGTGGTCGGATGTGCGCGCCGGTAGCGGCCCGGCGGGGTGCCGTGGGTGCGCTTGAACGCGGCCGCGGACGCGAACTCCGAGGTGCAGCCGACGCGGCCGGCGATGGCGGCCTGCGACGCGTCGGTGTCCCGCAGGAGGCGGGCGGCGGTGGTCATCCGCCACCACGTCAGGTAGGTCGGGGGCGGTTGGCCGACCAGGGCGGTGAAGCGCTTGGCGAACGGCGCGCGGGACAGGCCGGACGCGGCGGCCGGCCCCGCCACCGTCCACCGGTGGGCGGGGTCGCGGTGGAGGTGGAGGTGGTGCAGGGCGGTCGCGGTGACGGGGTCGCGCAGGGCGGCGGCCCAGCCGGTGGCGCGGTCGGACCCGGTGAACCAGGCGCGCAGCAGGTAGAGCAGCAGCGCGTCGAGCAGGGCGGGGACGAGGGCGTCGGAGCCGAGGCGCGGGCGGGCCGGCTCGTCGTCTCGGCGACCCGGGGCGACGCGCCCGACGCCCACTTCGTCACCCGCTTCGACCGCGACCGGCTCGCCGCGCTCGTCGCCCTGGTGGACCGGGGCGCGGTGGTGGTCGACGTGTCCGAGCGGCACGGCCTGGCCGAGGTCCACCGCCGCGCCGAGGCCGGCGACCTCAGGGGGAAAGTGCTGGTGGAACCCTGAGGACGCGGGTCCGGGGGAAGTCAGGGTGCGTCCCCGATGCCCCGAACGGCCCCCGCGGCGCACTCTTGAGCCATGACGAACGACGTGCTCACCGAAGCCACCGCCAAGGTCAAGAAGCTCCGCCGCAGCCGGACCGACAAGATGGTCGCGGGCGTGTGCGGCGGCGTCGCCGAGCTGCTCGGCGTGGACGCGGCGCTGATCCGCATCGTGCTGGTCGCGGCCACCCTCCTCGGGTTCGGGGCCGGCGCGGTCCTCTACCTCGCCGCCTGGCTCCTGGTGCCCGAGGAGGGCTGACCGCGCTACCGGGGGAAGCCGGGCACGCCCGGCAGCGCCTGCCACGGCCGGGGACCGCCCAGGGGCCGGTACTCGACGCCGAGCGCGTCCAGCCGCGGCAGGTGGTGCTCGACCAGCCGGGTCAGGAACTCCGCCTCGTCGCGCTCGGCGGGGCTCCACACGACCTCGGCGAACGCGCTCAGCCGGGGGAAGGCGGCGTAGTCGAGCCGCCGCGGCGAGTCGAGGTGCTCGGTCCACAGGTTCGCCTGCGCGCCGAGCACCCGGTCGGCCGCCGCGGGCTCGTACCGGTAGACGTCCTCCAGCGTGGTGACGGTGCCGACGGGGATCGGCTCGTCGGGGTGGTCGGACTGCCGGTAGTCCAGGTAGAGGTGCCGCTCGGGGCACATCACCACGTCGTGGCCGCGGTCCAGGGCGGTCAGGCCGGCCCGCTCGTCGCGCCACGCGGCGACGACCGTGCGGGTCGGCAGGGGGCCGACGCCCAGCACCTCGTCCCAGCCGAACGGCCGCCGCCCCCGCTGGTGCAGGTGTTGGGCGATGCGCCGGACGAACCGGCCGTCACCGCCCTCGGCCTCGTCGCCGCCCAGCCCGACCACCTCGGACGGGAAGACGTCGAGCAGCTCGTCGAACACCTCGCGGTAGAACGCGACCACCGACTCGTCGGCCTTGAGGACGTTGGGGTTGACGCCCCAGTCCGTCCACACGCCGCCGCCGGACACGCCCAGCTCCGGGTAGGCCGCGATCGCCGCCTGGCTGTGCCCCGGCACGTCGATCTCCGGCACCACGGTGATCTGCCGCTGCGCCGCGTACGCGACGACCTCCCGCAGGTCGTCCTGGGTGTAGTAGCCGCCGTGCGGCCGGCCGGCCGTGCCGCCGGAGCGCCGGTCGCCGAACCGCGAGTCGGGCCGCCACCCGCCGACCTCGTGCAGCCGGGGGAAGCGGCGCGACTCGAACCGCCAGCCCTGGTCGTCGGTCAGGTGCAGGTGCAGCACGTTCAGCTTGTGCACGGCCAGCAGGTCGACGTAGCGCAGCAGGTCGTGCTTGGGCAGGAAGTGCCGCGCCACGTCGAGCATCACGCCGCGCCACGCGAACCGCGGGTGGTCCTCGACCTCGCACACGGGCAGCGCCACCGCGCCCGGCGGCACGGCGCGGAACGCCGCCGGGCCGCTGAGCTGCCGCAGCGTCTGCCGGGCGTAGAACTCGCCCGCGTCGTCGGAGGCGCTCACCCGCACGCCGTCGGCCGACACCGACAGCCGGTAGCCCTCGGCGGGCCCGGCCACGCGCTCGACCTGGAACGTGCCGTCGAACGGCACCTCACCCGCGCCGCGGGTGAAGGACACGGGACGGGGCAGGATCACGACTTCACCGCCCCGGCGAGGCCCGCGACCAGCCGCCGCTGCACGAGGATGAAGAACACCAGCACCGGAATCGTCATCAACGTCGATCCTGCCATGATCGCTCCCCAGTCGTTCTGGTCGGGTTTGACGAACACCTGCAGCGCCAGCGGCAGCGTCTGGTTCTCCGCCGCCGAGATGATGAAGGTCTTGGCGAACAGGAAGTCGTTCCAGGCGTGGATGAACGACAGCACGCTCGTCGCCACCAGGCCGGGCGCGACCAGCGGGAACAGCACCTGCCACAGGAACCGGAACCGGGACGCGCCGTCCAGCGTCGCGGCCTCCTCCAGCTCCACCGGCACGGCGGCGACGAACCCGCGCAGCATCCAGATCGCGAACGGCAGGCTGAACGCCAGGTGCACCAGCACCAGCGAGCCGAGGTGGTTCAGGCCGAACACCGGGACCACGTCGCGCACCGACCGCATGAGGAAGAACAGCGGGATGGTCAGCGCCTCGACCGGCACCATCTGCACCACCAGCAGCATGACCAGCAGCGTGGTGCGGCTGCGGAACCGGAACCTGGTCAGCGCGGTGGCCGCCAGGAACGAGATCAGCAGGCTCAGCAGCACCACCGCGACCGCCACGACGACGCTGTTGAGCAGGTAGCGGCCGAAGTTCTGCACGGTCAGCGCGCGGGTGAAGCTGTCGAGCGTCGGCGCGAGCGTCCACGGCCGCGGGTCGGCCGAGAAGATCTCCGCCTCGGGCTTGAACGCCGTCAGCGCCATCCAGTACAGCGGGAACGCCACCACGGCCGCGACCGCGACGGTGACGCCCTCGGCGACGCCCCGCGACACCCGCCGGTTCACAGCGCCTCCCCGCTGCGGCGCAGCGCCCGCAGGTAGCCGAGGGTGATCAGCAGCAGCAACGCCGTCATCACCACGCCGATGCCCGCGCCGAGGCCGTACTCGGAGGCGGCGAACGCCTGCTGGTAGGCGTAGACGTTGAGCACGAGGTTGCGGCCGGCGATGCCGCCGCCGTTGGTCATGATGTAGATCTGGGTGAACACCTTGAAGTCCCAGATGATCGACTGGATGGTCACCACGATCAGCAGCGGTCGCAGCAGCGGCAGGATCACCGCGGTGGCGGTCCGCCGGGTGCTCGCGCCGTCGAGCGCGGCGGCTTCGAGCACCTCGCCGGGGATGGCCTTGATCCCCGCGTACAGGGTGACCATGACGAACGGGAACGAGCACCAGATCACCTGGGCGGCGACCAGCCCGAACGCCAGCCACTTGTCGTAGGTCCAGGAGAGCCCGGTGGTGCCGAGGACCTCGTTGACGAACCCGAAGTTGGCGTCGAACAGGAACAGCCAGATCGTCGACCCGGCCACGGTCGGCGTGGCCCACGCGCCCAGGGCGGCCAGGAACAGCGTGGTGCGCGCCCACGTGCGGACCCTGGTGGCCAGCACCGCGAGCGCGGCGCCGACCAGCAGGGTGCCGACCACGCAGACGGCGGCGAACCCGACCGTCTGCCCGAGCACGGACCAGAACTTCGGCTGCGACAGCAGGTGCGCGTAGTTGCCCAGGCCCAGGAAGGTCAGCGGCGCGCCGCCGCTGACCTGCTCCTGGCCGTAGTCGAACAGGGAGATCAGCACGAGCTGGTAGATCGGGTAGCCCATCAGCCCGACCAGGACCAGCAGCGCCGGGGCGAGGTAGGCGTACGCGATCCGCCCGTCGCCCTTGGCGGTCCGCATCACGAGGAGAAGGCGGCGTTCATCTGGGTGGCGGCCTGGGCGGCGGCCTGGTCCAGCCCTTCCCCGCCGGTCGCGACCTGCTGCAGCAGCGTCGGCAGCACGGCCTGGGCGTCGATCTTGGCCCAGTTCGGCGTGACCGGCACGAACCGCGTGCCCGCGTTCAACGTCCTGGTGAACGGCTCCAGCACGGGGTTGGCCTTGGCCACCTCGGCCTGCACGTCGCCGAACGTCGGCAGGTTGCCCATCGCGTCGAACATCTTGCGCTGGTACTCCTTGCCGCCCAGGAGCTGCAGGAACTGGTTGGCCAGGGTCTTGCGCTGACTGCCCTTCAGGACGCCGAGGAGGTTGCCGCCGGCGAACGCGGGCGCGATCTCGCCCGCCTTCTTGCCGGGCAGCGGCACGACGGCGTACTTGCCGGCCGCGGCGGAGGCGTCGACGGACTTGCGGTTGAAGTCGCCGCCGACGACCATCGCGGCCTTGCCGGCGCGGAACGCCTCGACGCTGGCGTCGCCGCCGTTGCCGGCGCACTGGGCGGGCGGGCAGATGTCCTCGGCGATCAGCTCGGTGTACTGGCGCAGGCCGGCCTTGGACTCGGGGCTGTCGATGGCGGCGACGTACTTGTCGCCGTCCCTGCGGGCGATGTCGCCGCCGTTGGCCCAGACGAACGGCATCGCGCCGTAGGTGTACTTGCCGCCCGCGGAGATGCCGAGCAGGTCGGGCTTGGCGGCGCGGATCCGGCGGGCCAGCGGCGCGATCTCGTCCAGCGTGGCCGGTGGTTGGAGGTTCAGCTCCTGGAAGACGTCGGTGCGGTAGTAGAGCGCGCGCACGCCGACGTACCAGGGCACGCCGTAGACCTTGCCGTCCACCTTGCCGGTGTCCAGGACGGCGGGCAGCAGGTCCTTCGAGTCCGCCCAGCCGCCGAGGTCGAGTTCGGCGAACCCGCCGCCCGCGACGTAGCCCGCCAGGTCGGTGTTGCCGAACTCGGCGACGTCGGGCGCGCTCTGCGGGTCGCTGAACGCGGCCTTGAACCGCTCCGCGCGGCTCTGCACCTGGATGTACTGGACGTCGACCGTGACGCCCTGGTGCGCCTGCTCGAACTCGGTGATCGCCTCCTTGACGACCGCCTCCTTCGGGGCGCGGTTGACCTCGTCGAACAGCCAGACCCGGAGCTGCCCCGACTGCTCGTCGCCGCCGGCGGGCGCCGGACCGGACTGCACCGGGGCGCACCCGGCCAGCACGACGGCGCCCACCACGGCTGCTGCTGCTGCGAACCGCATCTCGCCCGCCTTTCAGGTGTGTCGCACCCCGGCTACTTATTGCGTATTTCGCAACGGCCATTTCATGGGGAGCAACGGCGATGCTAATGTCCGCATCGGCAAGCGGTCTAGACCAGATTCGCCCAGGTGCGGACCGCGTCGGCGGACACCGGGGCGTCCCACCCGCCTGGGCGCACCGCGCCGCCGACGTGGAACCCCGTGACGCCGACGGCCTTCAGCGGCGCGACGTGCTCGGCCTTGAGCCCGCCGCCCACGAGCAGCCGCACGTCGCCCTGGCGCGCGGCGAGCCGTTCCAGCACGTCGAAGCCGTCGGCGACCCCGCGCGGGCTGCCGGCCGCGAGCACCGTGTCGCAGCCCAGCGCGCCGACGGCGGACCACGCCGCCTCCGGGTCCACCGAGTTGTCCAGCGCGCGGTGGAACGTCCACGCGCACCCGTCCAGCTCCGCCACCAGGGCCGAGCACGCCGCCTCGTCCACCCGCCCGTCGGCGTCGAGGAAGCCGAGCACGAACTCCGACGCGCCCGCCTCCCGCAGCGCCGCCGCGTCGCGCCGCAGCCCGTCGAGGTCGCCGGGCGCGAAGCCCCGCGCGTCGCGCAGCATGACCCGGACCGGCAGGTCGGTCGCGGAGAGCACGTCGCGGAGCACGGTGACCGGGGGCGTCAGCCCGTCCGCGGCCATGTCGACGGTGAGTTCCAGCCGGTCCGCGCCACCGGCCTGCGCGGCCTCGGCGTCGGTGGCGTCCAGTGCGATGACCTCAAGCATGGTCTGGACCATAGCCGTCGGACCGGCGCGGACGCGGTCGGTGAACTGTTAAGGCGGGCCGATGTATCTCGCGTAGAACTACCCACTCCTTACCTAGTGACCGGTCCGCGACCGCGAACCAGGAGAGCGAATGAGCGCCAACCCGCCCGGCGTCGACGAGGTGGGCCCGGCGCGGCGGTGCGCGGACGGGCGGCAAGCCGCTGGGGGGAGGAGGGGTGGCGGTCGGTCGGCTTCGAGGGGTGCCGATCGGACGCCACCGGCGATGGGGGGAGGGCGGTCCGCGGTGCGAGGGGGGCACCGCGGACCGCCGCCGCGCCGGCCCTGGGGAACGTGTGTGACGATCAGCTTCGGCTGGGGGACGCCGAGAAGGAGGTGACGACGTGGGAGAACTGCGCACGGCCGGTGAGCGCCCACCGTGGGAGGGTCTCGACGGGACCGACCGGCACGCGGCTTGCGTCGTCGCCGCGCGGGACGGGGACCGCCGGGCGTTGGACGCGCTGGTCGCGGACCTGACGCCGCTGGTGTGGCACGTCGCCCGCGGGCACGGGCTGGACCGCAGCACCGCGGAGGACGTGGTGCAGACGGTGTGGCTCGCGCTGCTGCGCCACCTCGACCGGCTGGTCGAACCGCGCGCGCTGGCCGGCTGGCTGGTCGTCGCGACCCGCCGCGAGGCACAACGGACCTGGACGCCCGCTCGCCGCGAAGCGGCGCTGAGCGACGAGCTGGCGGATCAACTGGAGAGCGAGTACGGCCTGCCCGAGGACGCCGCCCTGGTCGACGACCGGGACCACCGGCTGTGGCGGGCGTTCGGCCGTTTGTCGCAGAAGTGCCAGGAGCTTCTGCGGCTCACCGTGCTGGCCGGCCGGGCGGAGTACCGCGCGGTCGCCGAGGCACTGTCCATGCCGCGCGGCAGCATCGGCCCCACCCGGGGTCGCTGCCTGACCGCGTTGCGCACACATCTCGACGCGGAAGGAGGATCGCGGTGAACGACATCGACCCGCGCGATGACCGCAGAGGCCAAGAGGACACCGCTGTCCTCACTGAACTGAACCGCCTGGTGTACGAGTTGGACCCGCCCCCGGCGGGGCTGGTCGAACGCATCCAGTTCGCGGTGGCACTGGAGAACCTGGACGTCGAGGTGGCCCGCTGGGAACGCGCGGGCTCGTTCGCGGGCGTGCGAGGGGGCAACCCCGGCACCATCACGTTCACCGTGGACAACCTGACGCTGATGGTGAACTTCACCTCGATCGGCGCGCGGCACCGCATCGACGGCTGGCTCGTGCCCGCGGGCGAGCACACCGTCGAGGTACGGGTCGCCGAGCACGAGTCGAGCACCACCAAGGCCGACGACGGCGGCCGCTTCGTGCTGTCCGACGTGCCCGCCGGCACCACCCAGATCGTGGTGCACCTGGTGAACTCGCGCGGTGAGCCGGGGCGGACCGTGGTGACGCCGACCATCATGTTGTGACGGGTGCGCCACCCCGTGGCGCATTCACGGAGAGTGATCCGTTCCGCCCACGGAGGGGCGATGGCGCCGGGCAACCTCGGTGACATCGCGCACCTGACGGGCGACGTGCCGCGGGCGCCGGCGTTCCGCGTGCCGGCCTTAAGCTCCGCGTGCCGGCCTCGGACTCCGCGTGCCGGCCTCGGCCCTGGTGGCGCGCGAACCGGGTCGACCGGACCCGGGTGGTGCCGGCCCTGTGCCACCGGCGTGCGGGTCAGGAGCCGACGGAAGCGGCAACGGGCCCGGACCGCCACAGCAGCACGTCCTGGGCCGAACCCGGCCCTCCTGACGCGTCCTGAGGGCTGAACCTCACCACCGCTACTTCACTACCGCTGTCTTCCGGTGCGGACACCGCGCCCACTTCGCCATCCGCGACGCCTTCGGGCGACCCTCCACCCGAGGGAATGCCCATCCCTCGTCCTGGTGATCCACTCGGTTCCCGCCGTCCACCGCGGGGTGCCCGACGAGGCGGCCACAGCGGAGGCCCCTCACCGTTCTTACCGCGATCCGTCGGGGTGACCCGACCACGGTTCGCGCGGTACTCGACAGATCCCGGCGCCGGGTCCGATCACACCGGTGGACCACCGGATGCTGCCGCGACTGTGCCGGGCGGAACTGGCCATGGCGGTCGGCGGGCAAAGCCAGTGAGGGCGCCAAACTCCCGCAGCGATCGCACGAACAACAACGCCTGCGGCCCTGTGCAATTGTTCTCCGCGCACAGCACGAAGGTGATTCTTCCCGGCCCTGGCCTCCGAGCCCGACCCAATCGACCGCGGGGGTACCCACGAGGATTGCCGCTGGTCATCGCGGCAGCCGCTCGGGAGAACGCCAGGAACGAACGCGGTAAACCACCGAGCATTTCTCCCACGACTTCGGTGGCGGATGCGTTCGACAGCCCAGTCCTCACTTCGGGTTGGGGCCCGCGAAGGGTGAGCGGTCATCCGCCTTGGGGATTTCGAGGTAATCCGACCTCGCCCTGTGTTCAGGTGAGGCTGGACGTCGGGCTGCTCTTATCGCCCAGGCACGCCGGCGTGCCTGCGTCACGGGCCCTATGACGGATACGCCTGGGACCGCGAGCACCGGGGGCGCGACCAAGAGAGGCGCGGCACGGGTCCGGAAGTGGCCGGCGGGAGTGCCGGCGGTGACTGGCGGCGTGGCGGTGGTCGACAGCGGTGGCGGGTGGCGGCGGCGGGCAGCGGCGGTGGCAGCGGCGGACAGAGGCGGCGGCGGATAGAGGCGGCGGCGGCGGACAGAGGCGGCGGCGGACAGAGGCGGCGAGCGGTGGTGGCGGGCAGAGGTGGCGGGCGGTGGTGGCGGGTGGCGGTGGCGGGTGGCGGGAGCGGCATTGGTGGGTGAGGGGGTGGTCGGGGTTCCGTCTCGTTTTAACCGAGGTGCGGTAACGGTGTTTCCGTACACTTCCGACCCGATCTCACCCGATCGTGTTCCACGCCTGCCTCCCGCCGCGGGTCGCGGACGACGGAGGGCCCGGTCCGCGCTGAGCGCGGACCGGGCCCTCCGGGAACTTCAGGTCGATCGAACCCCGGTCAGGTGACCTGGTCGATCAGAAGTCCATGCCGCCGGCGTCCGGGACGGCCGGGGCGTTGTTGGCCTTCTCCGGCTTGTCCGCGACCACGGCCTCCGTGGTCAGGAACAGCGCGGCGATCGACGCGGCGTTCTGCAGCGCCGAGCGGGTCACCTTGGTCGGGTCCGGCACGCCGGCCGCCAGCAGGTCCTCGTACGCGCCGGTCGCGGCGTTGAGGCCGTGGCCGACGGGCAGGCCCTTGACCTTCTCCACCACGACGCCGCCCTCGAGGCCGGCGTTCACGGCGATCTGCTTCAACGGGGCCTCGACGGCGACCTTGACGATGTTGGCGCCGGTCGCCTCGTCACCCTCGAGGTTCAGGCCCGCGAACGCGATCTCGGCGGCCTGGAGCAGCGCGACGCCACCACCGGCGACGATGCCCTCCTCGACGGCGGCCTTCGCGTTGCGCACCGCGTCCTCGATGCGGTGCTTGCGCTCCTTCAGCTCCACCTCGGTGGCGGCGCCGGCCTTGATCACCGCGACACCGCCGGCGAGCTTCGCCAGGCGCTCCTGCAGCTTCTCGCGGTCGTAGTCGGAGTCCGACTTCTCGATCTCGGCGCGGATCTGGTTGACGCGGCCCTGGATCTGCTCCGGGTCACCGGCGCCCTCGACGACCGTGGTCTCGTCCTTGGTGACGACGACCTTGCGGGCCTTGCCCAGCAGCGACAGGTCGGCGTTCTCCAGCTTGAGGCCGACGTCCTCGGTGATGACCTGGCCACCGGTGAGGATGGCGATGTCCTGCAGGATCGCCTTGCGGCGGTCGCCGAAGCCCGGGGCCTTGACGGCGACGGACTTGAACGTGCCGCGGATCTTGTTGACGACCAGGGTGGCCAGGGCCTCGCCCTCGACGTCCTCGGAGATGATCAGCAGCGGCTTGCCGCCCTGCATGACCTTCTCCAGCAGCGGCAGCAGGTCCTTGACCGACGAGATCTTCGAGCCGTAGAGCAGGATGTACGGGTCCTCGAGGACCGCTTCCTGGCGCTCGGCGTCGGTCACGAAGTAACCGGAGATGTAGCCCTTGTCGAAGCGCATGCCCTCGGTGAGCTCCAGCTCGAGCCCGAGCGCGTTGCTCTCCTCGACGGTGATGACGCCTTCCTTGCCGACCTTGTCCATGGCCTCGGCGATGAGCTCGCCGATGGTCGAGTCGCCCGCGGAGATGGACGCCGTGGCGGCGATCTGCTCCTTGGTCTCGACCTCCTTGGCGGTCTTGAGGAGCTGCTCGGTCACGGCCTCGACGGCCTTCTCGATGCCCCGCTTGAGGCCGAGCGGGTTGGCGCCCGCGGCCACGTTGCGCAGGCCCTCGCGGACCAGGGCCTGGGCGAGCACGGTGGCGGTCGTGGTGCCGTCACCCGCGACGTCGTCGGTCTTCTTCGCCACTTCCTTGACGAGCTCGGCCCCGATCTTCTCCCACGGGTCCTCGAGCTCGATCTCCTTGGCGATGGAGACGCCGTCGTTGGTGATGGTCGGCGCGCCCCACTTCTTCTCGAGCACGACGTTGCGGCCCTTCGGGCCGAGCGTCACCTTGACGGCGTCGGCGAGAATGTTCATGCCACGCTCGAGACCGCGGCGGGCATCCTCGTCGAACGCGATCATCTTGGCCATTGCGGTGTGTTCCTCCGCCTGATTACGAATGGGGCCACTGCGGGCGCGCGCCCACAGCGGAACACGGTGCTTCGGCCAGGCTCGGTGCCCGCGACGGACGACCTGCCCCCGGAGGGGGACGGGCCTCACCGTCCCAGCCTGCGTGTTGGCACTCAGGTGTTCCGAGTGCCAACACCGTGTTTAGCACTCGACGGGGGAGAGTGCAAGAAGAGCAGGTCAGCGGGAGGTGCGCACGGGGACGTCGGTGGGCAGCGTTTTGCCGCTGGTCGTGCCCCCGACCTCGATGGATCGGGTGGTGGTGCCGCTGCTCCCCTGTCGCGGAGGTTCATCCTTCGGCGTGAGGATCACCACGAGGATGACGACGAGCACGATGGCGACCGCGCCGGCGACGACGGGCGCGAACCACGCCGGCCGGGACTTGCCGGTGTTGGTGAACGCGCTGGCGCCGACCTGGGCGGGCGGGCGCAGCCGCACGGGGTCCTGGAGGAACCCGGGCTGCTGCTGGTAGGGCGGCCGGTACTGGCCCTGCTGCGCGGGCACGCCGCCGGTCTGCGGGCCCATCGGCACGGGGCCCGAGGCGGGCCCGGCGTCGCGGCGGGGCGGGGCGCCCTGGGCCGCGCCGGACAGCGCGGCGCGGGCGGCGGCGATCAGCTCGACGCACGAGCCGTACCGCTGGGAGGGGTCCTTGGCGGTGCCCTTGCGGAGCACGTCGTCGATGGCGGGCGGCAGCGACACCAGCGCGGTCAGCGACGGGATCTCGGAGCCGAGGTGCCCCTGGATGACGTCCTGCACGCCGCCCTGGAACGGGGGCCGGCCGGACAGGCAGGCGAACACCATGCACGCGAGCGCGTACTGGTCGGTGCGGCCGTCGAGGGGTTCGCCGCGCAGGTGCTCGGGGGCGGCGTAGGTGGGCGAGCCGAGGAAGTCGCCGGTGCGGGTGCGGTGGCCGGTGGCGCCGCGCCGGGTGAGGCCGAAGTCGGCGAGGTAGACGTGCTCGTTCGCGGCTTCCTTGGTGGTGACCAGCACGTTGGCCGGCTTCACGTCGAGGTGGACCAGGCCCTTGCCGTGCAGCATGTCGAGCGCTTCGGCGACCTGGCCGAGCAGCGCCAGGGTGCGCTGGGGCGAGAGGGGGCCGTCCTTGATGTGGCTGGCGAGGTCTTGGCCGTCGACCAGGCGCATGGCGATGTAGAGCAGCCCGTCGACCTCGTCGAAGTCGTACAGCGGCACGATGTTGGCGTGGTCGATCGCCGAGGTGTTGCGGGCCTCGTCGACGAACCGCTCGCGGAACTCGGCGTCCGCGGTGAGGTGCTCGCCGATGACCTTCAGGGCGACCTTGCGACCGAGCCTGACGTCCGTGGCCTTGTAGGTCACGCTCATGCCACCGCGGCCGAGCACCCCGTCGATCCGGTAGTGCCCCAGCCGTCGCCCGCTCAGGTCCTCCGACACGCGACGGAGCCTAACGTCCGCGCGCGGCGAGTTGCGCGGGGTTCCGGCGAACGGACCAGGCGCGGCGGCCGGAAGGCGGCCCGACCCGCCGCGCGGCGGGTCGGGCGGAGGTCACGATGCCTTCCGCACGTCCGATGCCTGGCTGCGGCCGTCGCGCCCCGCCTGGATCTCGAACTCCACGCGGTCGCCCTCGGCCAGCGTCCGGAAGCCTTCCATCTGGATCGCCGAGTAGTGCACGAACACATCGGGCCCGCCGTCGGCGGCGATGAATCCGTAGCCCTTCTCCGAGTTGAACCACTTGACCGTGCCGACAGCCAAGACGTCCTCCTTCGAGAAATACCTTGAGCAAACCGCCACGCTAGAGGCACGAGGGGGTTCGCCGATACCTCCTTATGGAGTCATGAGCGGACGCTGAATCCGTTGTCGCGCAACCAAGTGACGAGTCCGCGCGGGCTGCGGGTCCGGGTGAGCACGAGGCCCGGTCCGGCGAAGTCCAGGACGAGCCCTTCGCCATTCCGCACGGATTGGGGCGCGCCGGGGGAAACGGCGCGCAGGCGGGACTGGACGGTGTCGGCGAACGCGACGACGTGGCTGCCGGCGACGGTGACCAGCTCACCGGCTTCGAGGGTGACCACGTCGAGGGTGCCGTAGCAGCTCAGCACGACGGGACCGGTGCCGTAGGCGTAGGCGAGGAAGCCGTGGTCGCCGCCGTGCAGGACGCGCACGGGCGGTGCGGCGGGGTCGAGGCGGGCGGTGGCGGCGCAGGCGAGCCAGCTGTCGCGGGCGACGCACCAGCCGGTGGTGGCGTCGAGTTCGAGGACGTGCAGGTCGCCGGGCAGGGGTGGGGCGACGTCGACCCAGCCTCCTTCGGGGCCCGCGGTGCACAGGGCGGCGTTGACGCCGGGCGACTTGGCGCGGCCGTCGACGGCGATGCCGTAGCTGGTGGCGAGCACGGAGTTGCGCTCGACGACGACGGGCTCACCGGGCGCGAGGACGAGTCTGGCCACCCCGAACGTAGGGGTGTGGCGGGTCCTGACCTGCAACGTTCCCCCTGTCGTGATCAGCCGGTTGGAGCAGTCTGCCACGGGCGCGGCAGGATGGGGTGCGTGTCGAACGCGCTGACCCGAGTCGCTGATCACAAGGCCCGCGTCGCCGGGCTGGTCGGGGCGATGCCCGTGGTGGAACTGCCGGTGGCCGAGTGCCTGGGGTTGGTGCTGGCGCGGGACCTCGTGGCGCCGGTGCCGCTGCCGCCGTTCGACAACTCGGCGATGGACGGTTACGCGGTGCGGGCGGCGGACGTGGCGCGGGTGCCGGTGGAGCTGCCGGTGGCCGAGGACATCCCGGCGGGCCGCACGTCGTCGCCGCCGTTGGAGCCGGGCACCGCGCACCGGATCATGACGGGTGCGCCGGTGCCGGCGGGGGCGGACGCGGTGGTGCAGGTGGAGTGGACCGACGGCGGCACGTCGGTGGTGCGGGTCGAGCGGGCCGTGGCGGCGGGCGCGAACGTGCGGCGGGCGGCGGACGACGTGGCGGTGGGGGCGACGGTGCTGCGGGCGGGGACGCCGCTGGGCCCGGCGCAGCTGGGGTTGGCGGCGGCGCTGGGGTTCGGCGCGCTGCCGGTGCGGCGCAGGCCGCGGGTGCTGGTGCTGTCGACGGGCTCGGAGCTGGTGGGGCCCGGGGTGGCGCTGGAGCCGGGGCAGATCTACGAGTCGAACGGCGTGATGCTGGCCGCGGCGGTGCGGGAGGCGGGTGGCGAGGCGGAGCTGCTGCGATTCGTGCCCGACGACGTGGAGCGGTTCCACGAGGCGATCGCGCCGCGGCTGGCGTCGGTGGACCTGCTGCTGACGTCGGGCGGGGTGAGCGCGGGGGCGTACGAGGTGGTGAAGGACGCGTTCGCGGGGCGCGGGGTGGAGTTCACGAAGGTGGCGATGCAGCCGGGCGGGCCGCAGGGCGCGGGCCGCTACCGGGGGGTGGCGGTGGTGACGCTGCCCGGCAACCCGGTGAGCGCGCAGGTGTCGTTCGAGGTATTCGTGCGGCCGGCGCTGCGGGCGGCGATGGGGTTCGCGCGGGTGGAGCGGCCGACGGCGGCGGCCCGGTTGAGCGCTCCGGTCACGTCGCCGGCGGGGCGCACGCAGTTCCGGCGGGGCGCGTACGACCCGGAGTCGGGGCGGGTGGTGACGCCGGTCGGCGGGCCGGGGTCGCACCTGCTGTCGGCGCTGGCGGTCAGCAACTGCCTGATCGAGGTGCCGGAGGACGTCACGGAGCTGGCGGCGGGCGCGGAGGTGGCCGTCCGGCTGCTGCACGCAGAGTGACCCGGCGTGACCGTGGGCGTTGATCACCGGTGTGACCGGGCTTACACTGGGGATGATGGGAGGACCGGCCGGTCCGTGCGTTCGTCGGGGGACGCACGGGCGGGCCGGACGGGGGCCGGCGCAAACGCGTAGCGTGTGGCGGGCCGGAAGCACTGCCCTGACACGGAAGAGCCATGACCGTCGATCGCGACAAGCACAGTGGTGCCGTCTCCCACTTCCTCGACCTCGCCCGGGGCGTCGTGCCCCCGATGCACCCCGCGGGCCGCCCCTTCGTGGCGGGCGCGGCCGTCGCGACACTGCTGCTGCGCAGGTACTCCAAGCGCGCCGGTGTCGTCGGTGGCCTGCTGACCGCGTGGGTCGCGTGGTTCTTCCGCGAGCCGAAGCGCACCGCGCCCAGCAGGTCCGACGTCGCCGTCGCGCCCGCGGACGGCACCGTGTCGCACGTGGTCGAGGCCGTGCCGCCGGCCGAGCTGGGCCTGGGCTCCGCGCCGATGACCCGGGTCAGCGTGTTCCTGTCGGTGTTCGACGTGCACGTGCAGCGCGTGCCCGTGCCCGGCCTGGTGCGGCAGGTGTCGTACCGGCCCGGCAAGTTCCTGTCCGCCGACCTGGACAAGGCCAGCGAGGACAACGAGCGCAACACGGTGTGGCTGACCACGCCGTCCGGGCACGACGTGGTGGTCGTGCAGATCGCGGGCCTGGTGGCGCGGCGGATCGTGTGCCAGGTCGCCGAGGGCGACAAGGTGGCGGCCGGGCAGACCTACGGCCTGATCCGGTTCGGCTCGCGGGTCGACCTGTACGTGCCGTCCGGCAGCCGCGTGCTGGTGGAGGCCGGGCAGCGCACGATCGGTGGCGAGACCGTGCTCGCCGAGCTGCCCGCCGCGGAGGGCTGAGCCGATGGCTCCCAGCGGGCCGGGGATCAGGCTGCTGCCCAACGCCATCACGGTCCTGGCGATGTGCGCGGGGCTGTCGGCCGTGCACTTCGCGATCATCGGGATGTACGGCGCGGCGATCGGCTCGATCGCGGCGGCGGCGGTGTTCGACGGGTTGGACGGGCGGATCGCGCGGCTGCTCGACGCGACCAGCAAGATGGGCGCGGAGCTGGACTCGCTGGCGGACGCGATCTCGTTCGGCGTCGCGCCCGCCCTGGTGATCTACGTGTGGAGGTTCCAGCCGGGTCGCGAGGGCTGGGTGGTCGCGTTGATCTTCGCGGTGTGCATGGTGCTGCGGCTGGCGCGGTTCAACACGCTGCTGGAGGTCGAGCAGCCGCCGTTCGCGAAGGAGTTCTTCGTCGGCGTGCCCGCGCCGGCCGGCGGGTTGCTGCTGCTGCTGCCGCTGATCGTGGACGAGCAGCTGGGCCGGTCCGGGTGGTGGTCCGGGTCGGCCGTGGTGGCGGTCTGGACGGTCGGGATCGCGCTGCTGCTGGTGAGCCGCATCCCGACGCTGTCGGTGAAGACGATCAAGGTGCCGCCGCGGCTCGTCGCGCCGCTGCTGGTGCTGGTCGGGCTGCTGGCGGCGGCGGTCATCACGTTCCCGCTGGTGGCGTTGATCGCGGCGATGCTGGTGTACCTGGGGCACCTGCCGTACTCGGTGCGCCGGTACCGGTGGCTGGCCAAGCACCCCGAGGCGTGGTCGGTGCCGGCGGCCGACCGGCGGGCGATCAAGCGGGCGCACGGCGTGGCGGCGCGGCGGTTGGGGTTGCGGCAGCCGCTGGGCGGTCGGGTGGCGGGCGCGGCGATGCGCGCGGTGCGGCGGCCCCGGCGCGGCGTGGACCCGACGCAGGTGGCGGCGGAGGCGAACGGTCAGGCGCGGTCCGGCAAGCGCCGGGGGTGGCGGCAGGTCGGCTTGCGCCGGCATGATCGGCCGTAGGCCGGTGAAGTGCGGTTGAGCTGGGGTTTCGGTCGGTCACGCGGTTCACGACCGGGTGATCTTCGAGGCCGGCGAGAACGGTGACGCCGTTTTTGCCGTGCTGGGACGTCGGTTGGAACAACGAGGACCGCGACCGACCGCCACCCCTGCGCCGACCCGCCACCCGTCGTGCCACCCGCTGCGCCGACCACGGCCGGTGGGGAGGCGCCGCGGCCGGCATTGCGGGAACCCGCAGTCGCCACCGCGCCCATCCATCGCGCCCATCCACCGCACCCATCCGCGAGCCCCGTCGTCGCGCCGGCCGTTCGCGAGTGGTCAGCGCGCGAGTGGTCAGCGCGCGGGGTTCGGCGCGCGGGGGTTCGGCGCTGCGCGGAGGCCGTGCGCGGGGTGTGGTGACCGGTCGGACCGTCGGGGGTCAGTCGTCCTCGTCGTCGGCGAACGGGTCCTCGGAGGTCGCCGGGTCCCAGCTCAGGCCGGGCACGCCCCAGCCGTTGGCCTTCAGCATCCGCTTCGACGCCCGCTTGTGCCGCCCCACCAGCCGGTCGAGGTAGATGATCCCGTCCAGGTGGTCGGTCTCGTGCTGCAGGCACCGCGCGAAGAAGCCGGTGCCCTCGACCTCGACGGGCTTGCCGTCGCCGTCGAACCCGGTCACCTTCGCCCACGACGCGCGCCCCGTCGGGTACGACTCGCCCGGCGCGGACAGGCAGCCCTCGAAGTCGTCGTCCGGGTCCGGCATCCCCAGCGGGACCTCGGAGGTCTCCAGCACGGGGTTCACCACCACGCCGCGGTGGCGCACGCCCTCGTCGTCCGGGCAGTCGTAGACGAACAACCGCAGGTCGATCCCGATCTGGTTGGCCGCGAGCCCCACGCCGTGCGCCGCCGTCATCGTCTCGTGCATGTCCTCGATCAACGTGCGCAACGACTCGTCGAACACCTCGACCGGGCGGGTCGGGTGGTGCAGGACGGGATCTCCGGCGATCCGGATCGGGTGAACTGCCATGGCGTGCAGCCTAACGGCGTGTCAGAGGGGACGCGCCGACCGATGAGCCGACCCAGACCAAGATCACGTGGTGTAATGGCACCCACGCACGGGACACGGCTGAGGAGCCAGATGGACGCCGCAGAGGCACTGGCGCCGGCGGAGGGGCCGGACGACGGTTTGAACGACCGGGAACGCGAGATCCTGGCCTTCGAACGCCAGTGGTGGAAGTACGCGGGCGCCAAGGAACAGGCCGTCAAGGAGCTGTTCGACATGTCCGCGACGCGCTACTACCAGCTGCTCAACGCGTTGATCGAGAAGGAAGAGGCGTTGGCCGCCGACCCGATGTTGATCAAGAGACTGCGCCGGTCCCGTTCCGGCAGGCAACGCGCCCGCGCGGCCAAGCGGCTGGGCGTCGAGCGCCGATGACGAACCCGGAACAGCCGGCGGGCCCCGCGCACCCGGCACGCGCCGCGGGCTACGCGCTGCTCGGCGTGGCCGTGATCGCCCTGGTGATCGGGCTGGTCAGCCTGTTCACCGGCGGCCCGGACGACGAACCGCCCGCCGCCCAGTCGGCCCCGCCGTCGGCCACGACCCCGGGCACGTCGGAGGGGTCGCAGACCGCGTCCGCCGAACCGACCGCGCCGTCGGCGCCGTCGTCGGAGACCTCGTCCGCACCGGCCGGGACGCCGACGACGGCGCCCACCGCCGTTCCCCCGGCCAACGCCGGCACGCCGACCACGACCGAGGTCCCGCCGCCGCCGGTGAACACGACGCCGAAGGTGCCGGTCCGCGTCTACAACAACAGCACCCTGCAGGGCTTGGCCAAACGCGCGTCGGAGGACGTGCAGCGCGCCGGGTGGCAGGTCGCCGAGAGCGGCAACTACTCGTCGGGCACGATCCCGACGACCACCGTGTACTTCCGCCCCGGCACGGACGAGGAAGCGTCGGCGCGCGAGCTGGCCCGGGTCCTCAACGCCCGCGTGGAACAGCGGTTCGACGGCATCCGGGACGCGCACCCCGGGATCATCGTGATCGTCACGAACGACTACAAGGGCCCGTCCGGCAAGGTTTCCTAGCCCGGCCTACCGCTCGCGGGACCTGGCGTAGGCGGCGAGGGACGCCAGCTGCGCCGGGTCCAGCGACGGCCGGACGGCGTCCCGGGCCGTCGCCAGGTGGGCCGCGGTCACCTCCGCCGCCGACAGGGACTCACGCATCGCGGTCAGCGCGGCTTCGCGGATCAGCGCCGCGCAGTCGGCCGCCGAGTAGCCGTCCAGTTCCTCCGCCAGCGCGTCGAGGTCCACGTCCGCGGCCAGCGGCGTGTTCCGCGACGACGCGCGCAGGATCTCGGCGCGTGCCCGGGCGTCCGGCGGCGGGACGTAGACGAGGCGCTCCAGCCGGCCGGGGCGCAGCAACGCCGGGTCGATCAGCTCGGGGCGGTTCGTCGCGCCGAGCACGATGACGTCCCGCAGCGGTTCGACGCCGTCCAGCTCGGTGAGCAGCGCGGCGACGACCCGGTCGGAGACGCCGGAGTCGGACGACTGGCCGCGGCGGGGTGCGAGCGCGTCGACCTCGTCCAGGAAGACCAGCGCGGGTGCCGCCTCGGCGGCCCGGCGGAACAGCTCGCGGACCGCGCGTTCGGACTCGCCGACGAACTTGTCCATCAGCTCCGCGCCCTTGACCGACAGGACGTTGAGCCGGCCGGTGCCCGCCAGCGCGCGGACCAGGAACGTCTTGCCGCAGCCGGGCGGGCCGTAGAGGAGCAGGCCACGCGGCGGTGCGACGCCCAGTCGGGCGAAGGAATCCGGGTACTGCAACGGCCACAGCGCGGCCTCGGTGAGCGCCTGCTTGACCTCGGTCATGTCGCCGACGTCGTCCAGCGTCAACCCGCCGGTCCTCAACGTGTCCGAAGTGGACATCGAGATGGGGCGGACGGTTTCGAGCGCTTGCAACAGGTCCGCCTGCGCCACGCGCGGTTCGTCGACGTCGCGTTGCCGCAGCGCGGCCCGCAGCGCGGCTTCGCGGCGCAGCGCCACCAGGTCGGCCGCGACGAAACCCGGTGTGCGGTCGGCGATCGCGCCGAGGTCCACATCGGACTCGACGGGCACGTCCCGCAGCAGCACGCGCAGCAACTCGGTGCGGGACTTGCCGTCCGGCAGCGGCAGGACCAGCTCGCGGTCGACCAGCTCGGGGACCCTCAAGCGGGTGTCGACCGCCTCCGGGTGGGCGCTGGTGACGACGAGCGCCACGCCGTCGGGCCGCTCGCGCAGGGCGTCGAGCACGACGGTCGCCACCGGCGGCGGCGAGGCCGCGGGCAGCAGGGCCTCCACGTCGGTCAGCAGCAGGACCGCCGGCGACTGCTGCCCGGCCTGGGCGAGGGCGTCGGCCACGCGCTGCGCCGCCGCGTTCGCCTCCAGCACGGCGATGCCCGGGGCGGCGACCTCGACCACCGAGGCTTCGGCGGCCTGGGCGACGGCGCGCACGAACGTCGCCTTGCCGACCCCCTCCGGTCCGCTGACCAGCGCGGCCAGGCGTGGGGCGGCGCCGAGCCGGGCCAGCAGCTCGGGGTGGCTGAACGTGAGGTCGAACCACTCGGCCAGGCGCTTCGCGGCCTCCTGCTGCCCCACGAGGTCGGCGACCGGCACGGCGGGGGCGGGCGGTGGCACGACGTGCGGCACCCGTTGCGCGGCGGGACGACCCGGCGTCGGGCTGGTGCCGGACACCGCTGGGGCATCGCCCGTCCGCGCGCCGTCGCGCCACCCGACGACGGTCGAGGGGCGGACGGCCACGGGCCCGTCGGCGGGGTCGGTGGCGGTGATGGTGAGCAGCTCGTTGGTCCACGTCATGCCGATGGCGTTGGACAGCCTGCGGCGGGTGGCGCTGACGTCCGTGCCGGGTGGGGGCGCGAGGTCCTGGGGCAGGAGGGAGACGGCGTCGCCGACGGTCAGGACCTTGCCGGTCAGCGCCAGGCGGAGGGTCTCCGGGGTGAGCGACGTGCTGGCCAACCGCGATCCCGCCACGACGACCGTGCGCGCGGCGGCGACGTCCACGGGCGCCACCACCACCTCCGCGCCCTCGACCACGCCGAGGTTGGACAGCGTGACGTCGTCCACGAACACCACGCCGGGCGGGCCGTCGCCGGCGGTCGCGGCGGCCAGGGCGGCGCTGACGCGGGCGCCGGTGAGGCGCACGGCGTCCCACGCGCGCAGGCCCAGCGCGTCGAGCACCTCCGGGTGGAGCCGGACCACGCCGCGGCGGGTGTCCAGGGCCGAGGGGGACAGGCGGGCGGTCAGCGTGATCACGGGATGAGCGTAGTTGGGGTTCGCGGGCGGGGGCGGGTGGTCCGGCCGGTTCTCCGGGGTCCGGCCCGGTCGGGCGCGCGAGGTGGGGGCCGGGGACGGCGGGGTGCGGCGGAAGCGGCGGGAGCGGAAGCGGTGAAGGCGGGCGTGAGAGGCGGCGGGGTGGCGCGGGCGGGAGGCGGCGGAGGGCGAGGTCGGAGGGGTGGGTTGGTCGCGGGCCTCGTTGTTCCAACCGACGTTCGAGGGTGGCGAAAACGGTGTTTCGGTTCTTCGGCGGTGACAGGTCCACTCGAACGGGTTACGGGTGCACGGCCCTGACCTGCGCTTTCACGCCAGGTCCACGGCCGGTTCGTCAGGCGCTGGGCGGGGTTCGTCCGCGACCTCCGCGACCTCCGCCACCTCGACCACCTCCGCCACCTTCGCGTACTGCGCCTTCCCCTGGTGGTCGGCACGCGCCGCCCGCTCCGGCCGGCGCCACGGCAGCTCCGGGTACGACGCCAGCTCCCCGTACGCCATGCACCCGGCCAGCTCCGCGTACGCCCCCGCCAGCACCGCCGCCCGGATGCGGCGCACCTCCCCCACCGTCGGCAGTTCACCCACCAGCAGGAACGGCAGCAGCAGCCGCCACGCCCCGACCGTCGCGGCGCGGTGGCGGTGCGGGGCGCGGAGCACGGCGCGGGCCACGCGGAGCGCGTGCTCGCCCGCCGTGATCGCCGTCGGGTAGCCGGCGTGGTCCCACGACCAGCGCAGGCCGTCGGCCATGGCGCAGCGCACGCAGTCGGCCGGCCCGGTCGCCGGCTCCTCGCCGCACCGGGAGCACGCGAGCAGGGTCATGGCCCAGTCGGTGCACGTCCACGGGTGGCGGCCGACCTCGTCGGCGAGCACCAACTCGGCCAGTTCCCGCTCCCCCGCGCCGCCCTCGGCGAGCTGCTCGGCGGCGAGCAGCTCCTGCCAGTCGAGCAGCCAGTACTGGTCGACGAGCTCGGCGCAGAACCGGCACGCGGGGTACCCGCGGCCGGCCAGGTCGCCGCACGAGGGGCACGGCGAGACCGCGGCGGGGCGGGCCACGCGCCGGGCGCCGGGCGGGAACGGCCGGTGATCAGCCACGCGGTGAAAGGTACGCGCAAACGGTGGGCGTTGGCATCCGCACCTTGGCACCGGCGGCGGGCCGTGGCTATGGTCAGGCCCGACAGGCACAACAACTCAACACACGCGGGAGCTCGCGCCACAGCGGGCTGAGAGGGCGGCTGGGGTGTGAGGGCCCCGGTGCCGCCGACCGCCTGAACCTGACCGGGTAATGCCGGCGTAGGGAGGAATGTCGTGACGGCACTCGAGGACCGTTCGGTCGAGCCGAGCGTCACCACCGGGCCCATCTCGGGCTCCGCCAAGGTCTACCGCGAGGTGGGCGGGGGCGTGCGCGTCCCGTTCCGCCGGGTGGGGCTGACCAACGGCGAGCACGTGGACCTGTACGACACTTCCGGTCCGTACACGGACGACAACGCGACCATCGACGTCCACAGTGGACTTCCGAAGCTGCGCGCGGACTGGGTCGCGGGGCGCGGGCCGATCGACGGGGCGGTGACGCAGCTCGCGTACGCCAAGGCCGGGATCGTCACGCCGGAGATGCGGTTCGTGGCGGCCCGCGAGAACCTGAGCCCGGAGTTCGTGCGGGACGAGGTGGCCGTGGGGCGGGCGGTCATCCCGCTCAACCGCAACCACCCGGAGGCGGAGCCGATGATCATCGGCAAGAACTTCCTGGTGAAGGTGAACGCCAACATCGGCAACTCCGCCGTGACCTCCTCGATCGGGGAGGAGGTGGAGAAGATGGTGTGGGCGACGCGGTGGGGCGCGGACACGATCATGGACCTGTCGACGGGCAAGCGGATCCACGAGACGCGCGAGTGGATCATGCGCAACTCGCCGGTGCCGGTGGGGACGGTGCCGATCTACCAGGCCCTGGAGAAGGTGGACGGCGACCCGGCGAAGCTGTCGTGGGAGGTGTACCGCGACACGGTGGTCGAGCAGGCCGAGCAGGGCGTGGACTACATGACGGTGCACGCGGGCGTGCTGCTGCGGTACGTGCCGCTGACGGCGCGGCGGGTGACGGGCATCGTGTCGCGCGGCGGGTCGATCATGGCCGCGTGGTGCCTGGCCCACCACCGGGAGAGCTTCCTGTACACGCACTTCGAGGAGCTGTGCGAGATCCTGCGCGCCTACGACGTGACGTTCTCGCTCGGCGACGGGTTGCGGCCGGGGTCGATCGCGGACGCCAACGACGAGGCGCAGTTCGCGGAGCTGCGGACGCTGGGCGAGCTGACGCACGTCGCCCGGTCGCACGACGTGCAGGTGATGATCGAGGGCCCGGGCCACGTGCCGCTGCACAAGATCGCGGAGAACGTGCGGTTGGAGGAGGAGTGGTGCGGCGAGGCGCCGTTCTACACCCTCGGGCCGCTGGCGACGGACATCGCGCCCGCCTACGACCACATCACCTCCGCGATCGGCGCGGCGCAGATCGGCTGGTTGGGCACGGCGATGCTGTGCTACGTCACGCCGAAGGAGCACCTGGGCCTGCCGAACCGGGACGACGTGAAGACCGGCGTGATCACGTACAAGATCGCGGCCCACTCGGCGGACCTGGCCAAGGGGCACCCGGGGGCGCAGGACTGGGACGACGCGCTGTCGCGGGCGCGGTTCGAGTTCCGGTGGGAGGACCAGTTCAACCTGTCGCTGGACCCGGACACGGCGCGGTCGTTCCACGACGAGACGCTGCCGGCGGCGCCGGCGAAGACGGCGCACTTCTGCTCGATGTGCGGGCCGAAGTTCTGCTCGATGAAGATCACGCAGGACGTGCGGCGGTACGCGGAGGAGCGCGGTCTGTCCACGGTGGAGGCGATCGAGGCGGGGATGGCGGAGAAGTCGCACGAGTTCGGCGACCGGGGCAACCAGGTGTACCTGCCGGTGGTCGACTGATGGCGGCCGCGCCGCCGCGGGTGCTCACCATCGCCGGGTCGGACTCCGGCGGTGGTGCGGGCCTGCAGGCCGACCTGCGGACGTTGTTCGCGTGCGGGGTGCACGGGATGACGGCGGTCACGGCGGTGACCGTGCAGAACACGCTGGGCGTGTCCGGGTACACCGAGATCCCGCCGGAGGTGGTGGCCGCGCAGATCGAGGCGGTGGCCTCGGACATCGGGGTGGACGCGGCGAAGACGGGGATGCTGGCGTCGGCGGCGATCATCGAGGCGGTCGCGGCGGCGGTGGACCGGGTCGACGTGGGCCCGTTCGTGGTGGACCCGGTGGCCGCGTCGATGCACGGGCACCAGTTGCTGGCCGACGACGCGCTGGACGCGATCCGGTCGCTGCTGTTCCCGCGGGCGACGCTGGTCACGCCGAACCTGGACGAGGTGCGGCTGCTGACCGGGGTGGAGGTGCGCAGCCGCGCCGACCAGCGCAAGGCGGCGGAGGCGCTGCACGCGATGGGCCCGCGGTGGGTGCTGGTGAAGGGCGGTCACCTGTGGGACGACCCGGAGTGCCTGGACGTGCTGTACGACGGGGACGGGTTCGTCGAGCTGCTCGGGCCGCGCTACGACGTCCGGCACACGCACGGCAGCGGTGACACGCTGGCGTCGGCGATCGCGTCGCAGCTCGCGCGGGGCGCGGACGTGCCGACGGCGGTGCGGTTCGGCAAGGAGTTCGTGGTCCGGTCGGTGGCCGCCGCGTACCCGTTGGGCGGTGGGGTCGGGCCGGTGTCGCCGTTGTGGCGGTTGGAGGGCTAGCGGTGGAACGGCCTGGCGGCGCCCGCCGCCGTCAGGCCGTCTCGCCGACCAGTTCCTCCAGCGCCGGCAGGGCGGCGAGCAGGGCGTCGCGGTGCTCCGGGGTCAGCTCCTCGATGCGCCGCTGCAGCTCCCGCACGCGCGCCGACCGGACGCCGGACACCATCGTCACGCCCTCGGGGGTGGGGGTGGCCAGCCAGGCCCGGCCGTCCTGCGGGTCCGGTTCGCGCCGCACGTAGCGGGCCTCCACCAGGGCCGCCACGATCCGGGACAGGGTGGGCGGGGCGACGCCCTCCTTGGCCGCCAGGTCGCCCAGTCTCATGGGGCCGCAGCGCGCCAACGTCGCCAGCGCCGACACCGCGCCCGGTCCGAGGCCGGGGGAACCGGTGCGCCGCAGCAGCCGGGAGAGCCTGCCGATCGCGAGGTACAGCCGGGCGGTGGCGTCCTCGACCTGGTCGGTCGTCACGGCACTCCTCCTCGGGCAGGCGGACACGGGCGAGCGTCCATCATGCCGTGCCGGGCAATCACCCCACCGCGGGACTCGACGCGTGGGCCCGGAACCGCTTCGGGATGCGCCCCGCCGACCGGGCGAGCCGGCCCGCCTCCACGCCCGCCCGCATCGCGGCCGCCATCCGCTCGGGGTCCTGCGCCCTCGTCACGGCGGTCGCCAGCAGCACCGCCGAGCAGCCCAGCTCCATCGCCAGGACCGCGTCGGACGCCGTGCCGATGCCCGCGTCCAGGATCACCGGCACCGACGCGCGGGACACGATCAGCTCGATGTTGTGCGGGTTGCGGATGCCCAGGCCCGTGCCGATCGGCGAGCCCAGCGGCATGACGGCGGCGCAGCCCACCTGCTCCAGCCGCAGCGCCAGCACCGGGTCGTCGGAGGTGTAGGGCAGCACGACGAAGCCGTCGTCGACGAGGCGCTGCGCGGCGTCGAGCAGTTCCACCGGCTCGGGCAGCAGGGTCTCGTCGTCGGCGACGACCTCCAGCTTCACCCAGTTCGTCTCCAGGGCCTCCCGCGCCAGCCGCGCGGTCAGCACGGCCTCGGCGGCGGTGCGGCAGCCGGCCGTGTTGGGCAGCGCGGTGATGCCGAGCCGCCGCAGCAGGTCCAGCACGCCGCCGCCGGAGGAGTCCAGGCGGCGCAGGGCGACGGTCGTCAGCTCGGTGCCGGACGCGACCAGGGCGCGTTCGAGCACCGACAGGTTCGCCGCGCCCCCGGTGCCCAGGACGAGCCGGGAGCCGAACTCGCGGCCGGCGATCACGAGCGGGTCGTCCACGTCAGCCTCCCTGCACGGCGGTCAGCACCTCGACGGTGGCGCCGGCGGGCACCGGGGTCGTGCCCCACGCCGCTCGCGGCACGACCTCGCCGTCCAGGGCGACCGCGACACCCCTGGGCGGCGCGTCGAGGAGCGCGAGCACGGTCGCGACGGTCGCCCCGTCGGCCAGGTCGCGCTCCACGCCGTTGACCTTCGCCTTCACCGTCCGTGTCCTCCTTCGCGGAGCAGGTCGAGCACCCGCCGCGCCGTGACGGGCGCGAGCAGCAGTCCGTTGCGGTGGTGGCCGGTGGCGGCCAGCACCCCGGGTTCGAGCCAGGCGATGACCGGCGCGTTGTCGGGGCTGCCGGCGCGGAACCCGGCGGCGGCCTCGGCCAGCCCGTACTCGGCGACGCCGGGCCACACCACCTCGGCGTCGCGCAGCAGGTCCCGCACGCCGCCCACGGTGACGTCGCCGTCGAAGCCGGCTTCGTACTGGGTCGCGCCGAGCACGAACCCGTCGTCGCGGGGCACCAGGTAGACGGGGCGGCCGCGGACGTGGGCGCGGATGGTGTGGCGGGGCGGCGGCAGCGCGCCCGGCCTGGCCGACAGCCGCAGGATCTCGCCCTTGACGGGCCGGATCACGTCCCGCAGCGCGGGGTGCAGGTCGCGGCTCCACGCGCCGGCCGCGATCACCGTCACGTCGGTGTCCCCGGCGGGCCCCTCGGCGAAGTCGACGCCGGCGGCGGCGCACGCCCCCCGCAGGGCGCGCAGCAGGGCCCGGTTGTCGACGGCCACGTCACCGGGCACCGACAGTCCACCGAGGACGGCGCCCAGGCCCGGTTCCAGCGCGCGCAGCTCGCGGCCCGTCAGCCGCTGCGCCGACCGCCCCATCCGGTCCAGGTAGGCGCGGAGCTGGTCCAGCACCTCGACGTCGGCCCGGTCCACGGCGACGGCGAGCGTGCCCGCCGGGCCGAGCGCCACGCCGAGGGAGCGGGCGAACTCCGGCCACAGCTCCAGCGACTCGACCCCCAGCGCCAGCACGTCCTCGTCGCCGGGCCACGCCTCGGTGATCGGCGCGAGCATGCCGCCCGCGACCCAGGAGCCGCCGTGCGGCGACCCGAGGTCGACGAGCCGCACCGCGTACCCGTCCCGGGCCGCGTACCAGGCGGCGGACAGCCCGATGACGCCGCCGCCGAGGACGGTCACCCGCATTGCCAAGGCACTCACGCTCCCTGCGCCGGCATGACCCGGATCAGGTTCGACGGTCGGAGCGAACCACGCTCCCTCTCAGCCCGGTGCGTTCCAGGCTCCCGTGCGGACCACGTCCACCGTAGCGCACGCGCCGGGCCGGCGGTTACCGTGCCGCCCGTGCCAGGACTCGACGGAACGCGGATCAGGCGGCGGCTCGCCGACGCACGGCTCTACCTCTGCACCCCGGCGCGGCCGGACCTCGCCGAGTTCGCCGACGCCGTGCTCGCCGGCGGCGTGGACGTGGTGCAGCTGCGGGACAAGGGGCTGGAGGCCCGGCAGGAGATCGCCGCGCTGGAGGTGCTGGCCGAGGCGTGCGCCCGGCACGGCGCGCTGCTGGCGGTCAACGACCGGGCCGACGTGGCGCTCGCCGTGGACGCGGACGTGCTGCACCTCGGGCAGGACGACCTGCCGGTGCCGCTGGCCCGCCGGGTCGTCGGCGACGCGGTGGTGATCGGCCGGTCCACCCACGACGTGGACCAGGCGCGGGCGGCGGCGGTGGAGCCGGGCGTGGACTACTTCTGCACCGGGCCGTGCTGGCCGACGCCGACGAAGCCGGGCCGGCCCGCGCCGGGGCTCGACCTGGTGCGCGCCACCGCCGGCACGACCGACCGGCCCTGGTTCGCGATCGGCGGCATCGACCGCGACCGGTTGCCCGAGGTGCTGGCCGCGGGCGCGGAGCGGGTCGTGGTCGTGCGGGCCGTCACCGAGGCCGAGGACCCCCGCGCCGCCGCAGCCTGGTTGAAACTTCAACTAACTGGCGTACAGTCGACGGCGTGATGCCTGTGCTGTACCTGGGCCACGGGGCTCCCCCGCTGGCCGACGACGAACGGTGGACCGGCGAGCTGAGGTCGTGGTCCGCGGCGCTGCCCCGCCCCGAGTCGGTCCTCGTGGTGTCCGCGCACTGGGAGAACGACCCGCTCACCCTCGGTGCGACGACGACCGTGCCCCTGACCTACGACTTCTGGGGCTTCCCACGGCGCTACTACGAGGTCACCTACGACGCGCCGGGCGCGCCCGGGCTGGCCCGCGAGGTGACCGGGCTGCTCGACCGGCCGGTGGCGCGGGACGAGGCGCGCGGGCTGGACCACGGCGCGTACGTGCCGCTGAAGGAGATGTTCCCGGAGGCGGACGTCCCGGTGCTCCAGATGTCCCTGCCCAGCCTCGACCCGCGCGACCTGTTCGAGGTCGGTCGCCGGCTCGCGCCGCTGCGGGAGCGGGGCGTGCTGATCGTCGGCAGCGGGTTCGTCACCCACAACCTGAGCTGCGTGGACCTGTCCCGCGCCCCGGACCACGAGCCGCCGTCGTGGTCGGCGGAGTTCGACGACTGGGCGGGCCGGGCGCTGGCCGGCGGCGACGTGGACGCGCTGCTGGACTTCCGGCGCAAGGCGCCCGCCGCCGGCATCGCGCACCCCCGCACCGAGCACTTCGCGCCGCTGTTCGTCTCGCTCGGCGCGAGCGCCGCCGCCCAGGCCACCACCACCGTCGACGGGTTCTGGTACGGGCTGTCCAAGCGGTCCGTGCAGTTCGGCTGACCTTCTTCGCGCGGAACGCCCCCGGACCGGAGCCCGGGGGCGTTCTGGTGAGCGGTGCGCGGCCCGCAGGGGATGACGACCGCGCGCCCGACGGCCGCGGGTCAGCCGCGGGTCAGGCTCAACCCGTAGGCGCTGAGGATCTCGTTGACGGGCTGGAAGTAGGTCGTGCCGCCGGAGGTGCAGTTGCCCGAACCGCCGGAGGTCACGCCCTGGGCCTGGCTGTAGTTCGAGCCCGCGACCCACGAGCCGCCCGAGTCACCGGGCTCCGCGCAGGCGTTGGTGCGGGTCAGGCCGGACACCGAGCCCTGCGCGTAGTTCACCGTCTGGTTCAGGGCCTGGACGGTGCCGCAGCGCCAGCCGGTGGTGGAGCCGGAGCGGCAGATCGCCGCGCCGACGGCCGCGGCCGAGGAGCCGGTCACGGTGACGTTGGTGCCGTTGTAGCGGTTGACCCACGGGCGGGAGGTCCAGTTGGTGTTCGTCCGCACCCAGGCGTAGTCGTTGCCCGGGAAGGACGAGCCCGCGAAGGTGCCCTGCGAGACGCGGTTGAAGCCGGTCGTCGTGTTGCCCGAGCGGCCGCAGTGGCCCGCGGTCACGAAGCCGCCGGAGACCGCGAAGCCGACCGAGCAGCGGCTGCTGCCGATGTAGTAGGCGTCGCCGCCGCGGGTGTCGTACAGCGGGGTCGGGGACTCGTCGACCTCGACCACCCGCACCGCCGGGCTGACCGACTTCGCGGTGGCCAGGAACGACTCGGCCGCCGCGTCGCGCTGGAACCGGTTGACCTCGACGACCACCGAGTTCGTCTGCGCGTCGACCCGCCAGCCGGTGACCGACTTCGGGGCCGACAGGGCGTCGATCGCCGACTTCGCGCCGGTCAGCTGGTCGTGGGAGAAGGCGACGGACCGGGTGTCGGCGCCGGCGGCACGGGCCGCGCCCGCCTTCGCCGGGTCGGCCACCGCGACCACCAGCTTGCCGGTCGCCGCGTTGATCCAGGAGCCCGCGTAGGCGCTGCCGACCGCGGACCGCGCGGCGGCCTCGACCTCACCCGCCCGCGTGTCACTCGCCAAACGGGCGGTGATCTGTTCGGCGTTCAGGCCGAGGTCGCGTTGCACCGCTTGGAGCAACTCGGCGGGGTAGCTCTCCGTGTCGGCCCGGCCGGCGCCCTGGGGCGCTGCCGTGTCCGCGACGGCCGGTACGCTGAGAGCTGTAGCCGTGCCGGCGGCCAGCAGGACGGCCGTGGCAAGGCGGACCGCACTCGTGCGGTTCATTAGGCGTCTCCCTCATCTTCGGGTGCAGGGAACCCGAGAGCCTGGTTGCAGGGACCGCTCTCGGGGGCTCTAGGGGGACGGGTGGTGGGGCGGCGGCAGGGGTCGCCCCACCCCATTACTCCTCGCCCGCGTCGTCGCCCGGGGCGACCGGACCTCCGCAGCGCCCGGTGAGGCGCACCCGCCGGACCGCTTTGACGCGTCCCGCATGGCACTCCCTCCCGATCGCTACCGACCAGTACTCGCCCGTTCGAGCGACGTTATGACCCTGTTACCTGTTACGGCTCAGGCCATCTGAGGGCGAAGTGTGTCACAGGACACGCCGATGTGACTGCGCTGTGTAGCGTTTGACAGTTAACTCTCACTCAAGGTAGTGAGACGATCACCGATTCGGGCGGTTTTGCCAGATGTAAGGGATTCGGCGAGGCAAGCCACGGACGTGTGAAACCTGTTGGCCCGGGCGGGTGACGCAGGAGGAGTTCCGGTGACGACCCGTGTAGTCGCCGCGCCACCGCAGGGGTGAGGATCGACGCATGGACCTCGTCACCATCTCCGACATCCGGGCCGCCGCCGACCGCATCCGGGGCGCCGCGGTGCGCACCCCCCTGCTGCGGTTCGACGACGGGCTGTGGCTCAAGCCGGAGAGCCTGCAGCCCGTCGGCGCGTTCAAGCTCCGCGGCGCCTACAACGCGCTCGCGCGGCTGCCCGAGGACGTGCGGGCGCGGGGCGTCGTCGCCTACTCCAGCGGCAACCACGCGCAGGCCGTCGCGTACGCGGCCAAGCTGTTCGGCGTGCCCGCGGCCATCGTCGTGCCGGACAACACGCCCCGCGTGAAGGTCGAGGCGACGCTGTCCCACGGCGCCGAGGTGGTGCAGGTGCCGATGGCCGAGCGCGAGTCGCGGGCCGCCGAGCTGGTCGCCGAGCGCGGCGCGACGCTGATCCCGCCGTTCGACCACCGCGACGTCATCGCGGGCCAGGGCACCGTCGGGCTGGAGGTCGTCGCCGACCTGCCCGACGTGGCCGCGGTGCTGGTGCCGGTCAGCGGCGGCGGGCTGATCTCCGGCGTCGCCGCGGCCGTGAAGGCGCTCAGCCCGTCGACCAGGGTGATCGGGGTTGAGCCGGAGCTGGCCGGCGACACGGCCGAGTCGCTGCGGGCGGGCGAGCTGGTCCGGTGGCCCGCCGAGCTGCGGGCCCGCACGATCGCCGACGGGCTGCGCGCCGAGCCGTCCGAGCTGACGTTCGCCCACCTGCGCGCCCACGTCGACGACGTCGTCACCGTCACGGAGGAGCAGATCGGCGAGGCCGTCGGCCTGCTCGCCCGGCGGGCGCGGCTCGTCGTGGAGCCCAGCGGCGCGGTCACGGTCGCCGCCCACCTGGCGCGGCCGGCCGAGCGGACCGTGGCCGTGCTGTCCGGGGGCAACGTGGACCCGGAGGTGTTCGCCCGCTACCTGTGACGCCTCACTCGGGCACCCGGGCCGGCGGGGCGTCCACGCCGCAGCTGTGGCACTCCGGCACCTCCGGGGTGGGCTTGAGCACGCCGTTGTCCGTGCCCAGGGCCAGCAGGCCGCCGACGGCCGCCGCGACCGCGCACACCAGCAGGGCCGTGCGCCAGCCCTCGGTGAGCGCGGTCGGGTCGGCGTACTGCGCGCCGGTCAGGCCCGCCACCGCGGGCAGCACGGCCACCGCGAGCAGGCTGCCGGTGCGGGCGACGGCGTTGTTCACGCCCGAGGCGACCCCCGCGTACCGGTCCGGTGCGGCGGCCAGCACGGTCGCCGTCACCGGCGCGACCACCGCGGCCAGGCCGAGGCCGAACACGAGCAGGCCGGGCAGCACACCCGTCCAGTAGTCGGCACCGGGCACGACGCGGCGCAGCAGCAGCATGCCGGCGCCGATCAGGATCGGTCCGGCGACCAGCTGGGCGCGGGGCCCGATGCGCTGGGCCAGGCTGCCCGAGCGCGCGGACAGGGCCAGCATGATGAGCGTGATGGGCAGGCTCGCCAGGCCCGCCGCGGTCGGCGGGTAGCGCAGGGACACCTGCAGCTGCAGGACCATCAGCACCATCACCCCGCCCAGGGCCGCGTAGACCAGGAACGTCAGGGCGTTGGCCAGCACGAACGTGCGGTCGGCGAACAGCCGCGGCGGGACGAGCGGGTCCCGGCCGCGCCGTTGCAGCACCACGAACGCCACCAGGCAGCCCACGCCGAGCACCGCCGCCGTCACCACGAGCGGGTCCGCGCCCCGGACCGGCGCCTCGACCAGCGCGCCCGTGACGCCGGCGAGGCCGAGCGCGCCGACTGCGGACTCGCCGACGTTCGGGTGGCCGGTGAGGGCCTCGTCGCGGGACTCGGGCACGTGCCGGCGGGCCAGCCACACGCAGGCCACCGCGACCGGCAGGTTGATCAGGAACGCGAGCCGCCACGACCACGCCTGCACCAGCAGCCCGCCCAGCAGCGGCCCGACCGCCGTGGCGACGCCGGACAGCCCCGACCACGCGCCGATCGCCCGGCCGCGGTCGGCGCGGGCGAACACCGACTGGAGGATGGCCAGCGAGCCGGGGGTGAGCAGCGCGCCGCCGACGCCCTGGAGCACGCGTGCGACGACCAGCAGCTCCGTGGTCGGCGCGAGCCCGCACAGCAGGGAGGCCGCGCCGAACCACAGCACTCCGAACGCGAAGACCCGGCGGCGGCCGTACCGGTCGCCCAGCGAGCCCGCGACCAGGATCAGCGAGGCCAGCGCCAGCAGGTAGCCGTCGAGGATCCACTGGAGCCCGGCGACGGACGCGCCCAGCTCCGCGCCGATGCGGGGCAGGGCGACGTTGACGATCGTGCTGTCGAGCATCGCCATGCCCGACCCGAGGATGGTCGTCGCCAGCACGGCCCTGGCCCGGCCCGTGCCCCACACCACTGTCTCCGCCACCGACCCATTCTGCGCCCGCACCGCCGGCCGGGTGGCCCGGCCGGGCTGGGAACGGTCCCAGCCGAAGGCGCCCGGCGGGTCGCCGGACGACTTCGCGGGTGCCGCGCCGCGCGGGCTAGTCGGCCGGCCGGTTCAGCGTCGCCACGAACTTGTAGCGGTCGCCCCGGTAGACCGAGCGGACCCACTCGACGGGGTTGCCCTCGGTGTCGAACGAGTGCCGCGACAGCAGCAGCATCGGCAGGCCGATGTCCGCGCCGAGCAGCTCCGCCTCCTCCGGCGAGGCCAGCGCCGTCTCGATCGTCTCCTCGGCGTGTCCCATCTCGACGCCGAACCGCTCCCGCAGCACCTGGTACAGCGACGCGCCCGGCGCGAGGTAGCGGCGCAGGCCGCGGAACCGGCCCAGGGCCAGGTGGGTCGTCTCGATCGCCATCGGCTCGCCGTCGGCCAGGCGCAGCCGGTGCAGGCGGAGGACCTTCGCGCCCGCCCGCACGCCCAGCAGCCTGGCCAGCTCGGCCTCGGCGGGCATCTCCGACGCCTCGATCAGCTTGGACGAGGGCTGCCTGCCCTGCGCTTTCATGTCCTCTGTGTACGACGACAGCTGGAGCCGTTGCGCCACCTTGGGTTCGGCGGCGAACGTGCCCTTGCCCTGCACGCGCAGCAACCGACCTTCCACGGTCAGTTCGGCAAGCGCTTGCCTGACCGTCGTGCGCGACACGTCGAACTCGGCCGCCAGCGACCGCTCCGTCGGGATGGGCGATCCTGGCGGCAGTGCCCGAAGGAGGTCGAGCAGGTGCCGTTTGAGTCCCCAGTACTTCGGCTCGCGCTGCGCGCGAGTTCTGGCGTCCACGCCAGTCGCAGGGCTCGTGTCGAGCATGCCTTCCTCCTGCCCCTTGCCAGCCGACCTTGCCAGCGCTCCCGGACACAGGATGCCTTGTCCGGGTCGGATCGTGCGCCCGAACCCCCGACAACGGCCGAGAAAATGATCCGATGACTTTGCAACGGTCCAGCAACAGCCTTGACATGCCCTGTGGCGAGGCACACTCTAGGCCGCATTGGTCTACACCACTTAAGCGTTCCGGTCGTGGGATCGGGGCATGGGGAAAGGGCGCACAACGTGAAGGGCTGGAGAGGACTGGCCGTAGGTGCCGCCGCACTCGCGGTGGCCGTGGCCGGATGTGGCACGAGCTCCGACAGCGGCAGCAGCAACTCCGGGGAACCCAAGACGCTGACGGTGTGGTTGATGGACGGCTCGGCGCCGACCACCCTGACCGACGCGCTGAACAAGGAGTTCCAGGACGCGCACCCCGGCGTCACCGTCAAGTACGAGGTCCAGAAGTGGAACGGCATCCAGGAGAAGCTGACCACCGCGCTGACCAGCAACAACCCGCCTGACGTCATCGAGCTGGGCAACACCCAGACGGCGAAGTTCGCGGCGGAGGAGACGCTGACCGACCTCAGCGGCGACGCCTCCGACCTCAACGGCGACCAGTGGCTCGGCGGTCTGAAGGACTCGCTGACCTGGGACGGCAAGCAGTACGGCCTGCCGTTCTACGCCGCGAACCGCACCGTCATCTACCGGACCGACCTGTTCCAGGCCGCCGGCGTGGCGAACCCGCCGAAGTCCCGTGACGAGTGGGTCTCGGCGATCGAGAAGCTGAAGGCCGCCAACGCCGCGGACCCCGACTTCCAGCCCCTCTACCTGCCGGGCCAGTCGTGGTACGTGCTGCTGTCGTTCATCTGGGACGAGGGCGGCGACGTCGCCAAGCCGCAGGGCTCGGCCTGGGCCGGCTCGGTGGACACCCCGCAGGCCAAGGCGGGTCTGGAGTTCTACAAGAAGCTGGTCGACACCTCGGGCACGAAGGCCCCGAAGGACGCCGACGAGGCCACCCCGCAGCAGATGGAGGTGTTCGCCACGGGCAAGGTCGGCATGATGATCGGCCTGCCGTGGGAGCTGGCGGGCGCGGTCAAGGCCAACGCCGACCTGAAGGACAAGACCGGCGCGTTCCCGATCCCGTCGAAGACCGCGGGCAAGACGGCCCCGGTGTTCCTGGGCGGGTCCAACCTGGCCATCCCGGCCGGCAGCAAGAACGCCGACCTGGCCAAGGAGTACCTGAAGCTGCTCAGCGGCAAGAAGTACCAGGACATGCTCGCCGAGGGCGGCGCCGTCCCGGGCACCTCGACCGACACCGCCAAGCTGGCCACCACCCCCATCGGCAAGGCGCTGGCCGAGTCGGCCCCCAACGGCAAGGTCACCCCGACCACGCCGTCGTGGGCGGCGGTCGAGGCGGGCCAGAACCCGCTGAAGGACATGCTGACCGCCTACCTGACCGGCGCGAAGCCGCTGGACCAGGCCACGGCCGACGCCAACTCCGCGCTGTCGAAGACCCTGGCCGGATGACGATCGCATGACGGCCGTGCACACGACCGACGCCGCGGTGCCGACGAACCCCTCGTCGGCACCGCGGCGTGCCGCACCGGACGGCGCGCCGCGCCGTCGGGCCAGCGCCTTCGACCGGGTGCTGCCCTACCTGCTGCTGGCCCCCGCCGTGGCGGCCATCCTCTGGCTGATCGGTTGGCCCGTCCTCTCCGTCCTGGTGACCAGCTTCCGCAAGCTGAACCTGCGCGAGCTGACCCGCGGCGAGGTCGTGTGGGCCGGTCTGGACAACTACACCGAGATCCTGGGCGACCCCGGGTTCTGGGTCATCGCGGTGCGCTCGGTGGTGTTCACCGGGCTCGTGGTGGCCGCGTCCGTCCTCGCGGGCCTGCTGATCGCGCTGCTCATGCGGCAGATCAGCCCCGTGGTGCGGATCCTGCTGCAGGTCGCGATGCTGCTGGCGTGGGCGATGCCGCTGCTGGCGGCCACCACGGTCTACCAGTGGATCTTCGACCAGCGGTACGGCATCCTCAACAAGACGCTGGTCAAGCTCGGTTTCGACTCGTTCGCCGGGTTCTCGTGGTTCGCGACGGGCACCTCGACGCTGGCCGTGGTCGGGCTGCTGATCGTCTGGCAGGCCGTGCCGTTCCTGGCGTTCTCGCTCTACGCGGGCGCCATCGGGATCCCGAAGGACCAGTACGAGGCGGCGGGCATCGACGGCGCGTCGGCGTGGCAGACGTTCCGGGCGGTGACGTGGCCGGAGCTGCGGCCGCTGCTGCTGATGGTGACGTTCCTGTCGCTGCTGTGGGACTTCAAGGTGTTCACGCAGGTCTGGGCCATGCGCAAGGGCGGCCCGGACGGCGGCAGCACCACCCTGCCCGTCTACCAGTACCTGGAGGGCATCTCCAAGAGCCACTTCGGCGTGGCCGCCGCGGTGTCCGTGGTGATGGTGGCGCTGCTGGCGCTGCTGACCTTCCAGTACCTGCGCAGGCTGGTCCGATCCCAGGAGGGCGAGCTGTGACCGCGAAGAGGGTCTCCGCCAACGTCGTGGCGCTGGTCGTGGCGCTGTTCTTCGCGTTCCCGACCTACTGGATGGTGTCCACGGCGCTCAAGCCGCGCAAGGACCTGCTGTCCAACGACTACGACCTGATCCCGTTGTCCCTGTCGGGCTCGAACTTCGCCACCGCGTGGGCCAAGCCCGGGTTCCTCGACGCGCTGGGCAACAGCCTGCTGGTGTCGCTGAGCGCGGTGCTGGCGGCCGTCGTGATCGGCCTGCTGGCGGCCCTCGCGCTGTCCCGGATGCGGTTCCGCGGCCGCAAGGGCTTCGCGTTGCTGCTGCTGATCGCGCAGATGGCCCCGTTCGAGGCGCTGCTGATCCCGATGTTCCTCATGATGCGCGACCTGGACCTGCTGGACCGGCTGCCGGCGCTGGCGCTGATCTACTTCGCGGTGACGCTGCCGTTCTGCGCGTGGACGCTGCGCGGGTTCGTCAACGGCATCCCGCTGGAGCTGGAGGAGGCGGCGATGGTCGACGGCTGCGGGAGGTGGGGCGCGTTCCGGCGGGTCACCCTGCCGCTGCTCGGGCCCGGCCTGGTGGCCACGTCCGTGTTCGCGTTCGTGACCGCGTGGAACGAGTTCCTGTTCGCGCTGTCGCTGGTCAAGGACCAGACCAAGGAGACCCTGCCGGTGTGGCTGTCGGGGTTCCAGACGCAGTTCGGCACCGACTGGGGCGGCACGATGGCCGCGTCGGCCCTGTTCACCCTGCCGGTGCTGGTGTTCTTCCTGATCGTGCAGCGCAAGATGGTCACCGGTGTCACCGCCGGTGCGGTGAAGGGGTAGGACCGCATGTCGTTGCACCGGCTCGCGTCGGGTGTGCTGCTGCCGGGGTTCCACGGGACCACCGCGCCGGACTGGCTGCTGGCCAGGGTGGCCGACGGGCTCGGCGGTGTGGTGCTGTTCGGGCGGAACGTGGTGGACGACGAGCAGGTCACGGCGTTGAACGCGCGGTTGCGGGGTGCGCGCGCCGACGTCGTGATCGGCATCGACGAGGAGGGCGGCGACGTCACGCGGCTCGACGCGGGCCGCGGGTCGGAGGTGCCCGGCAACCACGCGCTGGGCGCGGCGGACGACGTCGCGCTCACCCGGGCGGTGGCCGCGTCGATCGGGGCGCGGCTGGCGGCGACCGGGGTCAGCCTGGACCTCGCGCCGTCGGCGGACCTCGTGCTGACGCTGGACGACCCGGTGATCGGCGTGCGGTCGTTCGGGTCGGACCCGGCGGTCGCGGGCGCGCACGTGGCGGCGTTCGTCGAGGGCATGCAGGCGGTCGGGGTGGCGGCGTGCGCCAAGCACTTCCCCGGTCACGGCGCGTCCACGGTGGACTCGCACGCGGCGCTGCCGGTGCTGCCGCGCACGGTGGCCGAGCTGGCGGCGGTGGAGTTCGTGCCGTTCCGGGCGGCCGTGGCGGCGGGCGTGCGGTCGATCATGACCGGGCACCTCGTCGTGCCGGAGTGGGGCGAGCAGCCGGCGACGCTGAACCCGCAGGCCGTGCGCGTGCTGCGGGAGGAGCTGGGGTTCACCGGGGCGGTCATCACCGACGGGCTGGACATGAAGGCCGTCGGCGGCGACCTCGCGGAGGGCTCCGTGCGGGCGCTGGCGGCCGGCGTGGACGCGCTGTGCCTGGGCGGGGAGCCGTTGGACGACGACGGGCTGCGGTGGCTGGTGGACAGCATCGTGGCGGCCGTCGAGTCGGGCGCGCTGCCGGTCGAGCGGCTGGAGGAGGCGGCGCGGCGGACGGCCGCGCTGGGCACGCCCCCCGGTCCGGTGGACGCGCACGACCCGGCGTTGGGGCTGATCGCGGCGCGGCGGGCGCTGGAGGTGCGGGGCGAGCTGGCGCTGTCCGGGCCGCCGGTGGTCGTGGACCTGGCGGTGGAGCCGTCGATCGCGGTCGGCGACGTGCCGTGGGGCCTCGGGCCGTACCTGGTGGAGCTGGTGCCGGGCACCGAGGTGGTCGCGGCGACGTCGGCCGGGGAGATCGCGGCGCTGGCCGCGGGGCGCCCGGTGGTCGTGGTGACGCGTGAGGCACACCGCCACGCGTGGGCTCGCGAGCTGGTGTCGTCACTCGCTAGTATTGGTCTAGACCTTGTGCACGTCGAGACGGGCGTGCCGGGTCCCGACCTGGGCGCTGTCGCCCGCGTGGACACCCACGGCGGCGCCCGGGTGTGCCTGCGGGCCGCGGCCGAGCGGATCGCCGCCGCCCTCTAGCACCCGAACCGACAGGGGAACAGCGATGACCGACCACCAGCCCGGCAGGCACATGGCGGCCGAGATCGACCAGCAGCCGGGCATCTTCGCCGACCTGCACGCCCGGCGGGACGCCATCGCGTCGGTCGCCTCCGTGATCGCCGAACGCCGGCCGCGGTTCGTGCTGCTGGCGGCGCGGGGGTCCAGCGACCACGCGGCGCTGTACGCCAAGTACCTCACCGAGGTGCTGCTGGAGCTGCCCGCCGGGCTGGTGTCCCCGTCCACGACCACGCTGTACGGGGCCCGGCCGGACCTGCGGGACGTGCTGCTGGTCGCCGTGTCGCAGTCGGGCGGGTCGCCGGACCTGCTGGAGGTGACCGAGTCGGCGCGCGCCCGCGGCGCGTTGACCGTGGCGGTGACCAACACGGCCTCCTCGCCGTTGAACGGCGCGGCCGAGCTGTCGGTGGACGTCGGCGCGGGCGTGGAGCAGGCCGTGGCGGCGACGAAGACGTACTCGGCCACGCTGCTGGCGCTGTACCTGCTGGTGGACGCCATCCGGGGCGGGGACGGGTCGGCCGCGGCGCGGTTGGGCGACCTGGCCCGGTCGACGCTGGACGCGTCGGCGGACGCGGTGGCCGAGGCGGTGCAGCGGTACCGGTTCGTGGACCGGGTGCTGACCACCGGGCGCGGCTTCTCGCTGCCCACGGCGCTGGAGTCGGCGCTGAAGCTGGCCGAGACGTCCTACCTGGCGGCGCGGGCGTACAGCGGGGCGGACCTGCTGCACGGGCCCGTGGCGGCCGTGGACGCCGAGACGGCCGTGCTGGCGGTGACCAGCGCCGGCAAGGGCGGTGAGGCGCTGCACGACGTGCTGGACGCCGTGCACGGGCGCGGTGCGGACGTGCTGGCGGTCGGTTCGGCGTCGGACAAGGTCTCCGCCGCGCTGCGCGTGCCGGTCGCCGAGACCGCCGAGGAGGTCGCGCCGATCCTGGAGATCCTGCCGGTGCAGCGCCTGGCCCACGGCCTGGCCCTGGCCCGCGGCGGCGACCCGGACAACCCGCGCGGCCTGAACAAGGTCACCCGCACCCGCTGACCCACCCCCGGCGCGAGCCCATCCCCCAGTTCGCGTGAGTCGTCCCCTCAGGTCTCGTGAGTCGTACGCTCAGGTCCCGAGAGTCCTACGTTCGGGACCCGAGAGTCCTACGTCCAGGACCCCCGAATTCAACGCTCAGAACGCGAGAGGCCCGAGGAATCGCTCCTCGGGCCTCTCGCGTCATCGGGTCACTGGCCCGCCGCGGCCACCCCGACCGGGGCGTTCTCCAGCACCGCCTCGCGGTCGAACGCCACCTCGCCGTCCACCCAGACCTTGCGCGGACGCAGGTCGTCGTCCCACCAGACGAGATCGGCCACCGCGCCGGGCTCCAGCCGGCCCAACGTCGGCTCGCCGATCACGTCCGCCGGCACGATGGTCGCCGCCGCCAGCGCGGCCGCCGGGTCCACCCCCACCGACACGATGTTGCGCACGGCCCGGTCCAGCGTCAGCGCGCTGCCCGCGATCGTGCCCTCCGGCGAACGCGGCACGCCGTCCTCGGCCAGCACCACGTCCGCGCCGCCGAGCTGGTAGCGGCCCGGCGGCATGCCGGCGGCGGCCACGGCGTCCGTGACCAGCGCGACCCGGTGGCCGGCGGCGTTGAAGACCAGTCGGCAGACGTCCGGGCCGACGTGCGCCAGGTCCGCGATCAGGCCCAGCGTGAACCGGTCGTCCACCAGCGCCACGCCCGGCACGCCCGGCTCGCGGTGGCCCAGCGGCCGCTGCGCGTTGAACAGGTGCGTCACCATGCGCGCCCCCGCCTCCGCCGCCGCACGGGTCTGCTCGCCCGTCGCGTCGCTGTGGCCCACCGCGACCAGCACGCCCGCCGCCGCGAGCCGCCGCACGGCGTCCATGCCACCGGGCTGCTCGGGCGCCAGCGTCACCATGCGCAACGCGCGGCGCAGCACCTCGTCGCCCAGCAGCACGTCCAGCTCGGCCTGCCCGGGCGGCACCATGAACGCCGGGTCGTGCACCCCCGCGCGCTTCGGCGACAGGAACGGCCCCTCCAGGTGCACGCCGAGCGGCTTGGCGCCCGCGTGCGGCGGCAGGGTGGCCGCGGCCTCCAGCACGGCGTGCGCCTGGCGGACGGCGACCGGCACCGGCGCGGTGATCAGGGTGGGCAGGAACCGGGTCACCCCCGTTCGTGGGAGCGCTCTCGCGACTGCGGCCATGCCCTGGGGGTCGACCTCGGCGAAATCGACGCCGACCGCACCGTTGACCTGCACGTCCACCAGGCCCGGGGTGAGCAGGCCGTCCGCCATCACCTCGGCACCCTCGGGCGGTGAGCCCGTGATCACCTCGACGATCCGGCCCGCGCTGATCCTCAGGCTGACAGGACCGGTGATGGTCCGACCGAGCAGTGCTCGCGGAGCTGCGACAACCGTGTCCAAGGTCCCTCCTCAAATGGTCCAGACCATTATGGCCGGAATTTGTGGACGACGTCACGTTTGGTTATAAGATAACCGAATGGAGTAACGAGAGGTGAATGTTTCGCCGCACGGTGTGGGCCGTCCGCGCGGCGCTTCGCCGTGGCCCATACTTGGCGCCAGACATCCGAGGTCTAGCTGACGAGTCGAGGGCCGCCGTGGCAGTTACCGACGACGCGATCCTGCGCGTCAAGGAGATGATCGTCTCGGGCGAGCTCAAGCCGGGCGACCGACTGCCGCGCGAGGCGGACCTGGCCGAGCGGCTGGGGCTGTCGCGGAACTCGCTGCGCGAGGCGGTCAAGGCGTTGTCGCTGGTCAGGGTGCTGGACGTGCGGCAGGGCGACGGGACCTACGTGTCCAGCCTGCGTGCCGACGACCTGCTCGGCGCGCTGTCGTTCGTGCTGGACCTGCACCGCGGCGAGGACTCCGTGCTGGAGGTGCTCCAGGTGCGCCGCATCCTGGAACCGGCCGCGGCGGCGATGGCGGCCCAGCGCGTCGGGCCGGACGAGGTCGCGGCGCTGCGGGCGCTGTGCGACGCCGCCGAGTCCGCCGGGTCGGTGGAGGAGCTGGTCGAGCACGACCTGGAGTTCCACCGGGCCATCGCCCAGGGCTCCGGCAACGCCTACCTGGCCCGGCTGCTGGACACGCTCGCCGGCCCGACCGTGCGGGTGCGGATCTGGCGGGGCATCACGCAGGCCGGGGCGGTGGACCGGACCGTGGCCGAGCACCGGGCCATCGTCGACGCGCTGGCCGCCCGCCAGCCCGAGCTGGCCCGCTCCTGGTCCACGGTGCACGTGGCCGGCGTCGAGCAGTGGCTGTCCGACCTGGCGTGACGCCGGCGGCCGTGCGCCGGGCGTTGAACTCGGGGGTCCCGAACGTAGGACTCACGCGACCTGAACGTAGGACTCTCGGGCTCTGAACGTAGGACTCACGAGACGCGAGGGGACGACACACGGGGCGCGAACGTGGGACTCACGGGAGGGCGGGCCAGAGGTGGTCGGGGACGGGGGTGGCGAAGGCGGCGGCGTTGGCGCGCATCTCGGCGGCCGAGCGCACGCCCAGCAGCACCGACACCACGGCCGGGTGGCGCGTCGGGAACCGCACGGCCGCCTGCGGCAGGGTCACGCCGTGCCGCTCGCACACCGAGGCGATCCGCCGGGCCCGCTCCACCAGCTCCGGCGGCGCGGCCCGGTAGTCGTAGGTGCCGCCCACCTCCGGCCGGGCCAGCAGGCCGGAGTTGAACACCCCCGCCGCCACCACGGCCACCCCTCGTTCGGCGCACAGGTCGAGCAGCTCCTCCCCGGACCGGTCCAGCAGCGTGTAGCGACCGGCGAGCAGCACCACGTCCAGGTCCGCCTCGCGCACGAACCGCGCCGGCATCTCCCACTGGTTCATGCCGACCCCGACCGCGCCGACCACGCCCTCCGACCGCAGCGCGAGCAGCGCGGGCACGGCCTGCGACACGGCCTGCTCCCAGTGCTCGTCGGGGTCGTGCACGTACACCACGTCCACCCGGTCGAGGCCGAGCCGGTCCAGGGAGGACTCCAACGACCGCCGCACGCCGTCCGCGCTGAAGTCCCAGCGCCGCCGGGCGGCGGCGGGCACCGCGAACCCGTTCGCCAGGTCGTCCCCGTCGCCGGGCGCGGGCTTCAGCACCCGGCCCACCTTCGTGGACACCACGAACTCGTCGCGCGGCCGGCCCGCGAGGAACGCGCCCACCCGCCGCTCGGACAGCCCCAGGCCGTAGTGCGGCGCGGTGTCGAAGTACCGCACGCCGACGTCCCACGCGGCCTCCAGCGCGCCGAGGGCGTCCACATCGGACACCTCGGCGAACAGGTTGCCGATCGGCCCGCCGCCGAACCCCAAGGGGGACAGGGGGATCACTCCTGCGCCTTCCCCGTGGCGAACCTGGTCACCACCAGCGCCACGATGATCACCGCGCCGTACGACGCGTTGATGTAGAACCCGCTGACGCTGAGCAGCCGCAGGATGTTCTCCACCAGCCCGAGCAGCAGCACGCCGAACAGCGCGCCCACCAGCGTGCCCCGCCCGCCCTGGAGCGAGATGCCGCCGATCACCGCCGCCGCGAACACCTTGAAGATCATCCCGTCGCCCTGCGTCACGGCGACCGTGCCCAGCCGCCCGGTCATCAGGATGCCCGCCACGGCCGCCAGCACACCACCGATGACGAGCACCACCCACACGACCCGGTCGACCCGGATGCCCGCCGCACGCGCGGCCTCCTTGTTGCCGCCCACGGCGTACAGCGCGCGCCCCTGCCGCAGGTAGCCCAACGCCCAGATGCCGGCCGCGAAGAGCAGCGCGCACACCCACACCGCCGCCGGCAGCCCCAGCCACGTCGCCGCGCCCAGGTACAGGAACGACTCCGGCACGTCGAACAGCGTCTGCCCCTTGGTCAGCGCCTCCTGCAGGCCCCGCAGCAGGGTCAGCATCCCGAGCGTCACCATGAACCCGGACAGGCCCAGCCGCAGGACCAGCAACCCGTTGACCGCGCCGACCAGCGCGCCCACCAGCAGGCACACCGGGATCGCCGTCCACGCGCCCAGCTCCACGCCGAGGCCGTTGGACCCCGCCGGGATGACCAGGGCGATCGCCAGCGCGGGCGCGATGCCGATGGTCGACTCCAGCGACAGGTCCATCTTCCCGGCGATCAGGATCAACGCCTCCCCGAGCACCAGCAGCGACAGCTCGCTCTGCTGCTGGAGCACGGCGACGAGGTTGTCCGCGGTGAGGAAGATCGGGCTGACGGCCGCGCCCACGGCCAGCAGCACGACGATCGCGGGCACCAGGGCCAGGTGCTGGTAGCGGCCCAACAGGGATCGGCCCAACAGGGATCGGCCGGCCAAGGATCGACCCGACGGGGATCGGTCGAGGGGAGCGCGGCCCTCCGGTGACCGCCGTGACGCGAGCCGCCCGGTCATCGGCCCATCCCCTCCACGGCGGCGATCAGCTCCCGGTCCGACCAGCCGCGCCCGAACTCGCCCACCACGCGGCCGTGGAACAGCACCAGCACCCGGTCGCACACCCGCAGGTCGTCCAGCTCGTCGGACACGACGACCGCCGCCGTGCCCGCCCGCGCCCGCGCGTCCACCACGCCGAGCAGCGACTCCTTCGACTTCACGTCCACCCCGGCGGTCGGGTTGAGCAGCACCAGCACGGCCGGGTCGGCGGCCAGCGCCCGCGCCATCACGACCTTCTGCTGGTTGCCCCCGGACAGGTCGGACACCGGCCGCGCCGGGTCGTCGGCCTTGATGTCGTAGGCGGCGATCGCGGCCCGCCCGGCCTCGCGCAACGCCCCGCGCCGCACGACCCGGTCCAGCACGCCCAGCCGCGCGTTCTCCGCGATGCCCAGGTCCGGCACCAACCCCTGCCGGTGCCGGTCCCGCGGCACGCACCCGATCCCGGCGCGCAGCGCGCTCGGCACGTCCCGCACCGGCACGCCCCGCACCGACACCGAACCGCCCGACGCGCGCCGCAGCCCGTACACGGTCTCCGCGAACTGGTGCTTGCCGCTGGACGCGCTGCCCGCCAACCCGACGACCTCGCCGGCCCGCACGGTCAGCGACACGGCGGAGAACGCCTCGCCGGACAGCTCCCGCACCGCCAGCACCTCCTCCCCCACCGGCCCGCGCCCCGACGCGCCCGGCACGGCCAACCCGCCCGGGTCGCCCGTCATCGCCTCGATCAGCCGGGGTTTCGGCAGGTCGGCGACCGGCGCGGTCACGACGTGCCGCGCGTCCCGGTACACCGTCACGGTCTGGCACACCTCGTAGACCTCCTGGAGGTGGTGGGAGATGAACAGGAACGCCACCCCGCCGTCGCGCAGGGACCGCATCCGCTCGAACAGCCGCTCGATCGCGGGCCCGTCGAGCTGCGCGGTCGGCTCGTCCAGCACGATCAGCCGCGCGCCGGCCGACAGCGCCCGCGCGATCTCGACGAGCTGCCGCTGCTCCACGGTCAGGTCGGCCACCAGGGCGTCCGGCGGCACGGCCACGTCGTACTGCTCCAGCAGCTCCGCGGCCCGCCGGCGCAGCCGCGACCAGCGCACGAGCGCCCCCTGCCGGTTGAGGAACAGGTTCTCCGCGACCGTCAGGTCCGGCACCACCGAGGACCGCTGGTAGACGCACGACACGCGGGCCCGCCACGCCGCCCGGTCGGCCACCGGCGGCGCGGGCTCGCCGAAGAACCGCACCTCGCCCGCGTCCGGCGCCCGCATCCCCGTCAGCACCGACACCAGCGTCGACTTGCCCGCGCCGTTGCGGCCCACCAGCGCGTGCACCTCGCCCTCGCGCACCCGGATGCCCACGTCGTCCAACGCCACCGTGCGCCCGAACCGCTGCGTGACGCCCGTCGCCTCGACCGCGAACATCACGACCCGGCCCGGTTGCCCCAGAAGGCGTCGTCGTCCACGTTCTCCCGGGTGATCAGCGGGGCGGGCAGCTGGTCCTCCAGCTGTCCCCCGCCGACGTCGACGATCTCGCTGCCGTGGTCGGTCCTGCCCGGTCCGAAGACCTTCCCCTCGACCGCGGCCTTGGCGTAGAACAGGGCCCACTCCGCGTACAGGTCGGCGGGCTGCGAGACGGTCGCGTCGATCTCGCCCTTGCGGATCGCCTCCAGCTCCTGGGGGATGCCGTCGTTGGACACGACCACCACGTGCTTCGGGTCCTCCGGCGGCACCAGCAGGCCGCGCTGGCGCAGGACCTGGAGCGTCGGCGCGAGGAACACGCCGCCGGCCTGCATGTAGATGCCGTTGACGTCGGGGTGCTGGGCCAGGCGGGTCTGCAGCGCGGCCGACGCCTTCGTGCCCTCCCAGTCGGTGGGCTCCTCGAACACCGTGATGCCCGGGTAGTCGCGGCGCATGCAGGCGGCGAACGCCTCGGACCGGTCCCGGCCGTTCACCGACGACAGCGAGCCCTGGAACTCGACCACCTTGCCCTTGCCGCCCAGCGCGTCGCCGAGGAACCCGCACGCCTTCTCGCCGTAGGCCTTGTTGTCCGCGCGCACCACCATGTACGCGCCGCCGCGGTCGGGCCGCGTGTCCACGGTGACCACCGGGATCCTCGCCTTGCCCAACCGGTCCATGGTGGACGCGATGGCGCCGGTGTCCTGCGGCGCCATGACGATCGCCTTCGCGCCCTGGCTCTGCAGCGACTGGACGTTCGCCACCAGGTTCTCGACCTTGTTCTGGGAGTTGGTGGGCGGCATGAGGGAGACGCCCAGCGACCGCGCCTTCTCCGGGACGTACTTGATGTAGGAGTTCCAGAAGTCGGAGTCGGCGCGCGGGTGGTCGACGCCGATCGGGCCGACGCCGGCGGACGGCCCGGTCGTGCCCGCGGAGCCGCAGGCGGTGGCAAGCGCGAGGCACACCGCGACGGTGGGGATGCTGCGACGCTTCATGGTCCCTCGTTCCTGGTCACTGGGGTTTCGGGCGCAACCGCAGCCCGTGCATGCCGCCGTCGACCGCGAGGACGGTCCCGGTGGTGGAGGCGGAGAGCGGACCGGCCAGGTAGGCGATGGCGCCCGCGACCTCGTCCGCCGACACCAGCCGCCCGTGCGGCTGCCTGGCCTCCAGCGCGGCCCGCTCGGCGGCCGGGTCCGGCGCCGAGTCGAGCAGGCGGCCCACCCACGGGGTGTCCGCCGTGCCGGGCGCGACCGCGTTCACGCGGATGCCCTCCCGCACGTAGTCCGCGGCCATGGCCAGCGTCAACGCGTGCACCGCGCCCTTGCTCGCCGAGTACAGCGCGCGCTGCGGCAGCCCGGCCCAGGCCGCGATCGAGCCGGTGTTGACGATCGCCGCGGCGGGCGACCGGCGCAGGTGCGGCAGCGCGGCGCGGGCGACGCGGGCCATGCCGACCACGTTCACGTCCAGCACCCGCAGCCACTCCTCGTCGGGGTTCGCGGTCACGTCGCCCTGCGCGCCGACGCCCGCGTTGTTCACCACCACGTCGAGCCGCCCGAACCGCCCGACCACCTCGTCCACCGCGGCGCGCACCGAGGTGTCGTCGGAGACGTCCGCCCGGATGCCGTGCAGCGGCGGCTCGACCCGGGGGTCCAGGTCCAGCGCCACCGCCGTCGCGCCGCGCGCGGCCAGCAGCCGCGCGGTCGCCAGGCCGATGCCCGACGCGCCGCCGGTCACCACCGCGACCAGCCCCTCGAACTCGCTCACCCGTCCTCCACCCCGGTCCACGCGGGACCGTCCGGGAACCGGTACTCGGTCAACGACTCCTCGCGCAGCCGGGCCGAGAAGCCGGGCTCGGCGGGCGCGAGGTACCGGCCGCCGCGGACCACCGCGGGGTCGGTGAAGTGCTCGTGCAGGTGGTCGACCCACTCGATGACGCGCCCCTCGGCGGTGCCGGACACGGCCACCAGGTCGGCCATCGCCAGGTGCCGGACCAGCTCGCACAGGCCGACGCCGCCCGCGTGCGGGCACACCGGCACGCCGAACTTCGCCGCGAGCAGCAGGATCGCCACGTTCTCGTTCACCCCGCCGACCCGGCACGCGTCCAGCTGCACCACGTCCACGGCCCGTGCCTGCAACAGCTGCTTGAACACCACCCGGTTCTGCACGTGCTCACCGGTGGCGACCCTGATCGGGCCCACCGCCCTGGCGATCGCGCCGTGCGCCAGCACGTCGTCCGGCGACGTGGGCTCCTCGACCCAGTACGGGTCGAACGGCGCCAGCTCGCGCACCCACGCGATGGCCGTGTCGACGTCCCACCGCTGGTTGGCGTCCACGGCGATGCGCACGTCCGGGCCGACGACCTCGCGGGCCAGCCCCAGCCGCCGCACGTCGTCGCCCAGGTCGCCGCCGACCTTCAGCTTGATCATGTCGAAGCCGTCGGCCACCGCCCGCCTGGCCAGGTCGGCCAGCTTCTCGTCGGAGTAGCCCAGCCAGCCCGGTGAGGTCGTGTAGGCGGGGTAGCCGTCCCGGACCAGGGCGGCGGCGCGCTCGGCCCGCCCCGGCTCGGTGCGCCGCAGGATCTCCAGCGCCTCGTCCGGCGTGAGCGCGTCGGACAGGTACCGGAAGTCGACCAGGCCGACGATCTCCTCCGGGGTCATGCCCGACAGGAACCGCCACAGCGGCAGCCCCGCGCGCCGCGACGCCAGGTCCCAGGCCGCGTTGACGACCGCGCCGAGCGCCATGTGCGCCACGCCCTTCTCCGGGCCCAGCCACCGCAGCTGCGAGTCGCCGACCAGGTCCGCGGACAGCGCGGCCAGGTCGGTGGCCGTCTCCGGCACGGCGCGGCCGACCACGTGGTGGGCCAACGACCGGATCGCGGCGGCCTGCACGTCGTTGCCCCGGCCGATGGTGAACGCCAGCCCGTAGCCGTGCGGGCCGGCCGACGTGCGCAGCACGACGTAGGCCGCGGAGTAGTCGGGGTCGGGGTTCATCGCGTCCGAGCCGTCCAGCTCGCGCGAGGTCGGGAACCGCACGTCGAGCACGTCCAGCGCGACGATCCGGTCCCTCCCGGCGGCCATCACGCCTGCCCGAGCGTCTGCCGCTGCCTGCCCAGCCCGTCGATCTCCAGCTCCACCACGTCGCCCGCCCGCAGGTACGGCTTCGGCTCGGGTTGGCCGAGCGCGACGCCCGCCGGCGTGCCGGTGTTGATCACGTCCCCCGGTCGGAGGACGAGGAACCGGCTCAGGTAGCGGACCAGCTCGGCCACCGGGAAGATCATGTTCTTGGTCGAGGAGTCCTGCCGCGGCACCCCGTTGACCCACAGCCGCATGCCCAGCGCCTGCGGGTCGCCGACCTCGTCCGCAGGCACGAGGAAGGGTCCGAGCGGGTTGAACGTCTCGCAGTTCTTGCCCTTGTCCCACTGCCCGCCGCGCTCGAGCTGGAACTCGCGCTCGCTGACGTCGTGGGACAGCGCGTACCCGGCGACGCAGGTCAGCGCCTCCTCGGCGGAGCCCAGGTACCGGGCCGTGCGGCCGATGACCACGGCCAGCTCGACCTCCCAGTCGGTCTTGACCGAGTCGCGCGGCACCAGCACCTCGTCGTCGGGCCCGACGATGGTGTCGGCCGCCTTGAGGAACACGACCGGCTCGGTGGGCGCCGGCTGCCCGGTCTCCTCGGCGTGGTCGCGGTAGTTGAGGCCGATGCAGACGATCTTGCCCACGCCCGCGACCGGCGGTCCGACGCGCGTCCCCTCCACCACGATCGGGTGGAGTTCCCCGGCGGCGAGCGCCGCGCGGGTGCGGGCGATGCCGTCGGCGGCCAGGAACGCACCGGTCACGTCGTCGGTCACCGGGGTCAGGTCGTACGTCACGCCGTCGTCGGCGCGGACGGCGGGCCGTTCGGCACCCGACGGTCCCAGGCGCAGCAGCTGCACGGCAGGTCCTCCTCCACAACCGGTCGATAGATCGGATGTATAGCCGTCTTCGACCACTCCGTCTAGAGGTAGTCCGGGTAGTGGTCCGATGAATCCCACTCACGAAAGGTCTCGATGTCACTCCACCGCGCGGTGTGGGCCTCCGCCGCCGCCACCGCACTGCTCGGCACGCTCCTCGTCGGCACCGGCACCGCGACCGGCACCGACCGGGCCGCCCGGCCGCTGCCGCCGACCGGCGCCCACCACGCCCGCGGCGGGTCGACCGAGCGGGTGGGCGCGACCCTCGCCCGGGCCGCCGGTCCCGTCACCGCGTTCGTCGAGCTGGCCGCCACCCCGGCGGCCCGGGCGTACGGCGACGAGAAGGCGCGCGGCGGTGACCCGGCCGCCGCGGCACGGGCCGCCCGGCGGCGCGCCGACGGGCAGGCCGACCGGGTGCTGACGGCGTTGCGCGGCCGGGACGGGGCCACCCGCCGGGTCGCCGAGACCCGCAACGCCGTGCCGGGCCTGGTGGTGAGCGCCGACGCGGCGAGCCTGCGCGCGGTGGCCGCGCTGCCCGAGGTCCGGTCCGTGCGGCTGACCGTGCCGAAGTCCGTGCGCAACGCCGGGGCGGTCCAGCTCACCCGGGCCGCGCGCGTGTGGCACGACACCGGCCGGTACGGCGAGGGCCTGCGCATCGGGATCGTCGACACCGGCATCGACTACACCCACGCCGACTTCGGCGGCCCCGGCACCACCGCCGCCTACCAGGCCGTCGACCGCACCGCGCCGTGGACGCCCACCGCCAAGGTCGTCGGCGGCCACGACTTCGCGGGCGACGCCTACGACTCCACCAAGCCCGAGACCGCGGTGCCCGTGCCCGACCCCAACCCCCTGGACTGCCACGGCCACGGCACCCACGTCGCCGGCACGGCCGCCGGGTACGGCGAGAACGCCGACGGCACCACCTTCACCGGCGACTACCCGGCGTTGACGCCCGAGGCCCTGACCGGTCTCAGGGTCGGTCCCGGCGTCGCGCCCAAGGCCTCGCTGTACGCGCTGAAGGTGTTCGGCTGCACCGGTTCCACCGACCTGGTGGGCCAGGCGCTGGACTGGTCGCTGGACCCGGACGGCGACGGCGACCTCGCCGACCGGCTCGACGTGGTGAACCTGTCGCTGGGCGGCGACTTCAGCGGCCAGGACGACCCCGACGGCCTGTTCGTGCGCAAGGCCGTGGAGCACGGCGTGGTGGTCGTCGCGGCGGCCGGCAACGGCGGTGACCTCTACGACGTCGGCGGCTCGCCCGCCAACGCGCCCGAGGCGCTGGCCGTGGCGAACGCGCGGGACGCGTACGAGGTGCTCGACGGGGTCGAGGCGGCCGGCACCCGGCGGGCCGGGCAGTACAGCAAGAACTACCCCGGCTACGCGTCGCTGGACCTGGAGCTGCCCGTCGTGCCGGTGTCCGACCCGAAGAACCCCGACGGGTGCGCGCCGATCGCCGACGACCTGCGCGGGAAGTTCGTCTGGCTGGAGTGGGACGAGGACGACGCGACCCGGGCGTGCGGCTCCACCCCGCGCACCGACCACGCCCAGGCGGCCGGCGCGGCGGGCGTGCTGCTGCCCGCCACCAGCGACCACTTCAAGGCGGGCATCGCCGGCAACGCGGGCGTCCCGGTGTTCCAGTTCACCCGCGCGTCCACCGACGCCGTGCGGCCCGCGTTCGCCGAGGGCACGCTCAGGGTGCGGATGCTCGGCTCGCTGCGCAACGCCGTGCCGACGATGACGCCGACGTTGGCCGACACCATCACGCCCTCGTCCTCCCGCGGGTCGCGCGGCGCGACGGCGGCCAAGCCGGACGTCGCCGCGCCCGGCGACACGATCTCCTCCGCCGCCTTCGGCACGGGCGCGGACGCGGTGACCATGGGCGGCACGTCGATGGCCGCGCCGCACGTGGCGGGCATCGCGGCCCTCGTGCGCGAGGCGCGTCCGGAGTGGACGGTCGAGGAGGTCAAGGCCGCCATCATGAACACCGCGGGCGGCGAGGTCACCGACGGCGACGACCACACCACCGGCACGCCCGAGGCCCCGATGCGCGTCGGCGCGGGCCGGGTCGACGCGCTCGACGCGGTGGGCACCGACCTGCTGGCCATGGTCGCCGACGACCCCGGCGCGGTGGGCGTGTCGTTCGGGCCGGTCGAGGCCGGTGAGCCGCTGACCGCGCGCAAGACCGTGAAGGTGGTGAACAAGTCGCCGCGGGGTCGCACGGCGCGCGTGACCTACGACGACGCGACCACCGTGCCCGGCGCGCGGATCGACGTGCGGCCGGCCGTGCTCGCCCTGCCGCCCGGCGGGACCGGGACGGTCGAGGTGGAGCTGACCGTCACCCCGGGGGAGCTGCGCAAGGTCGCCGACCCGACGGTCGTGAAGGTGCAGGCGGGCGTGGCGCGGCAGTTCCTCGCCGAGGCGTCCGGGCGGCTGCTCGTGCGCTCCGGCGGGCGGGTGCTGCGGGTGCCGGTGTACGCGGCCCCGAAACCGGTGTCGGACCTGACGGCCGTCGACCTCGGCGACGGGTCGGTGCGGCTCGACGGGCGCGCGCTGGACCAGGGCGAGGGCGACGAGGCGTACCGGTCGCTGGTCAGCGCGTTCGAGCTGCAGGGCTCCAGCCCGCCGCTGCCCGACTGCGGTGACGACCAGGTGCCGGCCGAGTGCGCCGTCAACGGCTCCGCCAAGGGCGGCGACCTGCGCTACGTCGGGGCGGCCTCGGCCGGGGGGCTGCTCGCGTTCGGCGTCGTGACCTGGCACGACTGGGTGACCCTCGGCCTCGCGAACAGCCCCGCCGTGCGGCTGGACACCACCGGGGACGGCACGCCCGACTACACCGTGCGGGCCGTGAAGCCGTCGGTCGGCGACGTCGTGACCGCGGACGTGTGGCTGGCGCGGACCGAGCGCGTGTCGGACGGCGCGGTCGTCGACGAGCAGCCGCTCAACGGGCGGTACGGCGACGTGGACACCAACCTGATGGACAGCGACGTGGTCGTGCTGCCCGTGGCGCTGAGCGCGCTGGGGATCGACCCGGCGGCGGGCAGCGCGCCCGTGACGTACACCGTCGTGACCTCCGGCAGCTACCCGGCTCCCGGCAACGCCGACGGGTTCGTGGACCGGATCGACACGCCGATGACGTTCGACCCGCTGCGGCCGGCGCTCGCGGTCGAGGGCGGGGTCACGTTCGCGGCGGAGGAGGGTGCGGTGCTGCGGGTGCGGCGCGCGGCGGCGGGCAGCCTGCTGCTCCTGCACCACCACAACGCGTCCGGCCGCCGGGCGCAGCTGGTCCCGATCGGCTGAGGGGTCGGCTGAGGGGCGTTCCCGCGCGGTGAGGTCCGGCGCAACCCGGTTGGGCGTGCCGGACCTCGCCCGCGCTGGGCATACTCGGGCGAATGGGTTTCGTGGTTGGTCTGGACGCGGGCGGCACCAGCACCCGGGCGCTGGTGCTCGACCTGGACGGCGCGCGGCTCGGCGCGGGGGTGGCGGGTGGGGCGAACCCCAACTCGCACCCGCCGGAGGTGGCCGCCGAGCACGTGCGGCGGGCGTTGGTGGCGGCGCTGGACGGGTTGGACGCGGGGAAGGTCGAGGCGGGCGTGCTCGGCATGGCCGGGTCGAGCAAGCTGACCGACCCGGCGGTGGCGGCGCTGTTCGAGCGGGCGTGGGCCGACGCCGGGCCGCGGTGCCCACTGCGGGTCGTCACGGACAGCGAGGCGGCGTTCGCGACCGGCACGGCGTCGCCGGACGGGACCGTGCTGGTGGCCGGGACGGGGTCGATCGCGGCGCGGATCGAGCAGCACGAGCTGGTGTCGACGGTGGGCGGGTACGGGTGGCTGCTGGGTGACGAGGGTTCGGCGTTCTGGCTGGGTCGGGAGGCGGTGCGGGCGGCGCTGGTGGCGTTGGAGCGCGACGCGGTGGACGACCTGGCGGTGGCCGTGCTGGCGCGTGCGGGCGTTCCCGGCGACCTGCCCCGACGTGACCGGCGGCGGCGGTTGATCACCGCGGTGAACGCGGCCGAGCCGATCGCCCTGGCGGCCTACGCGCCGCTCGTGACGGCGCACGCGGCCGTGCCGTCGGCGGACCGGATCATCACCGCCGCCGTGCGGGCGTTGGCGGACCTGGCGCAGGCGGCCCGCCCGGCCGACGACCACGCCCCGATCGTGCTGGTGGGCAGCCTGGTCCACGCCGACCCCCTGGGCGCGCGCCTGAAGCGCGAACTGGCCTCCCGCACCGCGGCCCCGGTCACCGCCGTCACCGGCGGCGCCGCCGGCGCCGCCTGGCTGGCCGCCACGAAACTCCTGGGCCCCACCGCCCCCCGCCCCACCTGACCCGTGTGTCGAACCTCCAAGCCTGGTGTGTCGAACGCTCAGGTCTCGTGTGTCGAACGCTCAGGACCCCCGAGTTCAACGCTCAGAAGCTGCGGCGCCGAGCCCGACCGTCCTGAACGTTGAACTCGGGGGTCCTGGAGGTTCGACACACGGGGCGCGAAGGTTCGACACACGAGACCTGGGGGTTCGACACACGGGTCAGGGGGTGCGGGGGTGGCGGAGGCCCGGGTGGTCGGGTGGGAGGGTTCGGCGGAGGACCCACCAGCTCACGGCCAGGCACGCGAGTTGCAGCGGCCAGGTCAGGGCGGCGCGCATGACGCCCAGCAGCACGACCTCGCCGGCCAGCCACAGGGCGCCGAACACCAGCACGCGCAGCAGGTACTGGCCCACCCACGGCCACGACGCGTAGCGGTACGCGCGGAGCAGGTCCGGGTCGCGCCGCCAGCGGAACCTCTGACCCGTCACCACCCCCACCACCACCCCCAGCAACGGCCACCGCAGCACGATCGACGCCGCCCACACCAACGCCGACGCCGCGTTCAGGAACAGCTGCACGAGGAAGAAGTCCTCCGCCCGCCCCGTCCGCAGCGCCACGTAAGCCGCCAGCACGACCAGCGCGACGGACGCCAGCAGCGCCCGCGGCCGACCACCGCGAACGACCCGCACCACCCCCACCACCACGCCGCACACGACGGCCGCCAGCGCGCCGACCGCGACGGAGTTCCCACCCAGCAGCCACCCCAGCACGAACGCCAGCGGCGGCAGCGACGCGTCCAGCGCACCACCCCGCCCGCCCAGCAGTGAGGCCAGCGACTCCTGACGCGTGTCGGTCATGCGTCCAGAGTGCCCGAGGGCCTCCCGACCCAGGTAACGGACCCGTCTCGGGCATTGACCCCCGTGAGGCCCGTCACTACCGTTCCCGAAATCGTCTGGAAAGTTAACAGACAGGAGAGCCGATGCGAGCCGGGAGCCCGAGGCTGCTGCGCGAGATCAACGACCGCGCGGCCATCGAGGCGTTGCTCCGCAACGGACCGCTCACCAGGGCCGAGCTGGAAGGCATCATCGGACTGTCCAAACCGGCCACCGCGCAGCTCCTCACCCGCCTGGAGGACGAGGGCACGGTCCTGCGCAACGGCCTGCGCGGCGGCGGACGCGGCCCGCGCGCCCAGCTGTGGACGGTCAACGGCGCGCTGGCCCACGTCGCCGCCGTCGACCTCACGCCCGACGCGATCGACATCGCCATCGCCGACATCTCCGGCGCCACGCTCACCGAGCACCGCGCGCCGATGCCGAGGACCGACGTGCTGGAGGCGTTCCGCGACGCGGTCACGAAGGCCGCCGCGCAGGCCGGCCTCACCACCGACGCCCTGCACCACGTGGTCGTGGGCAGCCCCGGCGCGGTGGACCCGGCGACGGGCCGCCTCAACTACGCACCCCACATGCCGGGCTGGGCGGACCGGAACATCCCCGAGGCGCTGGCCGCGCTGCTGGACACCTCCGTGACGGTCGAGAACGACGTCAACCTGGTCGCGCTGGAGGAGATGGTCGCCGGCCGGGCCGTGGGCGTGAAGGACTTCGTCCTGCTCTGGCCCGCCGACGCGGTGGGCGCGGCCGTCGTCGTCAACGGCGTGCTGCTGCGCGGCGCGACCGGCGGCGCGGGCGAGATCGACGCCATGCGCGTCCCCGACCACGCGCACGCCGACACGGGCGGCGACCGCGCCGGCAGCCGGTACGGCGACCTGCTCGACAGCCCGGCCATCGCCCGGCTCGCCCGCGCGCACGGCGTCTCCGCCCGCACGGGCCAGGCCGCCGTGGAGAAGGCGCTGGGCGAGGGACCGGCCGGTCGGGAGTTCCTGGCCGACCTGGCCCGCCGCATCGCCACCGGCGTCGCGAACGTGGTCGCCGTCCTCGACCCCGAACTGGTGCTGCTCTCCGGCGGGATCGCGCAGGCGGGCGGCACCGCGCTCGCCGACCTCGTCGCCGCCGAGCTGCGCCGCCTGGTGGTGCCCCGCACCCCCGTCCGACTCGCCCTGGTGACCGGGAAACCGGTCCGGTCCGGCGCGCTGCACGCGGCGCTGTCGGTGGTCAGGGAACAGGTGTTCGGTCTGCCCGCCGCCACGACCGAGCCCTTCCGCGGTCCGAACCAGACCGCGTCGAGCACGTCGACATGAAGGAGAGCACATGCGCAAGCTCCACCGCGCAGCGTTGTTGTGCGTGGCCGCCGCGGTGTCCCTCACCGCTTGCGCGGCGGGCTCCGGCGGGCAGGCCGGGCAGTCGGGACCGGCGGCGGCGCCCGGCCGGGACGACCGGTTCTCGCTGACCGTCTGGAGCAACTACTCCGGGCGCGAGCAGGACGAGGTCACCAAGGCCCTGGAGAGCTTCAAGGCGAAGTACCCCAACGCCGAGATCAGGCACGAGGGCAGCCAGGACGACGACAAGATCACCGCGGGCATCCGCGGCGGCAACCCGCCGGACGTGGCCCTGTCGTTCACCACCGACAACATCGGCCAGTTCTGCTCCAGCGGCTCGTTCCAGGACCTCAAGCCCTACCTGGAGCGCGACGACGTCGACCTCGGCCAGATCACCGACGCCGTGCGCTCCTACACCGAGTACAAGGGCACCCGCTGCGCGATGCCGCTGCTCAGCGACGTGTACGGGCTGTACTACAACAAGGACCTGCTCGCCGAGGCGGGCATCACCGCGCCACCGAGGACCACGGCCGAGCTGCTGGACTTCGCCAAGCGCACCACCAAGCGGGCACCGGACGGCTCGATCGAGGTCGCGGGCTTCCTGCCCAGCATGCCGTTCTACGCCAACAACCCGCAGATCTGGGCGCCGCACTTCGGCGCGAAGTGGGAGACCGCGGCCGGCAGGTCGGGCCTGGCGTCGCCGGAGTGGGAGGAGATGCTCCGGTTCCAGAAGGAGCTGGTCGACTTCTACGGCCACGACGCCCTGGAGCGGTTCCGCGCGGGCCTCGGCCAGCAGTACTCCAACGACCACGCGTTCCACCAGCGCAAGATCGCCATGATGATCGACGGCGAGTACCGGACCGCGTTCCTGCAGGACCAGGCCCCGGACGTCCGCTTCGGCACCGCGCCGTTCCCGACGAGCAAGCCCGAGCTGTACGGCACCGGCTTCACCGCGGGCACGATCATGGGCATCCCGAAGGGCGCGAAGAACCCCGGCGCGGCCTGGGAGCTGATCAAGCACCTGTCGTTCGACACCACGGCGATCGTGGACCTGGCCAACGGGATCAAGAACATCCCGCACACCAAGGCCGCCCTGGCCGACCCGCGGCTGGAGGTGGACGACAACTTCCGGACGTTCATCGACCTGGCCGCGTCCGACAAGCTCCAGGGCAACCCGGTCACGCCCATCGGCGACGCGCACATCAAGGCGATCGGCGACTTCGCCACCTCGTGGCAGGCCGGCAAGGTGCCCGACCTGCGGGCGGGCCTCGCCGAGGTCGACCGGCAGATCGACGACCGGATCGCGAAGAGCGGCAAGTGACGCGATGACCGCCACGCTGCCGCGCGTGGACGTGGCGCCGACCGCCCCCGCGAGGGGGCGGTCCCGCGCCCGCACCCGCCACCGCCTGACCGTGCTCGCGTTCCTCGCGCCCGCGATCACCGGGTTCGCCCTGTTCTTCGGCTACCCGCTGGTCGCCACGATCGGGTTCTCGTTCACCGAGTACGACCTGATCAACCCGCCGCGGTGGGTCGGCTGGGAGAACTACGCGTTCATGTTCTCCGACGAGCTGTTCCGCACGGCCGTCTACAACACGCTGTGGTTCGTGGTCGTGCTGACCGCCGCGCGCGTGGTGTTCGCGCTGGGCGTGGCGTCGGTGATCGCCCGGCTGAAGACGGGCGTGGGCCTGGTCCGCACGCTGTGCTACCTGCCGTCCCTCGCGCCGCCGGTCGCGGCGACCCTGGTGTTCTTCCTGGTCCTGCGGCCGAACGAGGGCCCGCTGGACGCCGTGCTCGGCTGGTTCGGGATCGAGGGGCCGCTGTGGTTCGCCGACCCGGTGTGGGCCAAGCCGGGCATCGCGGCGGTGGTGCTGTGGGTGTCCGGCGACCTGATGATCATCATCCTGGCGGCGATCCTCGACGTGCCGCAGGAGCAGTACGAGGCCGCGGAGCTGGACGGCGCGGGGCCGGTGCGGCGGTGGTGGCACGTCACGCTGCCGACGATCGCGCCCGTGCTGACGTTCGGGGTGGTGAACTCGATCATCCTGGCGCTGCAGCTGTTCACGCAGGCCGTGGTGGCGGGGTCGGCGGCCAGCGGTTCGGCGGACGTCACCGGGTCGACCAAGGTGCTCGGGTTCCCGGAGAACTCCACGCTGACGTTCCCGGTGTGGCTCTACACGCAGGGCTTCCGGTACTTCGACATGGGGTACGCGGCGGCGATGGCGACGGTGCTGTTCGCGGTGTCCTTCGCGGCCACTGCGGTGCTGGTGCAGCGGATGCGCCGGGCGACGCACCAGGAGGCGTCGTGACGGCGGCCAGGCCGATCCGGTGGCGCCGGGCGCTCGACTGGGTGGCGGTGCACAGCCTCGGGCTGGCGCTGGCGCTGATGTTCGCGCTGCCGATCGTGTTCGTGCTGCTGACGGCGGTGATGTCCGACAGCCAGGCGTTCACGGAGGACCTGTGGCCGCGCGAGTGGCACTGGGACAACTTCGCGGAGGTCTTCGACAAGGCACCGCTGCTGGGGTACCTGGGCAACAGCATGCTGTACTCGCTGCTGGCGACGGCCGGGATGCTGCTGTCGTCCATCCCGGCCGCCTACGCGCTGGCCAAGCTGCGCTGGCGCGGTCGCGACACCGCGTTCCTGCTGGTGGTGGCCGCGATGATGCTGCCGCCGCAGGTGGTGGCCGTGCCGCTGTACGACACGTGGTCGAGCCTCGGGCTGACCGGCACGCTGTGGCCGCTGATCGCGCCCTACTTCCTGTTCGACGCGTTCAGCGTCTTCCTGCTGCGCCAGTTCATCCTCACCATCCCGCAGTCCTACGTGGACGCGGCGCGGGTGGACGGGTGCGGCGAGTTCCAGGCGCTGGCGCGGGTCGTCGTGCCGATGGCCCGGCCGGGCATCGCCGCGACCGCGCTGTTCTGCTTCCTCTACACCTGGAACGACTACTTCGGACCGCTGCTCTACACGAGCGAGAGGCCGGACCGGTGGACGCTGTCGCTGGCGCTGTCGAGCTTCAAGGGCATGCACCACGTGCAGTGGAACCTGGCCATGGCCGTCACGTTGCTGATCATGGTCCCGGCGGTGGTGCTGTTCGCGTTCGCGCAGCGCTCGTTCGTCCGGGGCATCACATTCACGGGGGTCAAGGGGTGAAGCTCACCGTTGTCGGTGGCGGGTCGACCTACACGCCGGAGCTGGTCGACGGGATCGCGGGGCGGCGCACCGGCCTCGCCGTGGACGAGATCGCGCTGGTCGACCCCGACGAGTCGCGGTTGGCGGTCGTCGGGGCGTTCGCGCGGCGGATGCTGGAGCACGCCGGGCACTCCGCGCGGGTGACGACCACCACGGCGCTGGACCGCGGGGTCGACGGCGCGTCGGCGGTGTTGTTGCAGCTGCGGGTGGGCGGCCAGGCGGCACGGGCGGTCGACGAGACGTTCCCGCTGGCGTGCGACTGCGTCGGGCAGGAGACGACGGGCGCGGGCGGGCTGGCCAAGGCGCTGCGGACCGTGCCCGTGGTGCTGGACATCGCCCGGCGGGTGCGGGAGGTCGCCGGCGACGACACCTGGATCGTGAACTTCACCAACCCGGTCGGGATCGTCACCCGGGCGCTGCTCGAGGAGGGGCACCGGGCGGTCGGCCTGTGCAACGTGGCCATCACGTTCCAGCGCTGGACTTCGGCGCTGCTGGGGGTCGAGCCGGGGTCCGTGCGGCTGGAGCACGTCGGGCTCAACCACCTGAGCTGGGAGACCGGCGTGTTCGTGGACGGGGTGGACCGGCTGCCGGAGCTGCTGGACCGGCACGGTGACGCGGTGAGCGGGCACATCGGGCTGCCCGCGGCGCTGATGCGGCGGTTGGGCATGGTGCCGTCGTACTACCTCAAGTACTTCTACGACCACGACGAGGTGGTGCGCGAGCAGCAGAGCGCGCCGCCGCGCGCCGAGGTCGTGGCGGGCGTGGAGAAGGAACTGCTGGACCTGTACGCGGACGAGTCCGTGGTGACGAAGCCGGAACAGCTCGCGCAGCGCGGCGGCGCGTACTACTCGGAGGCGGCCGTGCGGCTCGTGCACGCGTTGACCGGCGGCGCGGGCGCGGAGCAGCACGTCGTGAACGTCCGCAACGGCGGCACGCTGCCGTTCCTGCCCGCGGACGCCGTGATCGAGGTGCCGGCGGTGGTGGACGGCGGCGGCGCGACACCGCTGCCCGTGCCCCCCGTGCCGCCGACGATCTCGGGGCTGATCGCGCACGTCACGGCCTACGAGCACCTGGCGCTGGACGCGGCGGTGCGCGGCGGGCGCGACCGGGTGGCCGACGCGCTGCTGGCGCACCCGCTGATCGGGCAGCACGCGCCGGCCGAGCGGCTCGCCGACGAGCTGCTGGCGCGCAACGCCGACTTCCTGCCGTGGGCGAGGGGATCGGCGTGACCGACCGGGTGCTCGCCATCGACGGCGGCAACAGCAAGACCGCCGTGGCGCTGGTCGACGTGGCGGGGCGGGTGCTGGCGCGCGTGCTCGGGCCCGGCGCCTCCCCGCAGAACGTCGGCCTCGCGCGCAGCCTGGAGGTGTTCGACGGGCTGGTGCGCGAGGCGGCCCGGCGGGCGGGGGTGGCGGGGGGCGGGCCCGTCGCCGCGCACACCGCCGCCTACCTGGCCGGGGCCGACCTGCCCGAAGAGGAGGAGGACCTGCGCGAGGCCATCTCGGCGCTCGGCTGGTCGGCGACGACGGTGGTCGGCAACGACACCTTCGCGCTGCTCCGGGCCGGCACCGCGGACGGGATCGGGGTGGCCGTGGTGTGCGGCGCCGGGATCAACTGCGTCGCCGTCGCGCCGGACGGGCGCACGCACCGGTTCCCCGCGCTGGGCCGGATCTCCGGCGACTGGGGCGGCGGCGGGCACCTCGGGTCGGAGGCGCTGTGGCTGGCGGTGCGGGCCGAGGACGGGCGGGGCGAGCCGACGGCGCTGCTGGACGCGGTGACCGCCCACTACGGGACGGCGACGCTGGCCGAGGCCGTGCGGCGGCTGCACTTCGGCGAGGTGGAGTTCGACCCGCACGCCCTGTGCCCGCTGCTGTTCGAGGTGGCGGCGGCAGGCGACGCGGTGGCGCGGTCCGTGGTGGACCGGCTGGTGGAGGAGGTCGTGCTGCTGGCCCGGGTGTCGCTGACGCGGTTGGAGCTGCTGGCCGAGCCGGTGGACGTGGTGCTCGGGGGCGGGGTGCTGACCGGGACGGGTGAGGTGGTGGTCGACGCGGTCGCGCGGCGGTTGGGCGTGGACGCGCCGCGGGCGCGGGTGCGGGTGGTGGACGTGCCGCCGGTGGTGGGCGCGGCGCTGCTGGGGTTGGACGCCGTGTCGGGCGGGGCGTCGGCCGAGGCGGAGGCGCGGTTGCGGGCGGGGTACCGGGCGGTGGGGGCGCGGTCCTGAGTGATGTGCGCCGCACGTCCGGCGGGCAAACGCGGTGAATCACCCATTGCCGACACCGGTTCGCGCCGATGGGTGACACCTTGGTAACGGCGTCGCCAACCGGCGGTGGCGCGGGGCGGACGTCGCGTTGCATGCTGGTCTGCGCGGTCATGGGGGTGCCGCGCGGATGTGGAGGGACGCATGGAAGGGCTCGACAGCTTCGTCGCAGTGGGGGACAGCTTCACCGAGGGGATGGACGACCCGGCGCCCGACGGCACCTACGTGGGGTGGGCCGACCGGCTCGCCGCGATGATCTCGGCCAGGCAGCGCGGGTTCCGGTACGCCAACCTGGCCATCCGGGGCAAGATGCTCCAGGAGATCGTCGACGAGCAGGTGCCGCTGGCCGCGTCGCTGAAGCCGAAGCTGGTCACGCTGTGCGGCGGTGGCAACGACATCCTGGTGCCCGGCAGCGACGCCGACGCGCTGGCCGAGGTGTACGAGATCGCGGTGGCCGACCTGCGGGCGGCCGGCGCGGAGGTGCTGATCTTCACCGGGTTCGACCCGAAGCACACGCCGCTGCTGCGCTCGTTGCGCGGGAAGATCGCGATCTACAACGCCCACCTGTGGTCGGTCGCGCAGCGCTACCACTGCAAGGTGGTCGACCTGTGGTCGATGACCGTGCTGCACGACCGGCGGGCGTGGAGCGCGGACCGGCTGCACCTCTCGCCCGAGGGGCACCGGCGGGTGGCGCTGCGGGCGGCCGAGGTGCTGGGGTTCGAGCCGGACGAGGCGTGGAACACCCCGTGGCCGCCGCTGGTCGGCGAGGACTGGGTGACGCAGCGGCGGCACGACCTGAAGTGGGCGCGGGAGCACGTCGTGCCGTGGATCGGGCGGCAGTTGCGCGGCGAGTCGATGGGCGACGGGTTGGCGCCCAAGCGGCCCGAGCTGCTGCCGGTGTGCGACTAGCGGTCGCGGGCCCTAGGAGCTGTTTGGGGTTCGGATCATGTGGTTGGGGTCAGGGTCTTCAGCCACATGATCGCTCCTCGTAGATGCAGTCCTGCTTCGTAGCTTTGCGGTGTCTTGTCGTAGCGGGTGGCCAGGCCGCGCCATGTCTTGATCTTCTGGAAGCAGCGTTCGACGGTGTTGCGCCGCCGGTAGCGCACGGGATCGAAGGATACCGGCCGCCCTCCGGCGGAGCCCTTGTTCCTGCGGTTGGCCTGCTGGTCGGTCTTCTCCGGGATCACCGCGGTGATCCGGCGGCGGCGCAGGTAGGCCCGGTTGGCCTTGGAGGAGTACGCCTTGTCCGCGGCCACCGCGTCCGGACGGGTGCGGGGCCGCCCGGTCGGGCCGGGAACCCGGATCCGGTCCAGCACCGTCCGGAATTGCGGACTGTCCGCGGCCTGGCCGGGGGTGAGCACGAACGCCAACGGCAACCCCGCGGCGTCCACCGCGGCGTGGACCTTGCTGCTCAGCCCGCCCCGGGACCGGCCGAGCCCGGCCGCCGCAGCCCGCGCCCTGCGACGACGCCTGCGGGCGGCACGGTCCCGATCGGCAGGCGTGCCCGCACTGGCCGTGTCCGGCGCGGACCGCGGCGCATCACCCGCAGC